>NC_014364.1:1551323-1861588 GCF_000143985.1 Sediminispirochaeta smaragdinae DSM 11293 | reverse complement strand
TTCGACGGCATGCCCATGGCGGGAAAAACAGGAACCACCCAGAACTGGGGTGATGCCTGGACCGTGGGATTCAGCCCCTACATAACCACCGCAGTCTGGCTTGGATTCGATACTCCCGGCAACTCTCTTGGTCGTGAGATCACCGGTGCAACTGCCGCAGGACCGATCTGGGCTGAATATATGAAAAAGGTCCATGCGGGGCTCGAACCAAAGGAGTTTGAAAGGCCCTCAGGCATCGTAACCGTCAGGGTTTGTGCCGAATCGGGAATGCTGCCCACGAAACTATGCGACCATACCATTGAAGAGGTTTTTATTGCGGGTACGGAACCAAAACAGCTTTGCCCCATACATAGTTTTGAACAGGAGCGGGATAAGGAATTGGTTGGTAATCTGCAAGATATTCTCACCATCGAGGATTTTAATGTAGACACAAGCGACTCGTTGTTTGACAGCTCAACGCTTCCCGACATCAATTTCTCCGACGATGGAAGCGGAGGAAACGACACCCCCGATTACAATCCGTTGCTTGAATAAGTTGAGTGGATGGGAAATATGAATAAGCAAATCGAAGAGATCTATATCGGAAAGCGTATCAGAAAGGAACTCGGAGATCTAAAACCGCTTATGGAAAGCCTGAGGACCTTCGGCCTTATGAATCCGATTGTCGTCAACCAGGACGGCGAGCTCATCGCTGGCCACCGCCGCCTGGAGGCGGCAAAGGCCCTGGGTTGGAGAAGTATCGAAGCAAGGGTTGTCAATGTCGAAACGGACATACAGATGCTGGAGCTTGAGATCGAGGAAAATCTCCACCGTCGAAGCCTTGCGGCCGATGAACTTGCCGATGGCTACAATCGTCTCGACAAACTGAAACATCCCTCCGTGTTCCGTAGAATATGGAATGCAATTAAGAGATTCTTCTCCATGCTTTTCGGTGGGGATGGACGAAAGAAAAAAAGGAAACGGCCTGACAAAAAGCAGGACCGTCCCCTGTAAAATGTTTTTCGGTTCCCTTTTTCTATTGAACCACGGAAAGGCCCTCGGGATCGAGCTTCAGAAGTGATCCATCCCGGCTTTCTACAATGATATTCTTTCCTGTTTTCTGAATGACCGTATTCGGGTCAACCTCAACATCGGACTGTGCCAACAAGCTCAGATTGCCACTGTCGAAGGCAGCTATCTTCCATATTCCGTCAAAGGATGCCACCACATATGCACGCTGATTGTCTAACAACACCCAGCTTTCTCCGTAGAGATGCTGTTCACTTTCCGAAGACACGGAAAGATCATCACTATTCAAGAGCATCAGCTTCACAGCCTTGGGAGGGGCATCCATGCCGACAACGGCAAGATAAGCACCCGAGACAGGATAGACTTTTCTACCGCGAATGGCATTGACAGCGGAGCGTCCCCGCTCTTTTCCGCTTTCAGAGTCGTAGATAACCATTGAGGAAAGGATAATCCCGTTTTCCTCCCGTACATGCATAAAGGTAAACCCCGGAGCAGTTGCACCGGCGGCCCTTTGGCGGGCGGCAGCCTCCTCTTCTGCAATCGTCTTTTGCTCATCCCCTGCAATCCGATCGCGCTCCTGCCCGATTGCCTCTTCCCGACTGGCCTGCTCTTTCTCCTTGGCGGCAACCTGTTCTTCCTGTTTATCCAGCGCCTGCTGCTGCTCTTCGAGCTCCTGTTTGGCCGCCTGAACCTGCTCTTCCTGCTTCGCCAGCTCCTCCTGCTGCCCCTTTAGCTCAGCCTCCTTTGTACTGCCAGGTTCCGCCCCTTCAAGGGCCGAAGCAACCTCGTCCTGACGACGGTCAATCTCCTCCTGCTGAGCCTCCGCAGCCTCTTGTTTCTGCTGCAGATCAACTGTATCCTCTTCAAGCTGATTTCGCTCTTCTGCGGTGGCTGCCTTATCTTCTTCAAGCTGATCTTCCCGCAACTCCACCATCGATTTCCGATCATCAAGCCCTTGTTTCGATTCATCGCTTCGAAGTTCCTGGACAACTTCATCCCCACCTACGGTATCGGCGGAAATCCGGGCACTCCCCGTTCCATCCAGCGATAGAGGGATAAGCATCTGGGTATTTCCCGGCCACTCTTTGTAGCTCGTGGAGATTCCCATCTTCTTCTCATCCAAACGGGAGAGGACCGCCTCGGTGTAGCGGGAACGAACATATTCAAGATCACCACGGTGAACCGCATTATAGTAGGTGGTAAAAAGCGCAATCGTATCGGCCTTCTCCTGGTCATAGCCGTACTTTGCGGCCACAAAACCGGAAAGGATGCGCCTCACATTATCAATATGGTCGACAAGCGCCCCATCAAGTATTTCAACGATATCGGCACCCAGCACATCGGGAGAGCTCGGAACTATCGAGATGATGCGATATTTTCCGAGATAGGAGGAACTTCTCCCCTCGGCCATAGCCGCACCTATTCCCCGAATCTGACCGGCACTCTCAATCTTCTGATGAGGCCCCTCGTAGTTCAGGAACTCAACACTTCCGGCCTTGACGGTGAAAAGCTCACCGGTTGCCACTTCCTGCGCCGAAAGCGGTAGGAGGAGTGCGGCCGAGAGGGCCACTACCAGACCGACAAAACGCATCGTCAGATGCGGAAATCCTTTCATCATACACTCCTTTTTCTTTTTCCCCATGTTTTCTCTTAGTATAATCGTCTTTTTCCGCCCTGTCGAAGGGTATCCAGCACCGATGACCGCGTTTCCCTTCCAAAGGGGCCGTAGGCAACGGCAAGCAACAGCTCAAGATCCTTCTCTTCCAGACCCCCATGGTAGGCGGCGAGGTAAAAAAGCGCATCGCTGGCGGCAGAGACCTCCTGCTCATCCTTTCTACTATTGACCATCGAAGACAAGCGGTCCCGAACCGCAGCCCTTGCATCGCCTTCCGGGTCGTCCAACAGGGTACGTAATGCGTGATAGGCGGCAATACGGACCGAAGGATCCCACTCATACCGGATCAAACGTGACAGGACTCGGGAAGCAGAGGGATGTCCGTATCGAGCAAGCATCCTGACGGCGGTAATGCGGAGAGTGGGAAAATCATTTCGAAGGGCTCCCCCCTCCCTGATCGGAGAATCAATGGCGGCGCTTGCAAAATAGTGAAGCAGTATAGGAAGATAGGAGCTGCCGCGATCTGGTTTTCCGGACTCAAGTCGATCTTGTATTTCCGCCAAAGCGGCGACCTGGCCGTTGCGATCTGCAGAGCTTGCAATGGATTGAAGATAATGAAAGTCAAAGGGAGGCTCTTTTATCGAAAAAAGAGGTTTCGGTTCTCCCTCGTCCTCGGCGTCTTGAGAGGCTGAGGAACCGGAAGAAAAACGATAGAGGCGAAAAAGCCAATCACTTCCCCCGAAGAGAAGAAGACCTCGCCCATCCGTCGAAAGAGGAGCCGCCGGTGCAGGGGTTGAAATCCGGTTGAGAACCCTGCCTGCTTCATCCGTGAAGACGATCCCGCCGGCCTCTGCACAGATGGCAAGGGCTGCCTCTTTTTCCCTCTCCGCAGGATGAGAATCGGGAAGAACCACAAGGGAAAAGATGGCACGACCTGCAGGGAATTCCCAGACAGCAGTACCTGAGGTGGCATCGAGGCATGTGACATTGCCAAGCCTATCGGCGATAAAGAGCAGCCCCCGTTTCACATCGACGGCACAGTCGGCCGCGAGAGCAGGCAGTTGGTGCTCCCAGATAAGAACGCCGCTATCATCCACCGCAGTAATGGTTCCCGCATCCGTCGGTAAAAAAAGTCGCCTTCCATCGCTTTTGGGAAAAAGGACCTCGCCGGCAGAGAGAAAGGTCCATCGCAGGACCCCGTCGGTACCATAGGCATAGCTTCTACGCCCCTCGCATGAGACCACGATGAGTCTCTCCCCCGTCTTGGTTCGTACAAGTACCGGTCCACTCCGAGGCTGGGAGGGAAGCTGCAAAGACCAGCGAAGCCTTCCGGTATGGGCCACGGCAAAAAGGCCTCCACCTTTCCCCGCTAAGTAGAGCGTCCCGTCCCCTTCCCCCGCCATGGGAGAAAGAAATCCCTTTGGGTTTTGAAAGAACCAGGCCCCGATACAGCCGGGAGTGGCCGCGAAAAGCCTGCCGTCCTCCAGCAGAAGATAGATCTTCCCCTCGGCCCCTTCTACCGGAGATGAAGCGGCCCTATCGGGAAGCCTGCATCGAACAGGGGCCTCATCCCCCTCGCGATATCGGTAGAGGTAGCGGTCGCGCGAGGTAAACCAGAACGCCGGTACAAGCCTTGCGGCAAGGCACCCCGTGACCCGCCCGCCCACCGCAATCTTCTTTTGTTCAAAAGAGAGTGGATCGGCGGAAACGAGGGAGAGAGCATACAACAGGATAATGAGAAGCAGGCTTCCGAATTTTCTCACTCTACATCTCATATCACAGTATCGATCGATTGTCGATTGACTTTTTCCCTCCTGCTGAAGTATCGTTGATCCGGTTATGATTACTGCAAAGGCTTTTTCCCCAGGACATATAACGGGACTCTTTTCCATACGGGACGATGAGGATTCAATAGACAGCAAGGGCTCGATCGGGGCCGGTTTTTCCATTGCAAGAGGGGTAACGACCACGGTCACGCTCTCCTCCGCTTCACAGTCCGGAGGCGACAGTGCCGAGGAGAAGACAATCTACCGTTCAAACGGCGAAGAACGTAGCGACCTTGTGGTAAGCAAGAGGCTCATCGCTCTCTTTCAAGATGCCGCCCTTTTGAAGGATGTTGTCATCAGAGAAATATCTCATTCGATCGAAATTCCGCAAGGCAGCGGCTTCGGAAGCAGCGGAGCAGGGGCTCTCAGCCTGGCGCTGGCTCTTAACCGAGCCCTTGGTTCTCCCCTCTCCGCAGAGGAGGCAGGTACAATGGCCCATCGCGCCGAAGTCCTGTGTAAGACAGGACTCGGAACGGTCATTGGTGAATTCTGTGGCGGTGTTGAAATTCGCAGGAAACCGGGGGCTCCCGGAACAGGCGAGGTGGTATCGATACCCATTTCCGGCGATCTCAACCTTCTTTTCGTCGTCTATCGTAAAATTTCGACAAGTTCCGCCCTCTCGGATCCCGATATCAGGCGACGTATCAACGATACCGGTGAAAAGCTGATCGAAGATCTTCTTCGCACTCCGACGCTCGAAGCCTTTCTCTGGGCAAGTAGGGCCTTTGATGAACGTTCAGGGCTCATTACCCCCGAAGTGCGCAGGCTTTTCGATCACTTCGACGCAATTGGGACGCCTACGGCAATGCTAATGTTCGGGAATGCCGCCTTTGCCTTGTTTCCCGACAGGGAGAGTGCCGAAGCAGAGGCGCAGGCTCTTTCCAGAAGCGAGGAAAAGGGGTATCTTTTTACCACTACCTCGTCGAAACAGGGAGGATGTGTTATCCATGAGTGAATTTTTACCGAAAGATCATCCCCGGTATGAATCGATTCGGATGAGGGAACACCTTGTCGATATGGTCGATGCAAAGGTCCTTGCCCCCGAAGGATTGATTGCCCACGGGCGGGGAGAGGCCTTTGATTATTTGATAGGAGAAAAAACTCCCGACTGTGTGCTGGGACCGATCAGGGCTGCGGCAGCGGCACTTTTGACTGCTGAGCGGCCGATCATTTCTCTAAATGGAAATGCTGCTGCTCTTTGTCCCGAAGCGATGGTCGAGCTTGCCGAAGCTACCGGGGCAAAACTGGAGATTAATCTTTTTTACCGCAGCAGGGAGCGGATAGAGGCCATTACAAAGCTAATGGAAAAGGCCGGGGCAAGAGAAATCCTCGGCACCGATGAAGCCCGCCAAGGTCAAATTCCGGAGATAGGCAGCGAACGCAAGCGGGTCGATTCGGAGGGAATCTTAATTGCCGATACTGTCTTTGTTCCCCTTGAGGATGGAGACAGGACCGAGGCCCTTGTGAAGATGGGTAAACGGGTTATCACCATTGATCTGAATCCCCTGAGCCGCACCAGCAGAACCGCCTCGATCTCTATTATGGATCATATCGTCAGAGCGGTCCCGGCAATGACCAGGGCGGCGATCGAACTCAAAAAACTAAACAAAACCGAATGTCTGACCGTTCTCGACGGATTCGACAATGACAAGGCCTTTGCAGAGGCCCTGCGTTTTATTTCGGCCAGACTTAAAGCCCTTGCGGGAGATGCATCATGAATAGAATTCTGCAGTGGCAAGAAAAGCATAAAGTAACGGAAAGTAAAACGCCTATCGTGATGATCACCGCCTATGACGCAACCTTTGCATCCATCTGTCAGGAGGCGAAGGCGGACTGGATTCTCGTCGGCGATACCCTTGGTATGGTTGTTCAGGGAAAAAACGAGACCAAAGGGGTGACGGTCGAACACATGGCCTACCACACCGCTATGGTACGCCGTGGGGCACCGGATATGCCGGTTGTTGCCGATATGCCCTACGGCTCCTTTTCGAACGCCGCCTTGGCCCTCGAAAATGGTAAGAGGCTGATGGACGCGGGAGGGGACGCAGTAAAATTCGAAGGAGCCGATACTGTCGTTTGTGAGGCCCTTAGCTCTGCGGGAATTCCCGTAATGGGGCATCTCGGACTGCTTCCGCAGACAGCGGAAAATTTCAGGGTTCAGGGCAAGGATGCCGAGTCCGCCGCAGTCATGATAGAAGATGCAAAAAGACTTGAAGAGCACGGCGCTTTTTCCATTGTCCTCGAATGTATCCCCGAGTCCCTTGCCGAACGAATAAGCGCGGCGGTCTCGATTCCCACCATAGGTATCGGGGCGGGAGCGCGATGCGGCGGCCAGGTGCTTGTCATAAACGATATGTTGGGACTCACCAGCGGGCATCTTGCTAAATTTGTCAAAACCTATGCAGATCTTAGAACAACAATTCGCTCGGCCGTATCTTCCTACGGGGAAGATGTTCGTAGCGGCAGTTTCCCGGACGCCGCTCACACCTATCACTAAGGTTGCGGCGATGGAAGATACGACAGAAGGAATTCCCCTTCAAGGCTCTGGGGAAGCCGATGTACTTGGTGCGCTGGGCAGAAAACTGGAGGGTGATCTCTCTTTTTCGGGAGAGCGAATTCTCGGATCGATGTGTACCCTTCCCCACCCCACCAGTGCAAAGGTCTATGAACATTATCTCGACCGAAATATAGGAGATCCGGGGCTGCATCCACGGCTTCAGCAGCTGGAGCGGGAAACAATCGGGATGCTGGGTCGTCTATTGGGAAGTCGGAGCGCGGAAGGCGCAATCGTCACGGGCGGAACAGAGGCAAACCTTATCGCCCTCTGGGCTGCCAAACGAAAACATAGAGAAAAACGGAAGGTGGTACTTCCCGAAAGTGCCCATTTCTCGTTCGACAAGGCCGCCGACATCATGGACCTTGATCTTTGTAAGATTCCGGTGGAGGATGACGGCAGGGTCGATCTGAAACGATATCTCGAAGCAATAGATGATAAGACCATGGTACTTGTGGCAGTTGCCGGGACAACAGGTCTCGGGGCGGTCGACCCTATCACCGAGATATCCGATGCGGCCACGGCATGGAAGCTTCCTCTCCACGTTGATGCCGCCTTCGGCGGATTTGTCCTGCCCTTCCTTGCCGAAGCAGGATACACCGCACCAGCCTTTGATTTCTCCCTGCCGGGTGTTAGCAGTATCACCATTGATCCACATAAAATGGGGCGCTGTGCCATTCCGGCCGGCGCTATTGTTTTTCGAAATCACGATGCTGCGGTGGCATCGGAAACCGAAGTGAGCTATCTTGCCGGAGGGAAAACACGACAGCGTACCATCGTGGGAACCAGATCCGGGGCCTCGGTGGCGTCGATTTGGGCCACGTTACATCGTCTTGGAAGAAAAGGCTATGTTGAAACCGTGGCAACGTGCATGGAAAACAGCTGTTATCTCTACGATCGATTACGCTCCATGAGCGGTGTAGATGCCGTAATCGAACCGCAAATGAACGTAGTAGGGTTCAGCCCCACAAAACATCGTAGGATCGATCCAGACGAGCTGGCCCGCCGACTGCGAGGTCGCGGCTGGGCCCTCAGCCTCTTCCCCGGCTTTCTCAGAATCACGGTAATGCCGCATGTAAGCAGAAAGATGTTGGATGCCTTTTTACATGACCTCGAGGAGATAATAGCATGAGCATGAATAATCATCCGTCGAAGGATATCATCGGCACTGCCAGCGATTGCCTTTCGGGCAAGAGGATTGCCCTTGGTATTTGCGGAAGTGTCGGAGCGGTGAAAAGTCCGGAACTGGCAAGACAACTTATGCGTCACGGTGCCGACGTTTACCCCGTCATGACCGAAGCCGCCTGCGGTATCATCCATCCCGACCTCATGGAGTGGGCAACAGGTCACGAAACCATCACAAAACTCACCGGCAAAATTGAACATGTCGCCCTTGCAGGGGATGTTCCGGAGAAGATTGACCTCCTTCTCATCGCGCCATCTACTGCCAATACCATCGGCAAGATCGCCGCAGGAATAGACGACACCACGGTGACGACCCTTGCGACGACCGCCATAGGTCAGGGTATTCCCCTTTTGATCGTCCCCGCCATGCATGAGCCAATGTGGCGTCATCCCATGGTGGTCCAAAACATTGCAAGCCTGAGAAAACTGGGAATCTCGGTTCTTGATCCAAAAATCGAAGAGGGAAAGGCGAAGATCCCCGATCCCGACACCATTTTTCACGCGGCCCTGCCTCTTTTGCTTCAGAACTCGGCCCCGCTCTCGGGAAAGCATGTCGTGGTCACGGCGGGAAGAACCGTAGAATATATCGATCCTGTTCGTGTGATCACAAACAACGCCTCCGGACGCATGGGAATGGCTATTGCCAGGACGGCAATGCTTTCGGGAGCCCGTGTAACGGTTCTTGCGGGAAAGATCGGTGTAAAGCCTCCCGCCGGCGTAGAGCTTATCAGGTGCGATACATCAGAATCTCTTCTTGCTGCCAGCAAACGGATCCTGGACAAAAAGGATGTCGATATCTATGTGGCGGCGGCAGCCGTTGGCGACTGGCAATGCGATTCGGTCTCGTCGACCAAAATATCGACCCACGGGAGAAAGGAGCTTAACCTCACCCTGACTCCGACCCCAAAGATACTCGACAGGATCAAGGAACTCTCTCCCAAAACCTACCTCATTGCCTTCAGGGCTCTGCATAAGGTGAGCGAGGAGGAGCTTCGTAAGGATGCGCTTGCGAGGATGAAAAAGGCGAGTGCCGATATGATTGCTGTCAACGATGTCTCAAAAGAGGGATCCGGTTTTGAGACAGAAACCAATCAGCTTCACCTCTTTTTCAAAGACGGAGAAGAGATCGACCTGCCCTTGAGCCTGAAAGATGCCGCAGCCAGGCGCCTGCTTCTTGAAGCTGCCCGGCGACTTGGTTCTTGAACCAGAGCCGCTGGGGGCTTTCAATCAACCACAGAGGATGAGACAAGAAATCAGATTGTCAACCTGAGATGCTCGTGGTACATCTGATCACGGACGGCCCTTACATCCTCGCTGGCCAGATAGTCGTCGAAGGGCATCATCCTGTCGATGATACCGCTTGGAGTAAATTCGATAATCCTGTTGGCAATGGTATGGACGAACTGATGGTCGTGGCTTGTGAAAAGGAGGACTTCGGGGAACTCAATCAAGCCGTTGTTCAAGGCGGTGATGGATTCGAGGTCGAGGTGATTGGTCGGTTCATCGAAGATCAGAACATTTGCGCCGCTGAGCATCATCTTACTGAGCATACAACGCACCTTTTCCCCTCCGGAAAGCACCTTAACCGATTTCATGGCCTCATCGCCCGAAAAGAGCATACGACCGAGAAAGCCTCTGATCCACGCCTCATCGTCGCTTTCGGTAAATTGCCGGAGCCAGTCGGTGAGGTTCATCTCATTTTCAAAAAAGGAGATATTATTCTTTGGAAAGTAACTTGGGGTGATGGTTACCCCCCAATCATAGCTTCCCGCGTCGGGATCTGCTTTTCCGCTGAGAATATCGAAAAGGGTGGTCTTTGCCTGGTGCATAGGGCCGACAAAGGCAATCTTATCTCCTCTGTTAACGGCAAAATCGAGATTCTCGAACAGCTTCTCTCCCTCAAAGGAGGCCGAAAGCCCCTTCACTTCAAGGACATTTTTTCCGCACTCCCGCTCAGGCTTAAAACCGACATAGGGGAAACGGCGGCTCGATGGTTTGATGTCGTCAATGGTCAGCTTTTCGAGAAGTTTTTTTCTGCTGGTTGCCTGTCGTGCCTTACTTGCATTGGATGAAAAACGCTGAATGAACTCCTTCAATTCCGCAGACTTATCCTCTCTCCTCTTCTTTTCATCCTTGCGCTGTTTGGCAGCAAGCTGGCTGGACATATACCAGAAATCATAGTTTCCGACGTACAGCTGGATCTTCCCAAAGTCGATATCGGCAATATGGGTACAAACGGTATTGAGAAAATGGCGATCGTGGCTGACAACGATTACGGTGTTGGAAAAGCGAAGAAGAAAATCTTCCAACCAGTTGATAGACTCAAGATCAAGATGGTTGGTCGGCTCGTCAAGGAGGAGAATATCGGGATTGCCGAAAAGGGCTTGGGCAAGAAGAACTCGAACCTTATCCCCAGGTTCGAGCTCCCCCATTTTGGTCTCAAGTAGGGATTCCGCTATACCAAGGCCGGAAAGAAGCTGTCCGGCCTCTGCCTCTGCCTCCCACCCGCCGAGATCGGCGAACTGCCCCTCGAGCTCTGCCGCCCTAATACCATCCTCCTCGGTAAAATCACTCTTCTCATAGATGGCGTCCCGTTCCGCTTTGACGGAATAGAGCTCCTTATGCCCCATGATGACGGTCTCAAGCACGGTATGTTCATCAAAAGCAAAATGGTCCTGTCTGAGCACCGAGAGCCGTTCTCCAGTGCTGATAATGATTTCTCCCGCATCGGAATCCAACTCTCCCGAAAGAATATTGAGAAAGGTGGATTTTCCCGCTCCGTTGGCGCCTATGACTCCATAGCAGTTCCCCGGAGTAAATTTGATAGTAACGTCCTTAAAAAGGACCCGCTCCCCGAAACGGAGCATGATATTGCTTGCAGTAATCACTTAACTATTCCTTATTCGGTGTGGTTTTCCCTGTTTAGTATGGCCCCATTGTTCACGGAAGAGGCGGGGCTGTCAACCGGAACACACGGTTCCGGCCCCTTAGAACGGGCCTTTACACCAGGCTTTTATTCCGCAATGGTCGCAATCGGGGGAACGCTTGGCACATCTGGTTTTTCCATGTTCGACAAAGAGGGCATGAAATTCATTGAGAATCCTACGTTGCTGTTTTACAGCTTTTCCCTCGGTTGCGGAGGAAAGATAGTCGCGTATCTCCCTATCCGAGAGTTCCTCACCCTTTAAACGAGCAAGTATCCGCCGGGTATAGGCGTCGATGACAAGCACCGGAACACCAAAAGCGTAAAGTAAAATCGAATCCGCGGTTTCTTCGCCTATGCCCCAAAGTGAAAGCAATTCTTCGCGACTCGGCGTCGATGCGGCAGATACTTCCCCGTAGCCATTCTCCAGGAAAAAACGGGCAAGAGTTTTCAATTTCCTCGCCTTCTGCCGATAATATCCCGAGGAGCGAATGAGTGCCTCAAGCCGCTCGTCGGAAAGAGCGAGCAGTCGCTGCATATCGATTGCCCCCGCTTCATCCAAGGACTCCAGGCAAAGGCGGACATTACGCCATGCGGTGTTTTGGGTCAATATTGCTCCGAGAGCAATTTCGAAACGACGGTGTGCCGTGGCGGGGATACTATAATCCAAGGGATGGTATCCCTTCGCATCGTGGCCTTGGTTTCCCGCATCGGTCACCACGGGCCACCAACCACGCGGGCCGTAAAGTTCCATGAATAGCTGATAAAGAGTCTGTGGCTCTATCACAGTTTTCCTCGCATAAAAAAAGGCACCGCTCCCGAAACAATCGGAAGCGGTGTAGATGATAATCCTTTAGCAGAACAAAAGGTCAGCTATTTTTTACTACGGGCCACAGCCTGGGCCGCGGCGAGACGGGCGATCGGAACCCTGTAAGGGGAACAGCTGACATAGTTGAGCCCGGTTCGATAACAAAAATCGATGGAATCGGGATCTCCGCCGTGTTCACCGCAGATCCCCATCTTGAGGTCGCCTTTGACCGACCGGCCCTTTTCGACACCCATGGAAACAAGCTGGCCAACGCCCTCGGTATCCAATGACTGGAAGGGATCACGAGGTAAGACGCCCTGATCAAGATAATCTCCGATAAAGGAACCGATGTCATCTCGGCTATAGCCGAAGGTCATCTGGGTAAGGTCATTGGTTCCGAAACTGAAGAAATCGGCGGAAGCCGCAACCTTATCGGCGGTCAACGCGGCACGGGGAATCTCGATCATGGTGCCGATCTTATAATCAACCTTCATCTTTTTCTGGCTAAGAACCTTTTCAATAACAGCTTCGGCGTTGGCCCGGAGCATCTGAAGCTCTTTTACGGTTCCGATAAGAGGGATCATGATTTCGGGATGCACCTTTTTGCCCGACTTCTGAACCTCACAGGCTGCCGTCATAATGGCCTCAACCTGCATGTCGTAGATTTCGGGATAGGTAATACCGAGACGACAACCGCGGTGGCCGAGCATGGGGTTGAGCTCTTTCAACGCTTCAGCCTTCGCTTTTAACTGGGCAGGCTTGATTCCAAGCTTTGCCGCCAGCTCTTTCACCTCTGCAGCCGTTTTGGGAACGAACTCATGTAAGGGAGGATCAAGGAGCCGTATGGTAACGGGGAGCCCTTCCATTGCGGTAAAGATTCCCTTAAAGTCTTTTTTCTGGAGGGGGAGCAGTTTCTTTAAGGCATCAGCACGTGCCTCCGCCGTTTCAGAAATGATCATCTCTTGGAATATCTCCAGCTTTCCCTCGTCGAAGAACATGTGCTCGGTTCGGCAAAGCCCGATCCCTTCCGCTCCGAATTTCCGAGCAACCTTGGCATCGGCCGGCTGATCGGCATTGGTCCTTACCTGAAAGCCGACACCGGCAATGCCTTCCCTCTTTGCGGAGAGACGAACCTTATCGGCCCATCCCAAAAAGGTGGCAAGGTCTTTGGTAATCTTGGGAGAAACAAGCTCGAGCTCCCCCTCAAAAACCTCACCTGTAGAACCGTCGATGGAGAGATAGGCACCTTCCTTGAATTTCTTTCCATCAACACTCATGGCTTTTCCTGAAACGACCACTGACTTACAACCAGCGACACAGGGCTTACCCATACCACGAGCGACAACAGCAGCGTGACTGGTCATACCGCCGGTGCTGGTAAGCACCCCCTGAGCGGCAACCATTCCGCCGATATCTTCGGGACTGGTTTCTTTTCGCACGAGCAGGACCTTTTTCCCATCCTTCGCCCAGGCCTCGGCATCTTCGGCTGAAAAAACGATCTGGCCGGTTGCTGCTCCGGGAGAAGCATTCAGCCCTTTGGCAAGGGGAGAAAGAGACTTCTTCATTTTAGGATCGATACCAGGGTGAAAAAGCTGGTCCAACTGGTCGGGGCTAACCCGCCCGATGGCCTCCTCTTCTGTGATCATCTTTTCGGCAACCATGTCAACGGCGATTTTTACCGCCGCAGGTCCGGTCCTCTTACCGTTTCTGGTCTGAAGAAGGAAGAGCTTTCCCTGCTGAATGGTGAACTCGATATCCTGCATGTCGTGGTAATGGTTTTCGAGTTTGTCCTTGATAGCCTCAAGCTCGTCATATACGGCGGCATTTCGCTTTTTCAGAGAGCTAAGCTTTTCTGGGGTCCGGATACCGGCGACAACATCTTCTCCCTGGGCATTCATAAGAAACTCACCGTAGAACACCTTTTTGCCCGTGGAAGGATCCCTGCTAAAACAGACGCCGGTTCCCGAATCGTCACCGAAATTTCCAAAGACCATGGACTGGACATTAACGGCGGTACCGAGTAAACCGGTAATATTGTTGAGTTTACGATAGTGGATGGCCCGGTCGTTCATCCAGGAACCGAAAACCGCATCGATTGCCTTTTGGAGCTGCTCCACAGGATCCTGAGGGAAGTCGCTCTTCATGTGTTTCTTGTATGCCTTCTTATATTCCGTTACAACCTTCTGGAGGTCATCGGCATCAAGTTCGGTGTCGAGTTCAACTTTTTTATCCGCCTTGATTTTTTCGAGAATAGCCTCGAAGACCTCCCCTTTCATGCCCATGGCTACATTCGAAAACATCTGGATAAAACGGCGATATGCATCCCAGGCAAATCGCGGATTACCGGTCTTTTCGCCGAGGCCTACCGTTGCCTGATCATTTAAACCAAGATTGAGGATGGTATCCATCATACCAGGCATGGATATAGCGGCACCGGAACGAACGGAAACAAGAAGAGGATCATTCGCATCTCCCAGTTTCTTTCCCATAAGCTTTTCAAGCGAACCAAGATGCTCTTTAAGTTCCGAAGCAAATCCGGCGGGATAAGAACGTTTGTTCTCATAAAATGCAGAACAAACCTCGGTGGAAATCGTGAAGCCCGGAGGTACAGGCACACCGATGCTGGTCATTTCGGCCAGATTTGCCCCCTTACCCCCAAGCAAATCCTTCATCTTCGCGTTGCCTTCCGCCTTTCCGTCACCAAAAAAATAGATCATTTTTGTTTTAGCCATAAATCTTCGATAGACCTCCAGAATTATTTTCGTAATTGCTAAGCAGATAAAAACTAAGCCATAACAATGTACATGTCAAGTTTTGCTTATTTTACTATAGTTTCAGAGAAAAAAAAACCGGAAAACTGTGGAAGAATTCCGGTTTTTTCTGCACGTTTGTTCAAGAAAAAAATCCTCGTTATACGGCAATGTATGATTCAAGGTATTGCCGGCGAGAAGGATGCTGAAGTCGCTTGATCGCCTTCTTCTCGATCTGCCGGATTCGCTCCTTGGTAAGATTGTAGCGATCGCCGATATCCTTGAGAGAAAGAGGCGCCCTTCCGTCGAGTCCGAAGCGATGACGGATAATATCCGCTTCTTTTTCGGAAAGGGTATCAAGCACCTTGGCGATATCCTCTTTCAGCGACTGCTCCATCAGTGTCTCGTCGGGACTCTTGTAGTCCACATCTTCGATAAAATCGCCAAGCTCGCTTTGACTTCGATCGGTGTAAATGGGAGACTCCAGAGAAACAAGATCACGGCTGATATTGACAAGGGAGGCGACATGCTCGGCGTCCATACCGACGACCCGGGCGATCTCTTCAAACTCGGGTTCTTCCTTTCCTTCCAGCTGAAGCCCCTTTTTCGCCTTCTCGATTTGAACAAGCTCGTTCGCACGATTGAGAGGCAGACGAATCATCCGAGCCTTCTCGCTGATGGCCTTCAGGATTGCCTGGCGAATCCACCACACGGCATAACTGATAAAATGATACCCCTTATCGACATCGTAGCGCTCAATGGCGTTCATCAGTCCGATATTTCCCTCATTGATGAGATCGGCCAGGGGGAGTCCCTGATTCTGATACTTCTTGGCTACATTTACCACAAAGCGGAGGTTGCTTTTGATCAACATCTCCTTGGCATGTTCATCACCATCGGCAGCAAGCCGAGCGTAACGATCCTCATCTTCCCTGGAGAGAAGGGGTACCTTGTTGATTTCTTTTAAATATATTGAAATAACATTCTCATTTCCGAAATCTCCGGACCTGCTGTTTATATTCTTTTTTGTAGGCATACTGTCCTCCTGGTAAATATAAAGCAAACTCCGTGCCAACAAGTTACTACAAAACAACAGAATTATTATTTATATATATTATAAGTAATTACAAGATCCATACACAATCCATATCATAAAAACGATAAGAGCACATCAGCAAAAAGAAGTTCAATATTGTGTCAAAAGGAAACAACAGCTTAAAAAGCGATGAAATCTGGGCCAGAATTACCCCCTGAAAGGGATAAAGCCCTCCGGAGCGGGTACCTCGATAAAGGGGAAATCAATCTGTATATCATGAAACATCCTGATCTTTTCAAAGAGACCCATCCCGGCAAGAACTCCCGAGGCAAGAATCTCCTCCCAGTAAACGGCAAGCAGATCCCGAATCATATCCCCTTCGGCTTGACTGCCGAGTCGGCCGGAACGCTTGACGGAAAGGTATTGATGAAGCTGGATAACATAAAAGCGGCGCCAGTCCTCACGATACCGCTGCTGAAGCCCCCCTTTCTGAGGGTAGTCGCATCGTCTTGACCCGAAATCGTGATAGATAATACCGTTTTCAGAATTTCCCATACCTACACACTCTCCCCCCATTAAGATACTATAACTTAGCTCATGGGACAAGCAACACTTTTTACAGCTTTTTCTTGACCACCAACCGGTTCATGCGTATATTTGCTTCAGCTATTGAGTAGTTCAATCAATCATATTTCAAACACATTTTCAGGAGGATGGTATGAAGATAAAACCCCTTGGTGACCGCGTTTTGGTAAAACTTGAATCTGGTGAAGAGAAGACTGCAGGAGGGATTTTCATACCCCAGACTGCTCAGGAAAAGACACAGACTGGCGTGGTTGTCGAGATCGGGGACGACGAAACGATCAAGGTAAAGGCTGGCGACAAGGTGATGTACGACAAATATGCCGGAACTCAGATCAAAGTCGACGGAGAGGAACATCTGCTACTTCGTTTTTCCGATATCCTTGCAGTTATCGGCTAAGAAAGTGCACAACCCAAAAGACCGCTCGAAATGAGCGGTCTTTTTTTTTGTAAAGAAAACCTACTGTTCCGAATCCTGGTGGTTGGAGGAACGTAATTCCTTTTCCAGTAGCCACCTGGAGGAGAAAGCATGGAAAAAAAGCAAGCACCGGCACTAAATCGAGTCTGTTACAGGAAAAAGGGTATGCAGACCACCAGGATTCGGAACAGTAAATAAAGAAAACATCACCTAAAAAAGGAACTCTTCAATCTGACCCATGAGAGCCGTGGAATCCCTTCGGCTTACTGCTGTCTCGGGAAGGCTTGCAAGCATAATCTTGCCGTAACTTTTTCTTGTCAGTCTCGGGTCCAGTATCGCCACAACTCCGTGATCTTCGGCCTTTCTCATGAGCCTCCCAAAGCCCTGCTTCAGACGCATGGCCGCCTCCGGAAGACTCAGCATGAAAAAGGGATTTCCGCCCTTTGCCTCGATGGCCTCCATGCGAGCCTGGAGAACCGGTTCGGTTGGTACACGAAAGGGAAGTTTACAGATGATGACCATACGTAGAGCATCACCGGGGGCATCAACCCCCTCCCAGAAGGAATCGGTGGCAAAAAGGACAGCCGAGACATTTCCCACAAAGGCATTCATGAGTCGGCTACGATCGTCCTCCCCTTGCCGCAAAACAGGGATCTTTTCGGCCTCAAGGTCCGGTGCCACGGCTTCCCAGGTTTGGTTGAGCATACCGTAGCTGGTAAAGAGGACTAGGGTGCTTCCACCCGCAGTCAGTATGGCATCCCTGACAAAACGATTCACATACTCCTGATAGCCTGGGGAAGAAGGATCCGGAGGGTCGGTAGGAAGGGCAAGGAGTACCTGATCACGATAACGGAAGGGAGAGGGAAAGATTTCGGCCACAAGTCGTTCCTCGGAAGAGAAGAGGCCGACCCTCCCCATCCAGAAGGAAAATTGTCCGTTCACGGTCAGGGTTGCCGAGGTACAGATTAATGTCTTAAAGGGTTCATATACCGCCTCCCGCATCACGGGACCGATATCCAGGGGGGTCTCGTTGAAAACGGCAAAGCGTCGTTCCCCGCTTCCCCTCACCTCCATCCAGAATACCGATTCGGGGCGCTCTGTAAGCTCTCGAAATGAGCCGAGAAGAGAAGCCATGTTTGAAAGCCGCTCCAAGATGGTCTTGGTCTCAAAAAGATCCTGGTCATCATCCTCGGTATCGACACTCTCCAAGGCGGCGGCAATCCTGGTAATCAGGGCGGTGATATCACTTCGAACAAGGGCCATCGACTCCAGGAGTTGACGGAGCTCATCGGAAGAGAGGCTTTGACAACGTAAGGAGTTTGTTCCCGATAGAAGCTGTAAGCCCAATTGGTCGAGTTTCTCGGCACTTTCTTTCAGTTTCGAAAGAAAAGCGGGGAACCGTTCAAAAAGCTCGGGCCGGGTCGACCGCTTTTGTAAGGAAACCAGCGAACCAAAGGTTCGGCGCCCCTGGCTGCGGCGAAGCCTGTTCAGTTGTTTGAGCAAAGAGGGAAGCTGGTAGCTTCTTGAAAAAAAACTGGTTGCGCTGCGCTCGATGGTATGGGCTTCATCAAAAACAAGCCGATTAAAGGCCGGCAGGACAGCACCGCCCTCAAAGCCCGCTCCCTCGATACGTAAGGCAAGATCCGAAAAGAGGAGGTGATGGTTTACCACCAGGATATTTGCCGATGCGGCCTCCCGACGGGCCCGTAAAACGAAGCAGGATTCGCGATGACGACAGCGTAAGCCCATGCAGGCATCAGTCTCGGAACACACCTTTGCCCATGTCTCCCGAAGGGGATAAAATGGGAGATCGCTTCGGCTTCCGGTATCCGTGGAAGAAACCCATTTCCGAATCGCTTCCAGTTCACTAGTATCTTCCCGAAAAAGCGAGTTCTCCTCCAAAGCCTCTTCAAAACGACGAAGGCAGAGGTAATTGCCCCTTCCCTTTACGAGAACGCTCTTCACCTCCCCCTTTACGAGGCGCCGCACCAAGGGAATGTCCTTTTCAATAAGCTGCTGTTGAAGATTGATCGTGGCGGTAGAGATGACTACCCGTTCGCCATTGGCCACAGCCCAGGCTATAGAAGGAATGAGATAGGCAAGGCTTTTACCGACCCCGGTTCCAGCCTCGGCAAGAAGGATTTCATCGCTATTGAAAGCCTCGATGATACGTTCCATCATCTGTACCTGCGAATCCCGCATCTGGTAGTCGGAAAAGATACGAGACAGAAGTCCTCCGGGAGTCATGAGAGACGATAATTTTTCAGCGTCGAGGGGAACGATTCTCCGTTTCCGGGCAGGTTCGGCAACAGCATAGACCCTGGTGGCACCACTATCGATAATATAAAAACCGATTCCCCGGTTACCCAATTCCGATGCGATGCGAAGATCGGGGCCACTGGGTTTAAGAACACCGGAGGGATGATTGTGGATCACCACATCGCCGGTCTCAACGAAGGGAGCAAGCGCAGGTACGGCATGTTCGTTGCCACGGGCCACCGCTTCGAGAAACTCAACCTTCCCGGAGCCATTGAAAGAACCGACAAAGAAAACCTCGTTTCCCTCCGCCTCTTCTATACTATTCCTGGCATAATCAGCAGCCTCTACCGTCAGTCGTTCCCCGATTTTCATCGTATCCATTATGATGGTAGACGCCAAAAGATCAAGCAGGCGGATGCTTTTCATTGGACGAAAGCCTTGATTTGTGTACAATGGTCTGGATGGATATTCCTTTTTACAAGCTCGTCCTTGCGGACTGTGATTTTCTTCTTATCAATGCTCTTACCAATGATATTTCGGAACACCTATTCGACAGAAAGAGCGTGGATCTTATCTGCGACAGGAGAAGGGGCGTCGGGGGCGACGGTATCATTCTGCTCTACCCCTCACGTGAGCAGAACGTCGGGCTACACTTTCTTTCTCCCCTTTCGGGAACACAAGAGAAAAAGCGAGAGGATCTAAACGCATCGGCACTTCTATGCGCTTCCCGATTTGCCTTCGACTTTGGATTGTTTAATAGAGACCGCCTGGTCATCGAGGGGCCGACGAAAGATATTGAAATAACCTGTATAGATAGCACCCTTTTTCAGATAGAACTGGGCATCCCGATTTCCCTCTCCGGAGAGGAGATTAAGGAGGACGATCGGCAAGAGGTACATCTCTGGAAGCCTCTGCAGGATCAATCGATCGCCTACACCTGTTGCAGCTTTTCTGAATTCCCGGCCCGAGCCACGGCGATGGTTCCAGGGATACCGGAGACAGAGCGTGCAGAGGCTTTCTGCCGTCATGTCCGAAAGCAGGATATCGGTTCCGCCGTATTTGCGGTTGCCGAGCAGCAGAGTCTGGTCGCCTACAGCCCCTTTCCGGCGCAGGGCCCAGGCGATGCTGTCATAGAGGCTGCGGCGGCCACCCTTTTGTGTGCCTCAGGTGGATCTTCGGGACGGGAGGTCACCGCTCGAAAAGTAAATCGAAATCAATCCGAAGAACTGTATGTAACGTGGACAGGGTCCGGATCTCTTGTCGTCGGGGGCGTTCCTCATTATGTTTTTACCGGCAACTACTCTACGGAGGAAAAAGATGGACCCGCTGCTTGATCGATTTCACCGACTGCTTCGCTCGATGTTTAGGACCCCGGACGGCGATTACGACTTTCATATTCACGAAAGTGATCCGTATGAAGACAGGGATTACCAAGAGGCATGGGAAGAATTAGAGTCCTTTCTCGGAGGCTCTTCGTCACAAAGAAGTTCGGATCGAGGAAACGGTGGTTATGCCGGGAGGGAAGAAAAGCACTCCGGTTTCGATCTTCCGCCCGAGGAACTTCGTGATGATTACAAATTACTGGGTGTACCCTTCGGCGCAGAGTTTCCGCATGTCAAGGCGGCCCACAGATCAATGCTGAAACGGCATCACCCCGATCACCATGCCGAAGATCCCGAAATGTTGAAACGGGCAACAAAAATGACCCAGAACATAAATTACTCCTTCGGAAGAATACGGGCATGGGAAATTGCCAGGGGCCAGGCCGTTTAATCTTCTTCCAGGCCATACTCCTTGATCTTTCGATGTAGGGTCTTTCGCCCTATACCCAAGACCTCCGCGCAGCGGGTTTTGTTTCCCTTTTCATGGTTCAAGGTAGCGCGAATAATCTCTTTCTCCGCCTCCTCCATAGCAATACCAACAGGAATACGGATAAGGCTGTCTTCGGCCCCTTGGGTAACAGAAGGGGGAAGATCGTCCGTCGTGATGACCTGGCCTTTACACATGACAACGGAGCTTTCTATGCAGTTCCTCAGTTCACGAATGTTTCCCGGCCATCGGTAATTGTAAAGGGTAAGACGAGCCTTGGGATCAATTCCCTCGATCTGCTTGCCATTCTCTTCGCTGAATTCTTTCAGAAATGCCGAAGCAAGCAAGGGGATATCTTCGGTTCGTTCCCTTAAGGGGGGAACATGGATATTGACGACATTGAGACGATAAAAAAGATCTTCACGGAAGGTGCCAGCCTCGATCTCCGCCTTGAGATCCCGGTTCGTGGCGCTTACCACCCTGACATCGACTTCGAGGGTCGACTCTCCCCCCACCCGCTCGAACTGCTTTTCCTGAAGTACACGAAGGATCTTAATCTGGACCTGCTGGCTTATCTCCCCGATCTCATCGAGAAAGATGGTCCCTTCGTGGGCCAATTCAAATCGCCCCTTTTTCCGTGAAATGGCACCGGTAAAGGAACCCTTTTCATGGCCGAACAGTTCGCTCTCCAGCAAGGTTTCCGATAAGGCAGCACAGTGAACCTTCACAAAGGGCTTTTCTCTCCGGTTCGAAAGGAAATGAACGGCATCGGCCACCAGTTCTTTGCCGACACCGCTCTCACCGGTGATGAGAACGGAAGCTTTGGTCTGAGCCACCTGATCGATAAGCTCCATAACCTTGCGCATCTGAGGGCTCTTTCCTATCATCTTGTCGAATTTACTTCGACGGCTGATTCGGTCGAGCTCATCCTGGAGGTTCCTGTTTTGAATGACCAGTTCCCGGTTGCTAAGGGCCCTCCTGACAATATGGCTGAGCCGTTCAAGATCAACAGGCTTAGTCAGGAAGTCATACGCACCATCCTGTATGGCAGAGACGGCAGACTCGATGGTACCATGCCCGGTGAGAATCACAACGGGTACGGTAGGATAGGAAGATACAATCTTTTTCAAAAGATCAGATCCCCCCATCTCCGGCATTTTCAGATCGGTGATCACCAGATCGACCTCTTCGGTGGTGACGATGTGCCAGCCATCCTTTCCCGTGGCAGCGAGAAAGACCTTATGCCCGTCCATTTCAAGGCTTTTGCCAAGACCTTCACGGATGTTTTTTTCGTCGTCGACGATCAAAATATGAAACTGCATAGATCACTCTCCCTGGAAGTCCAAAAGTCTCCGCTCCTTTTGGGGAACGGGAAGGCTTATGGTAAAGACCGTTCCCTCACCCTTCTTTGATCGGAGCGAAATATCCCCGCCATGCTCCTTGATAATCTTATATACTACCGTAAGGCCAAGGCCGGAGCCGAACTCTTTGGTGGTAAAGTAGGGTTCGAAAATTTTACCGACCATATCTTCGCCGATACCGATACCCGTGTCGGCGATGGCAATGGTAACCTGATCGTCTTTAAACCCGGTGGTTACCGTCAGACTTCCACCATCGGGCATGGCAGCCTGGGCGTTCTTGATGATATTCAAAAGAGCCTGTTTGAGGTACTTTTCATCAAGCTCAACCTTCGGAACACCATCGTCGTACTCCTCCACCACCTGTACTCCGCCTTCCTGGAGCTCATACTTGGTAAACTGAAGGAGATCGTGGATCACCGCATTGACATCGGCCTGTTTCAACTCGGTATTCATCGGTCGAACGGCAAAAAGGAAATCCACAACAATTCCATTCAAACGTTCGACCTCTTCCTCCATGATGTCGAGGTACTCAAGGCCATGCTCCCGATCAAGGCAACCGTCTCGATCAAGGGAGCGCTGCATAAGCTGAATATGGATACCGATGGAACCGAGGGGGTTCTTTATCTCATGGGCAACCCCTGCAGCAAGGGTGGTTAAACTGGCCAGATTCTCGGCACGACGCAGGCGGGCTTCTCGTCGACGACGATCGGTGACATCCGCAACAATAAGCAGAGAGCCCTCGATACTCCCATCCTTTACCATCGGCATGAGATTAAACGAAAGGGTCTGCACCGATCCGCTGTGACCAAGGGTGAATTCGACACCCTCGACCCGCTCGCCCGAAAGAAGACTCTCCTTCAAAAAAGTTGCGACCTCACGATCGTCGATCACTTCCCACAATATTTTTTCATCAAGATCGGATGTTACAAAGGGAACCAAACGCTCCGAGCTTTTGTTGGTCAGAATAATTCGGTGATTGCCATCGGTGACGATAACACCGTCGGTCATCGAATCAAGCACCACCTCAAGCCTCTCATTTTCGCCTGCCACGGCAATAAGGAGATGACGAATTTGTTCCTGATCAAGTTTAGGAAGCTTTGCAAGGGCTCTTTGAATAAATTTACGCACCACTTCGCTCCTTCTCTATACTCTCAGCCATGCGATATAAGAGGCTTTCAAGCAGCAGGGGACCACTTTGATTATAAGCGCTCCTGCGCACATAGGCCTCACGAATATAGCCATTCCATTCGGCTATCAACTCGGGGGAGAGGGGAAAGCCCTTTCTCGTCCCCGCCGGAGCCAAGAGTGCGGAAAGCCTTGAGGTAAGCTCCTCGAGAAAGGGTTCAAACTGTTCTGCCGAAGCATACTGCTTTATCAATTCGTCAAATGCCTCTATCTCATATCTCCCGCCCTCAAGGATGGTCGTAATAACCCGTTCCGCGGCATCAGCAAGCTGATCGGTACGCACCCCTTTCCAGGAAAGAAAAAAATGTCTTAGACTTTGATTCGTATCCTCGATGCGAAAAATACGCCTAAGGACCTCTTCGGAAGCGTTCAGGTCCCTGGGAGAAAAGGAATACTGCCGCACTCTGGAGAGGATCGTCTGGATGATCCCACCTTTTCGACTAGTAAGGAGGATAAGATAGCAATTCTCAGGTGGCTCTTCGAGAAGTTTTAGCAGGGCATTGCGGGAAGAATCGACCATATTCTCAACACCTTCCAGTAATACAAACTTGGGATGCTTGCCGCCGAGACTCCTGCACCAGTAGGTGATGTTGCGAATTTGATCGATCGGAATATTCTTACTCACCGATGAGCCGCAGATCTTTTCCACATGGGAGGCGTTTGACTTCACAATCTTTTCCAGATCGCTCCGCTTGTGTTCGCTTTCCCCAGGTTCAAGTTCATCAACCGAGGCGGCAAGAGCCTCGACAGAGCCACGGACGCTCTTCAGTTTTGCCTCGTTTCCCTCCCACAGCTGAGCATCAAAACGCCGAAGAAGTTTGCGAACAGATCTGATGTAGAGATAGGTGGTGGCGGGAGAGGGATTGCGATACATGGTATCACCACTGGCGGCGATCTCTTCGTAAAAATAGCGACCGCCTGTCATGAGAAGATACTGACTGGTTAGAGACCTGTATTCGCGGCAAGAGCGGCAGGAGCAGTTCCAGTTTCCCTCTGCCGAACAAGAAAGAACCCTGGCAAGCTCCAACGCCGTAGAAAGTTTGCCCGAGTAAGGCTCTCCGTAAAAAAGCAATGACGACGGAAGCCGCCCCGAAGCGATATCCTCTTTCAAAAATGAAATAACCCGTTTCTGTCTTAAGATATTTTCAAACACTACTTTCCCCTAACGCCGATTCGATAAATCCTTGTCCCAAAGGGATCAGCTTTTCGAGAAAGGGGACCAAAAAACTTCGGGATAACAAAGGTTCCGGGTCGAAAACCGGCTGAATCCGAATGAGAAACAGAAGGACAGCAAGAAGCAGGACACCTTCCACAATACCGAGAAAAAAGCCGAGGGCCTGGTCCATTTTTTCAAGATTGACCCTGTCGATGAGGCGATACAAGGCCCCTTCGAAGAGCTTTACAACAATATAGGTTACAAGGAAAACAGCCAAGAACGAGGCTATCGGCGTCCAAAATCCATCCCCTATATACCGCTGGGCAAAGGGAACGACGAGGCCACCAAACACTACTGCGGCAACCAGGCCGAGAAGGATTGCCGCAAAGGCCATCAGTTCCGCAACAAAGCCTCGAAAGGCACAGCGAACACCAAGGACAAGGACAATAATTAAAGCCACGACATCAACGGCGGAAAATTCCATGAAAGCCTCCCATCATGCCTTTTCGAGTTGGGAAAGCAGCAAACGGGCTATCGTTTCTGCGGCATCCTTATTGCAAAGAGCAGAAGCAGAAGCGGCCATGGAACGTAGCTGCGCTGTATCATCAATGAGAGAAAAAGCCGCCTCGAGCAGATCGGAAGGATCCGGCTCCCCTCCATCTTTCCCTTTTAGTATAAGTGCGGCCTTCGCTTCCGAAAAGAATTCGGCGTTGCGCACCTGATCACCTCGGCTTGCCCCCATTCCCAACGGAACCAATATTGCAGGACTTGCTGTTACACCATTCTCCCATAGGGTCCCCGCTCCCGAACGGCAAAGAACCAGGTCGGCAGCAGCGAGGAGGTGAGGAAGCTCGTCTCGGAGAAAAGGGACCGTTACATAGCCCTTCCTATTCGACGATTGGTAGAGCTTCTCACCCATTTGATGAACAACGAAAAAACGGTCGAGTAAACCGTCGAGGCTTCCAGCAACCAACTCATTTACCTGAAGGGCTCCGAGGCTTCCCCCAAGCACCAGTAAAAGAGGCTTTCCCTCCGGAATATTATACAAGCGCCGTCCCGTTTCCCTGTCTCCCCCGAGAATTTCTTTACGTACGGGATTTCCGGTAACCACGATATTCCGTTTCGAGGGAAAGGCCTTTGCCGTCTTTTCGTACGCAAGGCATAGAAGATCGGAGAAACGGCTGTTGATTCTTGTGGCAAGACCGGGGTCGAGATCGGACTCGTGGCTGATAACAGGGATACCGAGAATATGGGCGGCAATCACCGGAGGTACGGAGACAAAGCCTCCCTTGGAAAAAAGAATAGAGACCTTTCGATTTTTTAGAATCCGGAGCGAACATATAAAACCGGCCGCAATGCGGAAAAGATCCGTAAGGTTCTTTAAGCTGAAATAACGCCTGAATTTACCGGAGGGAATCTCTGCATAATCAATCCCTCTGGTGCGAACCAGCTGTTTTTCCATACCGTCTCGGGATCCAATCCACAAATAGTTCAGCCTGCTTTCGCGGTCTGCCTCTTTCAAGGCCTCCCATACCGCAAAGGCGGGAAAAACATGCCCACCGGTACCTCCTCCTGTGAAGGCAATGATGCGTCTCTTTTCATCCATAAAAAGTACCATAACACGGAGGATGGCGGAAGGAAAAGCACTGTGTTAATTCAATTAAAGCTTTCACTATTATTCGCACATACTGTTGCATTTGCACTGGACAAAAGGAGGCACTGCTATTTATTATGTGGCATGCATCGAAGGCTTTACCGCATGCTGTTATTGTGTATGTCTCTTGAGCTTCCCCTTTTTCTTTTTTTACCCATAGCAGGAGCCGATCCCATTCCTGACATAGTCAAAAAAGAGTATCGTTTTCGCGCCGCGATCCCTGCGGGAACCGATCCATACAAGTTAGGGTCCAAAGCGGAAGTAATAGAACAGGTGATCGATAAGGAACACCCGGGTGTTCAGGGACTCTTTACTATTACCGACAGCCAAGCCCTTTTTATGCTTTCTGCTCGCTCTATCATCCTCTGTCTACTCGACCACGACGGAGAAGCCTCAATTTACCCAAGGCTGGTCTACTCTAAGGATCTTACTCCGGAGAGGCCCTTTGACAAACCGCATATCCAGGAGGTTAGGACCGAATTCACCTTTGTGGGGATTGGAGACAGCTTTTCCTACAGACTTGAACGCTACCCTCTCTTTTTTCCCGACGGTTCTTTTCTGATAGCATGGAAGTTGGAAAAGTCGCTCGACGGAAAGATGAGTGAGCTCTACGGTTCCTGGTATGTAAAACCCCTTGAACCGACTTCCGACGGAACACCGAGAACCTATCTCAGGAATTTTGTGAATACGGTCTTTCCTGATCCGATTCCAGGGACGACCCTGACCATGAAGCTTTTCGGGACCTCCAGTCTCAGGGGATTTTTCCGTTCCTTGGAATCCGCTGCAGCAAAGCAGTAATTCTTTACTACTGTCCGGAATCGTGGTGGAAAATGAATAAAATCTCCTTTTCTCGTAGTTACTTATAGTAAGAACAATACGAAAAAGGAGTTTCCCATGTTCCATCCCCCCTTCTGCCCCAACCCCCATTGCCTCAACCACTTCTCTCCAAAAGGCCACTGGTTCTTTAGAACAGGCTCCTACTCTACCCAAACCTCTCCCCGCATCCAAAAGTTCAAATGCAAAACCTGCCACCTCTCCTTCTCCACTCGCACCTTCAGCATCGACTACTGGACCCATTTCCACCTCCCCTACACAACCATCCTCTCTCACCTCGTCACCAGCTCCGGTATCAGAGACCTCTCCCGTATCCTTAAGGTCTCATGCTCCACCGTCTCAGACCGTATCCGTCGTCTTTCCCACCAGTGCATTGCCTCTTCTGCCTCCCTCACCTCAGACATGAACCTCCACGAAGACCTGGTCGCAGACGGCTTTGAAAGCTTTGTCTGTTCCCAGTACCTCCCCAACAACATCCACATCCTGGCAGGAAAAGACTCCCAGTTCTGGTTTCTCTCCGACTATGCACAGCTGACCAGAAAGGGACGTATGACCTGCTATCAGAAGAAGAAAAACAGGGTGATCAAAGAGAAGCTAAAGGTCTATAGAGGAAGTGTTTATCAGTCGTTTCAGAATGTCGTGGCAAAGACGCTTGCCCTGATCGAGCAATCGGAGAGGGATAGGGTGAAGTTGTATACCGATGAGCATACGCAATACAAAAGGGTGATGAAGGGGCTACCGGCAGAGATGGCAGGAATGATAGAGCACCACAGGATCAGTTCGAAGAGGGTTCGGGATCTGTGTAATCCCCTCTTTAGTGTGAATTATCTTGACAGGGAGATACGGAAGGATGACTCGGATCATGTGAGGCAGACGGTACAGTTTGCAAGGAGTACGGTGAATATGCTGGAGCGGCTTGAGATCTACCGGTATTATCACAACTTTATGAAGCCCTATCGGGTTGGGGGAAAGGATGAGAAGCGGGGGCTGACACATGGGGTGGTGGCTGGGATAGAGGGAAAGAGGATAGCGTCCGAGCTGAGGAGTTTGTATACCAGGCGGAGGTTTTTCTTACGGAATCAGCCTATGAATCGAAGTGGGAGGGAGCTGTGGGTCAGGTGTATTCCTACACCCTTACGGTGGATGATTGACTATCTGCCTTCTTATGCATGGGCTTAAAGGTAAAGGAATCACCACGATTCCGGACAGTAGCTAATTCTTTAACAGAATTCTCATTTTATCTTCACTATTTCCTCACTACCTCACTTCATTGTTACTACAACACAACATCATCCATAACGGAGGAAAATATGAAGAAAATTTCCATGCTGCTTGTCCTTTTTCTTGCAGCAAGCTTTGTTCTTTTCGCTGGAGGTAAACAAGAATCTGGTGCAGCAGCAAGTACTTCGCAGTTCAGCGGGGACTATGCCTTCGGAGGCTCCACAACCGTCGATCCGATCATTCAGGCCGCTATCGAAGAATGGAAGGAGCTCTATCCCGATGTTCACATCAGTTATGAAGGTGTCGGTTCCAGTACCGGTATCAAGGGCATTATTGCCGGGACCTACAGCCTCGGAGCAGCCAGTCGTGAACCCAAGGATGGGGAAAAGGCCCAGGGAGTCGAAGCTACTCATATCGCCCTCGACGCCATTGCCGCCATTGTAAACCAGAGCAGTGTCTCCATCAGCAACATCACCATGGCAGATCTTGCATCGATCTATGCAGGTGACATCACCAACTGGAAAGAGGTCGGTGGTCCAGATGCTCCGATCGTTGTTTTCAACCGTGATGAGGCATCCGGAACCTATGAGACCTTTGAAGGCCATGTCATGGAAAAGGCCGACAAGGAGTTTATGGCTTCTGCTTCTGTAACCACCGGAAACGGGGATATGGCTGCTAAGGTTGGTTCAACCCCCTATGCCATCGGTTACGTCGGTCTTGGATTTACCCATGAAAAAGGTGTTAAGGCTTTGACGCTTGAAGGAATCGAACCCGATGTAAAGAATGTCTACAACAAGAGCTATCCTGTATGGCGCTACCTTAACGTGGTACACATCGGTCCCCTTTCTCAGGCCGGTGAAGTAGAGCAGGCCTTTGTCGATTATCTTCTCAGTGAAGATGGCCAGGATATTGTCGAAGATCTCGATTTCATCCGTCTTCAGTAGTTTATAATAAAGAATCTTCTCAAGTCGGCCGTCCGTTTCTCTCGGGCGGCCTTTTCTTTGGGGACACTATTAACCGTTTTTTAACATTATCCTGACAAAACAGCCACATAAGCCGGGCATTCTTCACATAGCGAAACCGAAATGAGGTATTTCTAACGTGAAAGAAACAAGACGAAAACAGATAGAAAAGGTTGTGGAAGCTATCCTTTTCATCTTCGCGTCGATCTCCGTGTTGAGTGTCATCTTCATTACGCTTTTCATTCTCGCCGAGGGACTTCCGCTTTTCAAAAGTGTGAGCCTTACCGACTTTCTCTTCAGCACAGACTGGAGTCCCACGGCTGAGGAACCGAGCTTCGGCATATGGGCCTTTATCGTCGGATCGATCTGGGTCACCCTGGGAGCATTGATTATCGCTGTACCTATGGGGCTGGCAGTCGGAATTTTCATGGCGGAGATGGCAAAACCGCGGGCGGCAAAAATCATCAGAAGCGGTGTCGAACTTTTGGCAGGCATTCCCTCGGTCATCTACGGCCTATTCGGCTTCTTCTTCATTGCACCGATTATTCGTACCCTTTCAAACAGTACCACCGGCCTCGGAATCCTGACGGCCTCGATCATTTTGGCCATCATGATTTTGCCTACCATTATCAATATTACCGAGGTCTCCATCAGGGCTGTTCCTTCCGAACTCAAAGAGGGAAGTCTGGCTTTGGGGGCGACCCACTGGCAGAGCATTGTAAGAACCATTATTCCGGCGGCACGAAGCGGTATCATTGCAGGGGTAGTACTTGGAATCGGACGGGCGGTAGGAGAAACCATGGCCGTTCTCATGGTTGCAGGGAACTCTCCCATCATGCCGACAGGCCCTTTGAGCCATGTCAGAACCCTTACCATGAATATCGTCACCGATCTTAAATATGCGGAAGTTGGAAGTTTGCATGAAACCAGTCTTTTCTCGACAGGTATTGTGCTCTTTCTTTTCATTCTCATTATCAATCTCGTTGTACAGCGAACGCTGAAACGGAAAGTCGACAAGGAAGGAGCGGCATGAGCCCACTTAGCCAGACAAAAAAAGCGCATCTTCAGGAAGGCATTGCAAAGGGTATCATCTGGTTCTTTGTTGTCCTTACAATCGTCATCCTTGCATGGATTATCCTCTATGTTCTGTATCGAGGCTTTGTCTCCATAAACCATCTCCACTATCAAGTGACCGATACCATCGAAACTGCTGCCGCCGGTCCGGACCATCCGGCATACCCAATTTCGATGATTATTCAGCGAAAGGTCAGACTCAAAGACGACCTGACCTCGGCCGAGCTGTTTGAGATGTACACGAAACGGCGTCAGCCCAATTGGGGGGACATCACAGGACAAAATCTCGATGTCGAACTCTTCGCCCTTACCACCGAATCCGAGGAGGGTACTGCCGGGGCAGAGATAATTCTCGCAAATCGAGAAAACTACAGCAAACATGTCACGCTGGAAAAAGACGGTGAGGCGATGATAAAGGCCGTTTCCTCTACTCCGGGAGGAATTGGTTTTATCCCCTCAGCCATGGTCGAAACCCTTCCTCGGAGCGTCAAGGCTGTCCCGATCAGAAGAATAGCAGCTCCCGTAAATGCATCGGTCAAAAAAATCGTCGAAAATGTACAGATTCAAACAATCGATAATGATGATCTTCTGGCGATTTTTACCGGTAAAGTAAAGAATTGGCAGGAGGTCGGGGGTATAGACCTTCCCATCAGACCTGTTGCTTATTCGCAGAATGCAGGAATACGGGGAGATATTCTCAACCTGGTCCTCGGAGAAAATAATGAACCAGCAGAACAGGGAATTCTGTATGTTGATACACCGGAAGTGTTTTTCGAAACGATAGATTCACTACCCGGGGCCATAGGCATGACTTATTGGGAGGATGTTAAGGATATCGACGACAGACCGATGATCACCTTCGATCGCTTAGAGGTTCGGCAAAACCTCGACTGGCACTATCTGGTGGAGGCTCCGGCTCGATCCGGGAAATGGGGGGGAATATCAACCATCATCATCAATACCTTCTTTCTCATCCTTTTCACTCTCCTCTTTTCCACGCCGATCGGGGTATTGGGGGCTATTTATATGGTCGAATATGCCAAACAAGGCAGGGTTATCCGCATTCTGAGGCTGGGAACGGAAACTTTGGCGGGAATTCCGTCGATTGTCTTTGGCCTTTTTGGTTTCATCTTCTTCGTCGGCATGCTGGGCCTCGGTATCGGATTCATATCAGCAACCCTTACCGTAACCATGATGATTCTACCTACCATCATACGGACAAGTGAAGAGGCCCTGAAATCGGTACCCCTCTCCTTCAGGGAGGGAAGCCTTGCCCTGGGAGCAACAAAACTACAGACCATTGCAAAGGTTGTTGTTCCGGCGGCGACCCCCGGGATTCTCACCGGTATCATCCTTGCCGTAGGCAGGACGGTTGGAGAAACAGCGGTACTCATCTATACCCTCGGATCAAACTACGAGCTTGTACGGGGGCCCAGTTCCTCCGCCAGGGTGCTTTCCCTCCACCTCTACAATCTCTTCTCCGAAGCGATCAGCTTCGACAGAAGCTTCGCAACCGGGGCCATTCTGATTTTTATTATCCTTTTGGTAAATTACTCAACTACCTCGCTTATCGGGCGTCTTAACAAAAAAGCGGGGAAATAGCCATGGAGAGGTATAATGCTATGAATATAAGCAACGAAACAACGGACCAGGAAAAAAAGATCAAAATTACCGTTAGGGACCTGGACCTTTTCTATGGAGATTTCCAAGCCCTACATAAACTGAACATCGATATTGCCGATCAGGAGGTCACCGCCCTTATTGGTCCCTCGGGATGCGGAAAATCGACCTTCATCCGTACCCTCAACAGGATGAACGACGTGATCGACGGGGTCCATATTACCGGAACGATCAGCTACGAAACGAGAGACATATATAAGAACTATGATCCCATTGAGCTGAGGAAAAAAATCGGCATGGTCTTTCAAAAGCCGAACCCCTTTCCCATGTCCGTATATGATAATGTCGCCTATGGCCCAAGAATACACGGCATCAAAGATAAGAGGACCTTGGACGAAATTGTCGAGCGGAGTCTCAAACAGGCCGCTATTTGGGATGAGATCAAGGATAGGCTTCATAAACCGGCCCTCGGTATATCGGGAGGACAGCAACAGAGGCTTTGTATAGCACGGGTGTTGGCAGTGGAACCCGATGTCGTGCTGATGGATGAACCGACATCCGCCCTTGATCCGATTTCCACCAGTAGAATCGAAGATTTGATTGATGAACTGAAAAAAAGTTATACTATCGTTATCGTCACTCACAACATGCAGCAGGCAGGACGGATTTCCGATACCACCGCTTTTTTCCTCAACGGTGTCATTGAGGAGGTCGGTGCCACAGAACAGATCTTTTTCAGCCCGACGAATCCGAAAACCGAGGCATATATCACCGGTAAATTCGGTTGATGATACATTGAGGTAAGGAGAATAAAGGTATGGATCATAATACGCTGCGACAGCATTATAGCGATGAAATGAGGGCCAACGACAGAGAAATTCTGAAGATGGGGGCCTTTGTGGAAGAAGCGGTAAGAAAATCGATGCAGTGCATGCTCGATCAGGATATCGACCTGGCGGACAAGGTTATTCGCGACGATGAGGTTATCAACAATCTTGAACTAAGAATTCAGGATACCTTGACCCTGCTCATTGCAACCGAACAGCCGGTGGCGGGAGACCTGCGTCATGTCATCACCAGTTTGAAGATCGTCACCCAGCTGGAAAGGATGGGAGACCATGCGGTACATATCGCAAAGGCGGCGAAAAAGCTGGCGGAGCAGCACTATATCAAGGATCTGATCGACCTCCCAAAGATGGCCGAATACGGTATCGAGATGCTCCATGAGGTGCTGACCGCATTTGCGGAAAACGATCAGGACAAGGCAATCGCTGTTGCCAAGATAGACGACAGGATCGACAGCCTTCACAATCAGATATGGAGGGAACTTCTGACCTACATGATGAGCGATGTAAAGAACATTGATCAGGCCACAACGCTTCTCTTTGTATCACGTTGGCTCGAGCGTTTTGGGGACCACGCCACAAACATCAGTGAATGGGTGGTTTATGACTGTACAGGAAAGCATATCGAACTAAATATGTAAGGGGTGATCCGTGGCACACGAAACTATTCTTGTCGTTGACGACGAACACGATATTCTTGAACTATTGAAATACAACCTTGAGAGGGAGGGATACTCGGTCATCACCGTTGAAACCGGTGAGGCTGCGGCCGCAACAGCGGCTGCAAAACAACCGGATCTCATTATCCTCGATCTTATGCTTCCCGGTATAGACGGAGTCGAGGTTTGTAAGCGTATCCGCTCACGGGAGGAGGTCAAGGATATTCCGATCATCATGCTTACCGCAAAGAGTGAGGATTCCGACGTGATCAGTGGCCTTGAAGTGGGCGCCGATGATTATATGACAAAGCCCTTCAGTCCGAAGGTTCTGGTGGCAAGGATACGGGCATTGCTCCGCCGCAAACAGCTGAAAGAGTTTCCCCCGAGAGAGGAACCGGTCATCACAATCCACGATATCGTCATCGATACGATACGACATGAGGTGAAATGTTCTGACGTCTCATTGGATCTCAGCGTCACTGAGTTCTCCATACTGGAATTTCTCGCCCGCAATCCGGGTTGGGTCTTCAGCCGAAGTCAGATCATAGGGGCCGTGAAGGGTGAGGACTATCCGGTAACAGAGCGGTCGGTGGATGTACAGATCCTCGGTTTAAGAAAAAAACTCAAAGATAAAGGTGACTACATCGAGACGGTTAGGGGTGTGGGTTACCGAATGAAGGAGCGGGTGTAAAGCACCCTCGAGGTAACGCCATGGTACTTTCAAAAAGACGTTCTGTTCTCAGTTACATGTTCCCTCCCCTTGTGCTCCTGTTCCTGCTGCTTGCCGTATCCGTAGCCTTTTTCTCTTTCAGAAACTTCAGGCAGTTGATCTTCCAGGAGCAGTATCATCGTCTGGAAACGGCAGGAGAGCTCCTGCTTACCGCCCTCCCTTTCGAAAACGGAGAACTGGAGACGAAAGCCAAGGAGGTAACCCGGAAGATCGGTCCGGACAGCCCATTCCGAGTAACCTTCATCAAACCCGACGGTTCCGTCTTCGCTGACAGTCATGAAGACCCTTTGGTGATGGAAAATCATGCACACCGAGTGGAAATTCGGCAAGCGATACGGGGAGAAGCCTCCTTCAGCCTAAGGAAAAGCCCCACCCTTGCGATTTCCATGCTCTACTACGCCTTTCCTATCGATGATGCGGCAGGGAAGGTCATTGCGGTCCTCCGCCTGAGCCTCCCGGAAGCAAATGTCAAAAAACTGCTTGCCGCGGCAGCCCTCTCGATAACGATCATCACCGCCCTGCTTTTAGGACTCGCCGTTGCAGCCATGGTGGCCGTATCGCGAAAAATCACCGTACCTCTTGCAGCCATATCCAAAAGCGCCTCTGCATACGCCCGGTTTGATTTTTCTCAGCCGATCCATGTCGACGGCCCTGCCGAAATTGTCAACACGGCAGACGCCTTGCAAAAAATGGCGCAGGCCCTGACAAGTAGAATCGACGAGGTAACACGGCAAAAGCAGGAGCTGGAAGCGGTACTGACCGGCATGAACGAAGCGGTCATCGTACTCGACCGTAACCTGGTCATTACCGAGATCAACCCCGCGGCGGCACGGCTTGTGAGCAGCTCTTACGATCCGGTTATCGGTAAAAGTCTCATTCAGGTTATGAGAAACACAGAACTCAATACCTTTGCGCAGGAAGCCCTTGTTGCACGTGGGGTTCGTCAATGTTCCCTTGTCATTCCAGGCGAAGCAAAGGAGATACACCTTCAGGTAAACGCATCTACAATAGAGGCTGTTACGGCTGATAAGAATAGCCGCTACCCCCAGCAACGACTTATCTTGGTGATGAACGATATCACCACCTTAAAACAGCTGGAACGAATGCGGAAAGAGTTCGTTGCCAATGTTTCCCATGAGCTGAAGACACCGATTACCTCCATCAAGGGCTTTGTTGAAACCCTCCTCGATGGAGCCATAGACGATAGGGAAAATGCTTTTCGATTCCTTACCATCGTTCAGAATCAGACGACGAGGCTGGGAAATATCATTGACGACCTTTTAACCCTGAGCCGGCTTGAACAAAATGATGAAGAGTCGGGGATAAGCATGGAAAAAATCCCCCTCTGCCATCCGGTAAACGAGGCCATTTCCATTTGTCAAGGCAGGGCCGACGAAAAATCAATCGATATCCATGTGGAATGTGATCGCGAGCTGGAAATTCTCGGCAACGGACACCTCATAGAACAGGCTGTGGTCAACCTCGTGGATAATGCCGTCAAATACTGTCCGGAAGGCAGTGTTGTGCTGGTTCGCTGCGAGAGAGAAGAGGATAGGCGCATATTACTTGTGGTCCAGGACAACGGTCCGGGTATCCCCGAAGCGGATCAGGAACGGATCTTCGAACGCTTTTACCGTGTGGAAAAGGCTCGCAGCCGAGACATGGGAGGAACGGGACTGGGGCTTGCCATTGTGAAACATATCATGCTGCTCCACGGAGGAACCGTGGCACTGGAAAGCAGCAGGGGAGAGGGTGCCAGTTTTCTTCTTCGCTTCCCCGCCCTGCCCTCTTGACACCATAGCGGTAGGATCATACCATCATACAAGCTGAATCGCGTGGGGTGGTTTTTTCTCTGATGGGAAAAGCCTGAGATTACACCCGTTGAACCTGATCCGGTTAATACCGGCGAAGGGAGCGTCCTGTATCCGATCCAAAGCCCCTCACAGATTCACCCGACACGTTATACCAGGAGACGAAGATGAAACGTTACCTTCCCCTCCTTCTTGCTGTGATCGGTGTGATTCTCATCGCAACGATCATGGTAGGAAGAACAAAACCCGAAACAGACGGGATTACCGTCTATACCTACGACAGTTTTATTTCCGAATGGGGTCCAGGTCCGGAGATCGCGAAACAATTTACCGAACAAAGCGGTATTACGGTAAACTATGTCGCACCGGGAGACGCCGGCCAGACCCTCCAGCGGCTTATCAACGAAAAAGAGGCCCCCGTTGCCGATGTAGCGATCGGTATCGACAACAACCTCTTTCCCAAGGCTGAAGAAGAGGGGATCTTTCTATCCTACACATCGCCGGAACTCAAAAAGGTCGATTCTTCTCTCAGATTCGAGGACGACCTCCTGACCCCCTACGATTACAGCGACTTTGCTTTCATTTGGGATAGCCAGAAGCTTGAAAATCCTCCCCAGAGTTTTGCAGATCTTACCGATCCGCGGTTTAAGGAAAAAATCATCATCATGGACCCCAGAACCAGCACCCCCGGTCTGGGCCTTCTGCTGTGGAGCGAAAAAATCTACGGTGACAAGCTTTTTGACTTTTGGAAGGCCTTTGCCCCGAATATCCTTACGGTTAGCTCCAGCTGGGACACTGGTTACGGCCTTTTCACCAGTGGGGAGGCTCCTCTGGTGATTAGCTATACCACCAGCCCCCCCTATCATCTCGAATATGAAGGCACAGAACGATACAAGGCCCTTATATTTCCCGAAGGCCATTATATGCAAATTGAAGGCGCAGGCGTGGTGGCGGGCACAAAGCAGAGAAAGGCAGCAGAGGCCTTTATCGACTTCTTAATCTCCGAAGATGCACAGGCGGTGATCCCTTTGACCAACTGGATGTATCCGGTGAGGGAGGGGACCCCACTTCCCGATTCCTTCCGTCTTGCCCCTAAACCCGATAAGCAGCTGCAGATCAACCCTGCTCCGGACGGTACAACCGTCGATACGCTGATTGAGCTCTGGACCAAGGCTTTGTTGCAATGAATAACGCTTCTCGAAAAAAAAGCATAAGCGGCGGTGTTGCTTTGGCAGCGCTGCCGGGGCTTATGTTTCTTTTTCTGTTCTTTTTCATTCCCCTGCTCACCATTCTTTCCGGTGCCTTCATCGATGAGGCGGGGAAAATTTCTTTGCTGCCGCTTCTCGCTACCGTAAGGGACGAAAATCTGCTGAGAATTCTCGGATTCACCTTTCTTCAGGCCTTTTTGAGTTCCCTTATCGCCCTTGCCATGGGGCTTCCCGGCGCCTATTTTATTGCCCGGTGTGATTTTCCCGGGAAAAAGATTCTCAGGTCCCTGAGTGTCGTCCCATTTGTCATCCCACCGATACTGGTCGTACTCGGATTCGTGACGATTTTCGGCAACAACGGGATCATAAACCGTTTTCTGATGCAGCTTACCGGTAGCGGTACACCGCCGCTGAAAATCTTGTACTCGCTGAAAGGAATACTTCTGGCCCACGGTTTTTACAATTTCCCCGTCGTACTTCGAATCGTAGCCTCTCACTGGGAGGCAATCCCCGAAAAACAGGAGCAGGCAGCACAGCTTCTGGGAGCAAAACGCTCGGCAGTCTTTAGGACCATCACCCTACCTCAGCTGATGCCTGCCGTTGTTTCAAGTATGCTTTTGGTCTTCCTATTTTGTTTCTCAAGTTTTGCCGTGGTCATGGTACTGGGCGGCGGCCCGAAAACAACGACAATCGAAGTGGAAATCTTCCGCCTTGCCAGAATCAATCTGGATCTACGGGCAGCAGGGAGAGTGGCGCTCATTGCGGCAGGCCTTACGATCCTTCCCCTCTTACTAAATTTTGGTACAGAAAGCAGGTTCACAGGCATGGGAGCATCCGATCGGGATCATCGCATCGTTCGGGGCAGGAATCCTAAGGTCAGGCTTTTTGGTGCCGTTTACGGACTTGCAATGGTTATTCTTGTTATAGGACCACTTCTCGGGGTAATTGCCAGCGGATTTCTCGAGGTTGAAGGTCCCCTTGCGGCGCCCCGCTTCTCACTCCGCTGGTTCGCCGGAATCTTCTCCGTCTCAGGACCGGACGCCTTCTCGATAACTGCAGCGAGGTCTATTGCCGGTTCTCTTTTACTTTCGGGACTTACCCTGCTTATCACGATACCGACGGCTACCCTCTTTGCCCTGGCCACGGTTCGTTCGGGAGGGAAACGGGCAAAGCTGTTTGAACTGATGGCAAGCCTTCCCATGAGTATTTCCACCGTCATCCTCGGGAGTGGATATCTCGCCATCTCCGTCGCATATCCCATGCTCACGGCCGCTCCCCTCTTCATCGCCGGGGCCCATAGTGTTATCGCCTTTCCCTTTGTCTTCCGCAGCATTGTTACCGCCCTGGCAAAAATCGACGGATCGTATCGCAGGGCTGCAATATCTCTTGGGGCAAAGCCTGCCAAGGCCTTCACCGATATCGAATTGCCGATGTTGGAATCATCTCTCTTTTCTGCCGCTGCCTTCGCCTTCGCCCTATCGGTGGGAGAGATGAATGCAACCCTTACCCTTTCCGGCGGCAGCTTCCCCACTCTGCCCATCACCATCTATCGCCTGATTGGTTCATATCAGTTTCATCGGGCAAGTGCCCTCGGTACGGTACTTATCGTGCTGTGTGCCGTCGCCTTTTTGCTACTTGATCGATCGACTCGCCGAAAAAAGGAGATGTGACGTGAAACTTATTGTAGAGCGACTGGTAAAACAGTTCGACGATTTTTCTTTTGAAGCATCATTTCAGGCCGACATCGGTAGTTTCATCACCCTGTTGGGGCCTTCGGGCGGGGGAAAAACAACAGCCCTTCAGCTGATATCAGGCCTGATTCCTCCGGATTCGGGACACATACACTTCGGTGATATCGAACTTTCGCGTCTCGAGCCGTGGAAAAGGGATATCGGTTTTGTTTTTCAGGATTATGCCCTTTTCCCTCACATGAGTGTTGAAGAAAACGTAGCCTATGGCCTACAGCAACGACAGGGAGCGAGACAAAAAAAAGAGGAGATTACGGACAGAGTCTCTCAAATGCTTACACTGGTCGGCCTGGAGGGCTTTGAAAAACGTAAACCGGAAACCCTTTCCGGAGGAGAACGGCAACGTGTTGCCTTGGCCCGCGCCATAGCACCGGATCCCCGTCTTCTCCTCTTTGATGAGCCCCTTTCCGCCTTAGATGCCCCTCTTCGCAGTCGGCTGAGGGAAGAGATACGGGAATTACAGAAGAAATTGGGAATTACGACAATCTACGTCACCCATGATCGGGATGAAGCGCTCTCTATGAGCGATTTGATCGTCATCATGAACGAAGGGAGGGTCATTGAGCAGGGCGCTCCCCGGACACTCTACCGAAAGCCGGCAACACTTTTTACGGCACGCTTTTTGGGGGAGGGATCGACCATCACACGAGAAGGCAAAAAAAGCTTTTTTCGCCCGGAAAACGCCACGCTTCTTTTGGAACCGGAAGATTCTGCCCTTCGAGGAAAGATGAAGAGTCTCCGTTATCTTGGCGGACGAGCTTTGGCTACAATCATCCTGGCCGACAAGACAGAGATCAGCGCCATGGTGCCGGAACAGAGAATCGACGACTTCGAAGAACATAAAGGAAAGCCGGTATGGGTTCGGATCGACAAAGAGACCCTGATCAGGGTCTCATAGAGACAATCAAACCAGAAGAACAACCCTATTTCGCCCCCCCTGCTTCGCCTGATACATTGCCCTGTCGGCTCTGCCGATCCAGTGTTCACGGCTCTCCCCCGGTTTGAAGGTGGTAACACCAAAGGAGGCGGTAAGCGATATCTTCTTTCTATCGAAAAAAAAGGGCGATGACTCAAGCTTCTTTCGAAGGCGTTCGGCGATTCCTAATGACTGTTCTCCGTTACTGTCGGGAAGTACAACAAAAAACTCTTCGCCCCCGTAGCGACCAGCCTGATCATATCGCCTCATCTCCTGAATCAGTACCTTACCGACCATCCGAATGGCCTCGTCACCCGCCAAATGCCCATGGTTATCGTTTATCATTTTGAAAAAATCAAGATCAACCATGATTCCCGATAAGTTGCGTCCGGTCCGTACCGCTCGTTCTATTTCTATATCAATGGTATGAAAAAGGCTCATCCGGTTCAACAAGCCGCTGAGAATATCAAAACGGGCAATTTTTTCAAGCCTTCGATTCGAGGTCTCCAGTTCCTGGTTTATTTTTTCGATATTGGCAAAGGCCTCCTTCAGATGAAGGTGCTGGTCGAGAATGCGATTGGAAAGTTCCTCTTCATAGCGAACGGCATTCCGAAAGAAATCCCGTTCGGTGTAAATATCACGCTGGGCCCGCTCCCGAATAAGTGAGGCCCGAATTCTTGTAAGGAATTCGAGACGGAGGATGGGCTTGCAGACGAAATCATCCCCTCCGCTATTTAAACAGTCCTGAACGGAATTGGGGGTCTTTGCAACCAATAATATTTGAAGCGGTATGCCGGGAAAACGCCTTCTGATCACTCCACAAACGGCATCTCCCGCCTGGTCGGAAATATGCTGATCAAGGATGACCACGGCAACCGATCCTGTACCAATCAACTCATAGAGCTCGTTCGGATGCTCGCATGAAACTACCGTATAGCCTTCTTCTTCCAGGATTGTGGTAATTTTGACCCGATCTTCCGATTGATCGATCAGGACAGTAATGATCTCATCGTCCATACACCAATAAGTATGAAGCAGTAGTATACTTTTCGCAATGAAAGTACGAACTGTACAATCAGTTTGATGTATGGTACATATAATTATATGGGATCAACGATTGCAATTGCTTCCGGTAAAGGTGGAGTCGGTAAAACGACGGTTGCAGTAAATCTGGCTCTTCAATGGGCGAAACAAGGCCTACAAGTTTCCATTATCGACGTCGATCCCCTTTCCGATGTGGCATCAGCCCTCGACATCGCCCCTGAAAAACTGAAGGCAATACCGGAAACAATTGACTCACGGCTGCCTTTATCGAACTACGTCCTGGATATTTTCCCCCGGGTAAAACTTCTTTTTCCCATCGCTGCTTCGCAAAAAGGTCGCAACCGCGACCTCAAACGGTACATGGATAACGGAGGTGCAAAAGAGGCGGAGCAAGGATGTGACATACTCATCCTCGATCTGCCTGCAGGAACGGATGAAGAAGAAAATATTGCCTTTCTTGCCTTTGCCCGGGCACTGCTGCTTGTAACCAATCCCGATCCCCTTAGCCACACCGCGGCAGGAGCCTATCTGCGGAAAGCTGCAGCTCTTGAGCGTAGGATTCCAGTCCTGCTTTGGCATAATAAATATCGGGGAAGAGAATCCCTCAGTTTTGATCCCCGGGATCTGGTGGGCAATTACAATCATAATGTTCCGGAAGAGGAAAGGCTTGATCCCTCATCGTTTTCTCTGATCCATGTTGCCTACCTACCACCTGATCCGGCATTGGATCTTCTCTCGGGCGACACCGCCATTGAACCACTCCTTCTTCGCTCCATGGAAAGCAGCTGCGGTCTGTTGCTGGATGCCTTTCTGGACGAAAAGGTCGGCCACATCTCTTCCGGTGCCAGAACGACATCGGTACTCAAGGGGTTCGTCTATTCCCTTGACATAGACACGGCCACCGACTCACCGATGGTCGCGAAAGAGCTTCTTGCATACCTTGCCGCATACTCGGGGAACAAGATGGATATGCCTCTTATAGCGGAAGGTACTGAAATCGATCTTCTGGCACATTTTTTCCATGCTCTTTTTTCCGACCCCTTTTTTCTCCAGATAAAAAAGGTTCTATCCCTTATTCGAGAGGCATCAGAGGCGGCATCGGAACGGACCGCCCCTTTTCTTCGAAACAGAGACGAACGGAAACGGCTCGTATTTGAGAAAGAGGTTACCGCCCTTTTGATGCGTGCCGATCTTGCCGCCGAAACCATTCCGGAATTACGTAATCCAGCGGGGCTACTTCTCTTCCAATTTGCCCTTTTCAAGCTTCTTGCATCATCCTCAGTCAGGAATCTGATCGAGTCCTCCGTACCAAAACGGGAAGACGATAATGGACAAAAAGAACGGGACAGAAGAAGGCAAATATCCCTCCTCATCGAAAAAAGCGACCATTATCACGGAAAACATATCGAATTGGTAAAGCAGCTTCTTCCCGTGGTATCACGACAAGTAAAAACGATGGCAAAAACCTTCGAACTGGAACATTTGATCTTTCGGAACAAAACAGGATCGGTTCACGTCCAGGCCTATACCCAGCTAACCGCCTCCTTTCTTCACGAGGCGGTTAACAGCGGCTTGGGTGTGATCATCGGTTTTCGTCATCGCCCTGCTGCAGAGGCTTTTCGTGAAGGAGCGGAAAGGCTTCTCGCCTACCTCTCAGAGATATAAAGATACAGAAAGATGCTTTTCCACTACGAGGATGAAGCAAGCTTTGGCGGAGCGATAGGTATGTCGATGGTAAAGAGTACTCCCTTGCCCGGAGTACTTTCGCAGGAAACCGATCCACCCAATTTACCGGTAATCAGATTGTACACGATATTCATCCCCAGTCCGCTGCCGCCGCTTCCCCTACGGGTTGTGTAAAAGGGTTCGAAAACCCGCCTGACGCTCTCTTCGTCCATACCTTTTCCATCGTCGCGATAATGGATGAGTATTCTCCCCTCTCTTTGAAAGCCATCGATTCTGATCCTTCCTGTATCATCAGCCTCATAGGCATGGATCAGAGAATTGCTGATGAGATTAGTAAATATCTGACTAATGGCACCGGGGTAGCCTATAACGGTAATACCTTGTGCCACCTCGACCTCAACCGAGATCGGCCTCTTCTTCAATCGTGGCCCGAGACTGAGAACAATATCTTCAATGTAGGAGCGAAGGTCAAAACTGCGTAACGCCTCGCTGGCCTGGTCGACGGCAACCTGTTTGAAGCTGCCTATCAACTCGCCTGCCCGTTTGAGATTACGTAATATCAGGTCGGAGGTTTGTTCCAGATCATGGATATCGAGTGAAGCGGCATGTATCTGATCTTGAAGCAATGTCGCTGCCGTAACAGCCACTCCTATCGGCGTGTTGACCTCATGGGCGATTCCTGCGACAAGAGAACCGAGAGAAGCCAGCTTTTCCGACTCGATAAGCTGTTTCTGGGCCTCTTTCAGCTTCTGATACGAATCTCGCAGATCCTTGGTACGCTCTTCCACCCGATGCTCCAGCTCCTCATTGAGCCGTTTCAGCTCTTTTTGCGCAGCAAGAAGCCCCTCTTCAACCTGGCTTCTTCTTAGGATCTCCTCCTGCAGGTTCCGATTGAGCGATTTTGCATGCTCATACAACCTTGCGTTCTGAAGGCTGATAATCGCCTGCTTCGAAAGTATGGAGACAATTTCAAGCCGTGTCGGCGTGAAAAGCCCGGGAACCGCATCATTTTCCAGATACAGCATACCAGAGCCGATGACCGTGTCGGGAAGGGGATAACAAAGAAGGGAGCGAACCCCCGCCGTCCTGAAATAGGGGTCGCTGGTAAAGATGCCCCGAATCGCGGCATCGTCAAGGACCACAGGCTCTTTCCGCTTTCGCGTATAGCGAAGAACCCCAATGGAGAGATTTATCGACTGTATAAGCCGCTCGCGTCCCCGGCGCCCCGGCTCATCCGTCAGCGGATAGAGGGTAAAGCCATCCTCTTCCGGCAGATACCGAGCCCGGAGGTAGAGCTCGTCATCCTGGACAAGGATAAGAAAGGCCTTTTGGGCACCGGTACTTTCCAAAATAACGCGCAACATCCGCTCTATGAGTACCTCTTCCCGCAGTTCCTCCGTCAGTTCACGTCCGGCCCGCAAAAGGGTAAAGGCATCGAGTCCGATTTCTCCGGGCTCACGAGGGAAATCAGGCAAAGCGGTCCGATCACTCGAAGATTCAAAGGAAGGGAAAAGCGATCCCCATTCGTTCCGCAGGGCTTCAGCCTTTCTTCTGACTCCGAGGTAGGACCAATATCGATATGCTTCCAATAGATAGAGGCCAGCAACCTTTTCCCGCGAGGCCCGAGCGTGATAACGTCCACTCAGTTCATTTGCCACGGCACAGTGGAACAGGTCTCCCTGCCGCTGGGCTCCTCTGATCGCCTCATCGTAGAGATTGGCGATCTCGACGGAATTACTCTCCCGGGATCGTAGCTCCGCTTCGAGCATGAGCCGCAGATGGGAAATATTATCGGCACAGCCGCTCTCAAAGCTGCGCAGCCGATCAACGGCAGGGGCTGCTTTCTGGAGATTACCGACTTTGATATATCCAAGCGCCTGAGCCAGCAAAAACGGAGCAAATAGATAGCTTTCCTGGAGATAGGATGCTCTCTTCCTGATCTGGCCTTCGTCGAAATGAAACCCTGTATCATCATCAAATACAAGATCGTAGAGGGAACCAAAGGAGAACAGCAAAACCCATCCCTTGTGGTCGGGGTCTTGGATAAGGCTGTGGAACAACTCTTCTTGAGAGAGAAGAAGCCGTTGCTGTTGCTCTTTCTCTTCGGCCAGAAAGAGTTCGAGACAGCTGGTAAAAAGATCAAGAAGGGGGCCGGCCGACCCATTGCGCAAGGTCCTGATGATACGCCCATATTCCTTGCTCCTCTGGTAAAGCTCATGAAGATCGGAGGAGAGGAAGAATTCGTGGATCAGGTAGGCGATGAGAATATCCCCGGTAAACCATCCTTCACCATTGGCCCGTCCGATACGAAACCCCTCGGTCAGGATGGGAGAAACATCCGATAAAGGCAGGATCCAAGGGGCTATTCGAAAACCGTAGACCTCTCTACACAAAACCATGGATCGATTGTCTCTCGCCACGTCGGCTACACGCAGGGCCCTCAGAGCAAGCCTTCCGGCCTCGAGATACCGTCCCTCCGGAATAAGGAGGGCAGCGGCATGCATGAACAAAACGCTCGTAGCGGGAGGGCCTCCGTGTTTGGAAAAATAGGCGGTCAACACACGTATGTAGGAGATGTAGAGGCCATAGTCTGTCTCATGTATCGCCGAAAGCAGACGTACGGCCATACGGGAAAAAGCTTCCATTGTTTTATCGTTTGTTTTATCGCTGCTTACGGGAGGCAGATCGGAGACGATTGGTTCGATACCGTTTTCGGTCTCGGGAAAATCAATCCCCGCCAAAGCAAAAGCACGTCTTCCATTCGCCATTGCCTCGTCATAGCGTCGAAGTTGAGTAGAGGCATCGATCAACTCGCCATACAGCTCCAAACAGGCCACGGGATCATGTTCACGCCTAATGAGATCTTCGAAAAGGCCGATCGCTTCGGCTATGTTTCCACGAATAAAAAGGCATCGGGCGCGTAGCCCGTAGTAACGGGAAAACAGCCCGTCGTCGGCAGTAATGCGTGCCGCTCCGATAAGCTGTTGTGCCGCATCGATCATGTTCATGGCCGTATCGCACTCTTCCGCCTCAAGATGGGCGGTTGAAATCGAAAGGGCAGCCTCACCAATATTCCTTCGTTCCATCTCCGATAGGCGATTGATGTCGGCTTTCAGGATATGGGATATGCCCCGTTGAAGTGAAGATAAGCCATCATCGGCAGTGTACGAGGAAAAAAGCAGGCGGCCGATGGCAAGATGCTTTTCCTCGATAAGATCGGCAGGCAACTCGCGCAGGAACCGCTTCCGTAACTTCGGATAACTCAATTCCCAACCGCCGTTTGCAGAGCGTTTGATAAAGCCCAACCGGTACAGGTTTTCGAGCAAAGGAAGGATATCAACCTCAGGAAGAAGCTGATCAAGTTCCGACTCTTTTACTCGTTCACCGAAACAGAGAATAAGAGCAAACAGCGACAGGGCTTCTGGACTTAGACGATCGAGAAAGTCGAAGATAAGCTTTCTCACGCTTTCGATCCCTTCAAGCTTTTCCAGTGCCTGCTGATCAAAAGACCAGCCCTCGCCCTTTCGATATACCAGGCCTTGCGAATCGTGCAGATGACGAAGTGCCTCTGCTATATGCATTGGATTACCCGAAAAGCGTTCGGCAAAAATTTTAGCCTGAGGCATGTACGAATGGGGAGACGGTCCGAGGCTCTCGGAAATCCACTCTCCGATGGCCTTCTCTTCGAGGCCGTGCAAAAGCATGGTGGAAATACGCACATCCTCTGGTATTTTGGCGAAGATCGTAAAAAGAGAAGAGGAAGCGTCGATCTCCTCCGGACGATAGGAGGATAGGACCAACATCGGTTTCGTCGCTTCAAGGGTGAGAATGTTCTTCAAAACCTCAAGTTCCCATCTCGGAGCGTAGTGGAGATCGTCGAGGACGAGGACCAGGCCGTCGCAGTGGGAACAAACCACATGAAAAAGAGAACCAATGGCACGTGAAAGCAATCCAATTGCCTCGATTGTTTTTCCCTCTTCAGGAAGTTCCCCCTGTTCTCCGGCAGCCCCGACTATCAGGGAAAGGGCCGGAATCTGGCGTCGAAGGAGAGGTAGTGCATCACCAAGTTCCTTGCGAAATATCGATGCCCAATATGCTATCTCATTCTCATGGGCTCCAAGAATCCTATAAATAAGGTCGTTCGCAGCCTCTATAAGAGCACTGCCCCCAAACTCTTCACCATGCCACTGACCCAATACCACCCATGCACTCTGAGTTTGGGCCGATTCCAGACGGACGAATTCACGTAAAAGAGCACTTTTCCCCATCCCCGTCTCAGCCGCAAGCAGAAGGAGCTCCGCCCCGGATCCCTTACTTCTATCAATGGCCTTGCCTAAAGAAACGAGCTCCCGGTCACGGCCGAATAATGTTCCTGACAGTAAGAAAGCGGCATGGGGATCCCTGGTTCCGGCAACAAAGCGGCCGTTTTTACCCATTCGATAGAGTTCCAGGGCCTCTTCCAGGTCATTCATCAGTCCCTGCGCACTGGAGTAACGCTCCTCAGGCATTTTTGCAAGAAGTTTCATAACGATGGCCGAAACGGCATCGGGAATCGCCTCGGAACTTGCCTTGGGCTCAACAGGAGTCCTGGCCAAATGAGCATAGACGAGTTCCAGGGCATTTCCGACAAAGGGCGGGCGGCCTATAAGCAATTCATACAAACAGATCCCGGCAGAATAGAAATCCGAACGATAATCGATAGGACGCAGTAACCTCCCAGTCTCCTCAGGACTGAGGTAAGCGACTCTGCTTTCCAAGGATCCTATCCCACCGCGCGCGATAACCTCGTCACGGCCAAAGACAAAGGCACGGCCGAAATCAACGAGAACAACCCTTCCCGTGGCAGATTCAAGCAGCAGGTTGGAACCGGTGATATCCCGATGTACGATCTCATACTCCTGCAATAGTGTCAGAATTTTCGCGATCTGGAGGGCAAGATCAAACCAGCGCTTCAACTCGAAACCCTCCCGTGGAACCACCTGGCCCAAGGGAGATCCCTCTATCCACTCCAATACAAGCAAGGCTTCTTCTTCAAGATAATCGATGAGAGTGGGAAAGCAGGGGGCAATACACTGTTTAAGAATCAATTGTTCTTCACGAAGTCGCTGACGAGAAACAGGATCGGCCGTATTGACAGGTCTCTTCAGGGCAACGGCCGAACCGTCACTATCCCGAAAACCGCGATAAAGAAGGGTGCGATTTCCTCGGTAGGCGAGACGCTCGACTGTATACCCCGGTAGAGTGATCATAGGGATAGGTAAGTGTAACATAAACAAAGAAGATGAGAAAGCGCATCAATAATCCGGCTTGCGTTTTGGGCGATCTCTTGATAAGCTTTTATCGAATCAATTCGTTTCATAATAAAGAGGAGAAATCATGCGCGAGCATCTGATTGCAGCCCCACTTCCCACCATTCGTCGTATCCCGCGCTATCTAAATGTTCTCGAAGATTTTGCGGCGGAACAAATCTCTTTTGTATCCGCAACGGATATTGCGAATAAATTAGGGCTTAAACCGATCCAGGTACGAAAGGATATGGCTTTTACCGGAATTGTCGGTAAGCCAAAGGTCGGATACAAAACTGATGAACTGATTGAAACAATTAAAAGTTTTCTGGGCTGGGATTCGGCAACCGATGCTTTTCTTATCGGCGCAGGAGCATTGGGCACTGCGCTTTTGGGCTACAGAGGGTTTGCGGAACGGGGGCTGCAAATCGTGGCGGCTTTCGACATTGATCCTAAAAAGATTGGCACAAGGATTCACGGAAAAGAGGTGTTCCCCATCTCTAAGATGGCGGAACTGGCAAAACGAATGCAGGTCCACATCGGAGTTCTGACCGTCCCCGCCGAATCGGCCTCCCAATGCGCCCACGCGCTCATGGACGCAGGCATCACCGGGATTTGGAATTTTTCTCCGGCCGAACTCGATGTACCGGAGAGTATGACCGTTCAGCGGGAAGATCTCTCCGCCGGTCTCGCTGTCCTGTCGGTCAGGATGAGCGAAAAGAAGCAGGGGATCGTATAATCCTCCTATTCCTTAGAAAAGTCCTTAGGAAGGAGCAAAGCCTCCATACGGTGTTCCGGTCGGAGTATTGTCTCGGCAAGATCCACAAGGCTTTTGTTGTCAAAACGGTCCACCAGCTGATCTGTTTCATTCACAGGTTCTGCCGTGGGACCGCCTGTAGCCTCTTGTACAAGGGCCGAAAACCAATAGCCATTCTGCCTATCCGATTCTTCAAGTCCGGCCCTTATAATCTGCTTGGCACGAACAAGGGCCTCTGAAGGAAAGGGGGTAGTTCGATATTTCATAAGAATTTCCTCTGCCTTTTCCTTGAGCTTCTGGCTTCGTTCAGGATCACATCCGAAGGAAATGGAAAAGAGATACTGGGCTTCTGGTGCGTAACGAAAATTCGTTCCGATGGATACACCGTAGGTGCCTCCCTCATTCTCCCGAAGCTCATCCCGCAGCAGAATGGTATAAAGCTCCTTGAGAAGGCGCATTCCCACCGCAGTACGACGTGAACCGTCAAAGCCGCCGCTGAAAAAGAGCTTTACCTGTGCCTTCTGCCCAATCCCGTCGAAGGAACGAACAGTACTCTTTTTTTCGGAAAATTGCATTCCACGGTCCACGGGGGCGGTAGGATTACCTGCGGGAAGTGCTGCAAGATAACGAGTGACAAGCGGCTCCAGCTCTTCGTCTTCGGGCAGATTACCTACAAGAATCCAGACAGTACCCGCACCTCCCTTGTGGATCGAGTCGTAGAAGTCAAAGGCCTCCTGAACAGAGGCTTCCTCCTCAACCCTTTTCGAGGTAAGTGGACGGCTACGGGGATGGTCGTCGTACAGCATCTTAAGCACCTGATCGTTAAACTGGGTTTCGGGATCGGATTCCCGATTCTTCAAAGCGGCCGAAAGCCGTTGCACATAGGCTTTTGCCGCAGCGTCATCGTAGCGAGGATCGACTACGGAAAGATAGGCGAGCTGAAAAAGGGGTTCCAGTTCCTTGACCCCACAAGTCCCTGAAAGGATGAAAAAACGATCATCCAGAGAGGCGTTCAGCTGAAGAGCCTTACCGGCGAGAAAGTTGCGAAGGGCCGAGAGATCATACTCCCCGATTCCTCCCTGTGAGACCAGTGAGGGGGCGAGTATCGCCGAAACATAATTCTCATCATCCGCCAAACTCGCTCCTCCGGGGCTTATCGCTCCGAAAAGAATCTGATCACTCTTATAATCGGTCCGCATCACCCATACCTGGCTGCCGTTGGAAAGGCTGATCTTGGAAACAGGTAGTGAAGAACCGAAATGAAGAGGTTCTTTTTTGAGGATACTTCCTGGGACAGGTTCGTTGCTCAAAAGCGAATCGGGATCTTCAGCAGGCACATACGCCTGAAAATCCGTATCTTTCACCTTGGAAACAAGGTGCAAAAGCTCATCTTCGTCTGGATAAGAAAGTCCGTCTTTTTCCGGTCCGGTAAGAACGACAACAGGAGTATCCAGAGAGAAAAGCCTGGAAGGAAGCCTCTGTACCTCTTCCTGGCTCATCTCCGGAAGCAAACGCTTTACCAATTCCAGTTCCCGGTCGATTCCCGGAGCCGCGTCCCCATCAAGGAAAAGTGTGACAAGTTCGTCGGCATATCTGGCGGAATCGGTAGTGGTCCTTTCATCCCAGGCCTTCTGGTAGGAACGTAGCAGGTTCTCCTTCGCTTTTTCCAATTCTCCGGTTGAGAAGCCGAGGCTTGAGGCACGACCGGCCTCATAGAGGAGAGCCTCGAGGCCGCCGACGGAAGCTCCCTCATCGACTCTAGTTGTCAAGACAAATGCACGGCTTTTTCGATTTACCGGAATCAAACCGCTGTAGCCATAGATAAAGGGGGGATTACCCTCCCGGGTCCGCTCTTCCAAACGATCATTGAGCATGATGGAAAAAAGATCGAGGCCAATTAATTGGCGGTAATCATGTTCGGTTCTTAAGGCCCTGGAAGGAGCAAGGTAGTAGAGAGAAACTCTGGTACCTGGTGCCTCAGGGTCGAGGGCCACCACTGCCCTGGCATGAGTGCTGTCGGGGGGCGAGATGACAACACGCTTCGCATCACCACGATGAGGATCCTGAGAAGCGGGAATGGGATCAAACCATGTATGAATCATCTCCTGAGCCTTCGCTGGATCTATATCGCCCACAACAACAACGGCCATAGCCTCCGGTTGGTACCAGGTGTGGTAAAACTCACGAAGGGCCCCGGAGCTGGCATGCCTGACGATATCGGGATCTCCAATCGCCAGACGATCGGCATAGAGGCTGCCTTGAAGGAGAACGGGGAAATAGCGGTCACGAAGACGTCCTCCCGCACCACGCCCGAGACGCCACTCTTCAAGGATGACCCCTTTTTCTTTTTCCACCTCTTCGGGATCAAAGCTTATGTTCGTCGCCCATTCCCGCAGAACATGAATGCCCTGATTGACGACGGATAGGTCATCGGCAGGAACACTCAAGGTAAAAACCGTTTCGTCGGAAGAGGTGCTGGCGTTGATTTCCGGCCCGAACTTCATCCCCACCGATTCCAAAAAGTCGACGATTTTCTGCCCGGGAAAGTCTTTGGTTCCGTTGAAAGCCATATGTTCGACAAAGTGGGCAAGTCCTTTCTGATCGTCACGTTCAAAGACAGAACCGGCATCGACAGCCAGGCGGAGCACAATTCGATTTTCCGGCTCGTTATTGGGCCGGATGTAATAGGTCAAACCGTTTTCAAGGGTACCGGAAACCACTGCAGGATCAAGACCCAACTGGGGAGAAAGTGTATCCTCCCGCGGTGCAGTCGCACAGGTGGTACAAAGGAAAACGGCAAACACTAGTATTGAAAAACCTCGTACAAGGTTACGTATACGTTGCATAAAAACACCTCCGTCGCACCGTTACTTTACCGGCGGGTTTCGTTTTTGTCCATGGTGCCCCTTTTATTTCTGTCTGAGCTCTGATACGGTGGATAATGTAATCAAATGATAAGGTGGTATGTGTATGGTAATTAGCGAGAAGTGTGTGGTCAGCATCGATTATCGTTTAACAAGCGATGATGGGACCCTTATTGATACAAGCGAAGGAAGGGAACCGCTTGCCTTCATTTTCGGATCAGGGATGATCATTCCCGGGCTTGAAAAGGAACTCACAGGGAAGAATGAAGGCGACAAGCTTACGGTAACGGTACAGCCGGAAGAGGCCTACGGGACCTACGATGAAGCACGGATCATCGAAGTTCCAAAAGATCGTTTCGAAGAGACAGATAAGCTTACCGAGGGAATCCAGGTCCAGGCACAGCGGCAGGACGGCGGCGTTGAAATTCTGACCGTATCAAAGATAAGCGACGAGAAGGTTATCCTTGATGGAAATCATCCACTGGCCGGTATGACCCTTCATTTTGATGTAACAATCAACCAGGTACGGGAAGCCACTCAGGAAGAGCTTGACCACGGCCACGTACATTAACAGAAAATAAAAAAGGCGGCCCGTTTTGGGTCGCCCTTTTTGTTTCTGCCGATGCCATCTAGCTGATTTGAATCTTTCGCGGCTTGACAGCCTCTTTTAAGGCGAGCTCAAGACGCAAGACCCCATTCTCCATAAAGGCATCGACCTTGTCGCGGTCTATGGTCTCATCAAGGGTGAAAATCTTTCGGTAATCGGCGGTAATCCGTTCCCGGACTAAGGAGTCACCTTCGGGGCGAACATCACTTCGCTTCCCGTAAATGATAAGCTCGTCTCCGTCGATCTGAACATCGATATCCTCTTTACCGACCCCGGGCATCTCAACCCGGAGTACAACCTTTCCCTCATCTTCGCAGATATCGGTTACAGGATTCCTATAACGTTTAGCATCTTCCATGATACACCTCCTCCTCTCTACTGCACCTTGACGCTGATCTGTTTCGGCTTTACCTCTTCCCGCTTTGCCAACGTAATGGTTAATACCCCATCGGCCATGGCGGCGCTAACCTTATCGGGATCGACACCGTCGGGAAGGGAGAGGGTCCTCTGGAAGCTGCCGTTCCAGCTCTCGCTGCGGTAGAGCTTCGCACCTTCACGCTTTTTTTCCTCTTTCTTCTCGCCCTTGACCGTCAGAACGTTTCCGGCAATGGAAACATCGACATCTTTTCGGTTGACTCCCGGTAAATCCAGCATGACCTTGAATGCATCATTGGTTTCGGTGATATCCACCGCGGGATTGAAGTGTCGATCAAAAAGCCCGCCGGCGTCTGGATAGGTGAAATCAAACAGCTTATTAATCTCATTCTGAAGCCGATCGAACTCCCTCCCGGGATCCAGTGCGTTTGCTTTGTTCCATCTTACAAGGTTCATATCTTTGCCTCCTATCTTTGAAGGATATGTTTGCTATTAGTAATTAAGCATATTCCGTGCCAATTATCGATAATTTGTGTAATTCTTTATATTACAAGACATTACATATCTATATATGCCATTACCCCAAGGACTTCACAGGCATACATGAGGTCGAGTTGACACAAAAGCGGTAAAAAAGAACGATAAAATAGAGTAATAATGACACATTACGGTATAAAATGACCCTATAAACTGAGCAATTTTGACTTGACAAGCAGTGCCTCCCTGTGGAGATTAGAAGAGTGAACAGAATGGAAGAGCAGATCGAGGCTTTACTCGAAAGCTATAAGGAAGATAGCGGTACCAATTTCATCGACGATACCGACCTGCCGGTGAACGAGACCATCAAGGAATTGATAGGAGCCCTTTTGGAACTCCTTTTTCCCGGTTACATGGGCAGGAGAGTGGTTACGAAGCAGAATGTCCGCTATGTTATCGGAGATCTCCTGTGCAGCACCTATAAGCAGCTGCATGACCAGGTGCTTCGGGCCTTCCGCCATGAATGCAGGATAGGTGCATGTACTCGTTGCATCTGCGAGAGTAAGGCACAAGAGGCTTGCGGCCGTCTCTTCGACGATCTGGTTTCGATCAGAAAAGCCCTCAGAAGCGATGTTCTTGCGGCCTATGAGGGGGATCCGGCGGCAAAAAGCTACGAAGAGATTGTCATTGCTTATCCGGGTATTACGGCAATCTCCATCCATCGTATAGCCCATCATCTCTACACAAACGAAGTTCCCCTCATTCCCCGTATCATGGCGGAAATCGCCCATGCGAGAACGGGAATCGATATACATCCGGGAGCAGAAATCGGTGATTCTTTCTTTATCGACCACGGCACAGGCGTCGTCATCGGAGAAACCACGATTATAGGAAATCATGTGCGGCTCTATCAGGGGGTAACCCTCGGGTCGGCAAACTTTCCCGTCGACGATGAGGGGCATATCATAAGGGGAAAAAAGCGTCACCCGACCATCGAAGATGATGTCACCATCTATGCCGAAGCGACCATTCTCGGCGATGTCACGATAGGATCGGGGTCGGTCATCGGCGGGAACGTCTGGGTCATGGAGGATGTCCCGCCAAATACGAGAGTCTCATCCGGAAAGCCCGAGATCAATTTTAAACCGGCCGCCCCTCACCCAAGGATATACTAAAACTATGCTTTCTTCACTGATTTTTCTTGATTTCGACGGCGTAATCTGCGACTCACTTCCCGAATGCTATCTCACATCGCGTCTGGCCTGGGAGAAGCTTAACGGCAGGGCCTGTGATCCTGCCGAGGCCTACAATACCGTGCCGGATGCGAACCACGCGAAGGCCTTTCGACTCCTGCGTCCCTTCATCAGGGATGGAGGTGATTATCTGCTTCTCCAGCATGCCCTTTCACAGGGGAAGACGCTTAGCAGCCAGGAGGATTTCGATCAATTTGCCGAGACTCAAAAGGCGTTTCACAAAGCGTCCCTGACGCTCTTCCAGGAATGCAGAGCCGAACTGCTCGACTATGACAGGTCCAGATGGTTTGATCTCAATCCGCTCTTCGATGGAATTCCTTCCCTGCTTCGCCTGGCCGCCCGTGGCGCAGGTTTTATTCTTTCTACAAAACCCGAACATTTCATACGGGAAATCCTCCATCACCACGGGATCACATGGCGGGCAGATCGAATTATCTGTTCCGGCAAGCGCCCAAAGGTCGATATCATCACCGAATTACTTGAAAAAGGCGAATCAACAGGGGCTTACTTCGTAGACGATCAAATCGATCATCTACTCTATCCTCACGACGAGCGCATCACATGCCTTTTGGCCTCCTGGGGCTATATTCTTCCACAGTGGCTCGAAGAAAAATCCGTACCCGCCGTTTCTCTCAGCCAGCTGGAAATGCTTATTACGAAAGCTGATAAATCTGTTTGACACCGCTTTTCCGGTGACGTAATGTATTATATTCCTTGTTGTCGTGGAAAGGCTAAGGAAAAAGTACCTTGACCGAACAATAGGCATACTTGATTTTGTTATAATGGAGGAACAATAGGGATGGAACCCAAGGAAAAGCACTACCTTGTCATTACGACCATAGGGGCGGATCGAGTGGGATTTGCCGACGAGCTAACAAAGGAAATCCTTTCGCATAATGGAAATATCGAAGAGAGTAAGATGGCGGTGCTCGGAGGCGAATTTGCATCGCTGGTCTTGGTATCCGCCGAAGATATCAAGGCTATCACCGGACTGGTTGATGCACTCCCCTCCTTCGGAAAAGAACGGGAAATAAGTATCTTTTTAAAAAAGACAACACCTCCACACAGCAGAGAAGAACGGATTGCTTTCCGTTTAGAGACGGTTTCTCTCGACACTCCGGGTATCGTCCATGCCGTCACATCGATCCTTAAAAAATATGATATTAGCATAGAGGATCTGGAGACCGATACTGCCAGCGCCCCCATGACCGGTGCAAGGATATTTCACATGAGGGCTATCGTGACCCTCCCGAAGCGGGTTTCACCGAGGAAAATCAAGGAAGAGTTCGAAGAGCTGGAATCGATCCAAAGCCTCGAAATCACCCTGCATCCCCTTTCCGTTTCGACCGAATAGAAAGGGGAGCCGGCTTCCTCTCAAAGTTCTATCTTTTTTCCCAGAAACCTGACGATAAGGATGAGTATGGCGGCTCCGAAGGGCAAGAGGAACCACACAGGAACGCCGAAACCCACAGGGAGAAAACCGAAGAGTCCGGAAATCAAGGCGGCTGTTGCCGCATAAGGGATTTGTGTCCGTACGTGGCTGATATGATCGGCACCGCTTGCCATGGATGAAAGGATGGTCGTATCGCTGATTGGACTGCAGTGGTCACCAAAAACGGCACCGGTAAGTACGGCACCGATGCTTGCGATTATGGTAGGCGTTAAGGTTCCGTCGGCACCGGAAACACCGGCTGCCACGGGAATAACAAGGGGCATGAGGATGGAATTGGTTCCCCAGCTGGTTCCCGTTGCAAAGGCGACCACCATGGCAACGATGAAGGTAAGCAGCGGAACAACCTTGCCGGAAAGGATTCCTCCGGTTACCGCAACGAGCCACTCGGCCAGCTGCATTTCACCGATAACACTCTTCAGAGCAAAGGCAAAAGCAAGAATAACGACGGCAATCAGCATCGAACGCAAGCCCCCCATCCATGAATCTACCGCAGAGCTGAGGGAAAACTTTCTTTTTACGATACCGATGACCATGGCGGTAATGGATCCGATAAACGCCGCCCAGGTAAGCACCACCGATGCATCGGCATTACCGAAAGAATCGATGATCCCCTTCCCCGCTTCGTGTCCGTTATAGTATAAGCCGAATACCGTGACAAGAATAAAGGCAATGATGGGAATGGCGGCATCCCATACCGAGCCGACGCAGCCCTCATCGGGAAGAATATCCTTATCCTCAACAATCATCGGGGTAGTCCCTTCTTCGTAAACAGCTCCGGTTTTTCGGGCCCGAAGTTCCGCCCGATACATGGGACCGAAATCCTTCTGAGAAATGATCAGCGTAAGGGCCAGAACTATCGAGAAGATGCTATAAAAACGAAAGGGAACGGATTGAAAAAAGACCATCAAGCTGTTTGCTTCCACATTGATGCTCTTTAGCCCCGCAGCAATCAAACCCAGCTCCATGGCAATCCAGGTTGAGACAGGGGCCATAGAGCTTACCGGAGCAGCAGTCGAATCGACAATATACGAAAGCTTTTCCCTGCTGATGCGATAACGATCGGTGATAGGGCGCATGGTATTTCCGACAATCATTGAGTTTGCGTAATCATCAAAAAACATGATAATCCCCATCAAGGCCGTCGATAGCTGCGTAGTCCTTCCCGACCGTGCCTTGAGAACCACCGCATCGGCAATCGCCTTGGTTCCGCCTAATTTATTAATGACGCCGACCATGCCACCGATTACCAGACAAAAGACGATAATACCGATGTTCCAACTGTCGGCGAGTGAATTATGTACCAGATAGGTGCTGAAGGTGTCCAGCAAACCAAGGAGAGGATTCCACCCTGCAATGATCGTAGCCCCGGCCCAGATTCCAAGCACGAGCGAAACAATCACCTGACGGGTTACTACCGCAAGAATAATTGCCAAAGCAGGTGGAATAAGGGCAAGGGCACCATACGTAAAGCCGTCCATGTAGACTCCTGTTGTTTAAAAAATGATAATGAAGTTACCTTTATAACATATTGTATCTATAGACACAACAAAAGTCTTCGACGGGTTCTGATGTCTAATCGGGAGACTAATCGGAAGTGGCCACCTTCACGATGATCTTTCGCATATGGCCGGTTGCACCAAGGGGTGCATGCATATCGGAAGGGAAAAAAAGAAAAAAGGCACCGGCCGGGGCGGGAAACCAATGAGGAACGGGGAGCTTCGAATAGAATTCTATATCTTTATCCGGATCGTAGCCGTCTCCTATCGTTCCCGGCGAAAGGGGATTCCAGCCCATGAGATCCTCTCCGGAAACCGTATATTGGATGTCGATATACCTTCGATGCGTCTCCAACACGGCGGCATCACTCCCCTTTCCCTCACCGTCGAGGGTAAAGGCGTATAATCTATCTCCGTCGATATCAATCCGTCCCGAAGGCAGCTCGTCAAAGCTGCTTACTTTCGACAAAAAAGAAAACGCCTCTTCAAAGCGTTTGTGACATCCATAATAAACGTGTGCATTACGCAGCGTATCAATGATCATAGGATTCCATACTCCCTTGAAAAAATTGGTTAGGCAATAATAGCGTGCCAGTCACATGGATGCAATCGTCTCATATACATGTACATACTCATTCACCATTCGTTCCTTGGTAAACCGCCTTTCGACAAGACGACGGCATTGATAGCGATCAATACGATCCAATTTTCCGACACATTCCACCGCCTGTTCAACCGAAGAGACAAGATAGCCGGTTCTTCCGCTTTCAATTAACTCGGGCATGCTGCCTCTTGCGAAGGCTATGACCGGGGTTCCACATGCCATGGCCTCGACAACGGAAAGGCCGAAGGGCTCATTGAAATCTATGGGATGAAGCAAAGCCGTCGCCGATCCTAAAAGCGCATCGCGTTTTTCCGGGCCGACACTACCGAGGTAACAAACCTCTCCCGATGAGATCGAAGGCTCAACATAGCGATGGAAGTATTCTTTGTCCTGAATAATACCAGCCATAAGCAATTTCTTCCCACTGAGCCTTGCGATCTCAATGGCCTCCCTCGCCCCCTTATCGGGGTGAAACCGCCCAAAGAAAAGAAGGCGATCCCGCTCAGGCTCTTTTCGAAAGGTAAAATGTTCCAAATCTATACCGTGGTAGATCGTCGCCACATAAGAAAGATCCGGATTTCTGTCGGCATTGCTGATGGAGACATAATAGTTACGGTCGTTGTACTTTCTGTAGACCGGCAGGATCGAAGGAGAGGAAAAACCATGAATCGTCGTAACGACAGGAGTGGAGACCAAGGCGCTGTAGGATAAAGGCAGAAAATCAAATTGATTATGGATGATATCGAAGTCATCGGCATGCTCGAAGCATTCGGAAATATGAAGGCACTCCCACACCTTCGCGTTCATGTCGGGATCCTCTTCATAACCGCGGTCGCAAACGGCACGCAACGTTGCGGAGGTCACGGAGTCACGGGTAGCAAACAGCGTGACATCTACGCCGAGGCGGACCAGCTCTTCGGTTAAAAGTGAAGTAACCCGCTCCCATGGGCCATAGTGCCGCGGTGGAGTCCTCCAGGCAATGGGTGCAAGCATTGCAATCTTCATGATCTACACCATGGCATCAAGAATTTCTTTGATATCGGCAAAGGCAAAGCCGGTCGCATAATCCGACATGGCATAGGGAATGAGCAGCTTCTCCTTATAGCGCAGGGCGCCACAGGTGTAGACGACGTTGGGGACATAGCCCTCGCGTTCATTCTCGTTCGGTTCGATCAGAGGTTCTCTCAGCCGGCCGATAACGTTCGTAGGCTTTTTCTTATCCAGAAGAAAAGCGCCGATACAGTATTTCCGCATCGGCCCCACTCCGTGGCTGAGCACAAGCCACCCCTCATCCAATTCTATCGGAGAGCCGCAGTTTCCGACCTGTACAAATTCCCAGGGGAAGGTGGGGTGTATAATAAGTTGAGGATCATACCAAAAATTGATATTGTCGGAGTACATTACATACAAATTTTCGTTGTCCTGACGGGAGATCATGGCATACTGCCCGTTTATTTTTCGCGGGAACAGTGCCATCCCTTTGTTCTTTGCAGCGGGTCCGTTCAAAGTGATAAATTTAAACGAGATAAAATCTTCGGTCTCTATCAGTTGGGGTAAGATCATCCTGCCGTCGAAAGCGGTGTAGGTACCATAGTAGCGACAGCCTCCGTCATCGTCGTAAAAGAGAACAAATCGGGCGTCTTCAATCCCGTTGCTCTGACTTGGGGTCAATGGGAAGATAGCCTTTTCCGAAGTTCGCTGTTCCGGTCTGAAGCTGACGGCATAATTGGAGTAAGCAAGGGTCAACATGCCGTCTGAGGTCACATCTGCCTCCTGGGATGCGGGAGCCCTCCGTTTGGCACGCTCCACCGCATCGGAGAGTTCTGCCAGGGAGAATTGATCTTCCAGCTTGGATAAAACCCCCGCGCTGAAGTTGTTCTCACAATTTAGTTCGGCAAGCTTTCGCGTAAACAATGTCTTATCATAGATCTGCCAGGGGATGCGTTTCGGCTGCGTCACGTAAGGAGCGGGGCGCCTCAGCCGTAAGGTAAAATCATCGGTTATCATCCCCTCACGGAATACAATAGAAGAGATATGCCCCTCGCCGATGGCACGAAGGCTTATGATGAATCTGATTGCCCCTTTCGGAAGTTCGGACTGATCGGGATGAAGAACGATAGACGGATTGAATAAGGCGGCCGATTCAAGAGAATATTCCTGGGTAAAATAGGCCCCGATCAAAAGCCTTTGTTCCTCGCTCAAAGGGGCATCGGTGATGGTCCACTGTTTTACCATGGTAAAATGTTCAATCAGCTCTTCAAGAATATTGTGATGACGACCGGCAAAATCAGCCAAAACCTTTTCAAGTCGGACATGAACCTCTTCTTTGTCGAGAGACATCACCCTGCTTATGATCCTATAGCGTTGATTTTCATCCCCGGGAATAAAGGGACGAATAAGTACTCGGTCATGGGAAGGCCTGAGCACAAACTCTAATCGTTGCACTTCCACCCTGTTCACGAAACCCTACTCCTCAATAAAATTTGTATAGTGAAGCTTTTTCTGGTTCGCCAGAAATCCCTGCATAGACAAAAGAGAAAGGAGCCAGGCAAGTGTCGATTCGGCTCCCTCGTTCATATTCGGCCCATCCGGGGTAAGTCCGTCCCGACATCCGCCGGTCGTATAATCATACAAAGGCTCCTTAAGATCGTTCTGACCGAGGAACCAGTTAAATGCCATATCGGCAGCGGCTCTATATCGCTCTTGCCCGCTCATGTTGTAGGCAAGGAGCGTCGCCTCCAGCATTATCTGTGCCTCTATAGGCTGCTGATCAAACCGAGCTTTTTCTCCTTCAGGGCGATACCAACCGTTGCTTCCTACCGGAGAAAAGTGATCATCCTCTTTCTGAATATCGATGAGCCAATCGAGGCATCGATACCCGGTCTCAAGCATATCCTTTCTATTCATCCACTGGCCGGAAAGGAGAAGCGCCTGAGGGATTTTTCCACTTGCATAGGTAAGGATATCCCCCTTAAGCCAGGGCCATCCGGAATCGTCATCATGGTCAAAGTGATCAAAGAGCATGACGGCAAGCTTATCCCGTATTCTCCTTACCTCACTGTCACCGGAGAATCTGGCCAAGTAGGCATGGATACCGACAAGTGCAAAGGCTATGGCCCGGGGATGTTCAAGCGCCTCAAGCATGTTTATTCCCTTATGAAACAGGGTCGTGCTTAATGCAAGGCAGCCCGCTTCCCGAGAGAGGGCGGAACAGACACCGAGGCCCCAGATGGTCCGTCCCTGACTATCTTCAGAGCCTTTCTCCTCCAACCATCGTCTATCGTAATCCATGAAATTACGGAACCAACCATTCTCCTCATTATAGGCATAGTTTATGAAGGAAAGGTACTCCTTCTGCAGCCGAACCAGTTCGGGATCTTCCGGCACAAGATCCTGGGCCATCACCGTGACGATAAGGGCCCTGGCATTGTCGTCAATACAATAGCCGAACTGCCGTGAAGGAACGGTAAACTCCGCATGCTGAATCAATCCGGTATCATCTGTCATTGTCTTAAGATGATCAAAATTAATCTCAGGTAAGCTTGATTCGTCCTGTTCCAAATTCTTCGTTTTCAAATAGAAACGCGATTTGCAGGCCCGCTCGGCCTTTACTTCGTTACAGACATTGATATAGTCGACCGCAACCTGGCTCCAGACAGCCTCTCGTGAAAAGGTGTACGCCTTTTTTCTCATTGCATTGCGCTTGATATCGTCGTCGAGCAGAGAGATCACCTCACTCGCCAGCCCCTTCGAGTCCTTAAAATCAACAAGAATTCCCCGGCCTTCGGCAAGCATCTCTTTTGCATACCAGTAGGGTGTTGAGACCGTTGCCTTGCCGACCCCCATGGCATAAGCCAAAGTGCCCGAAACGATTTGGGCTTTGGAAAGATAGGGGGTGACATAGATGTCACTGGCAGCCAGGAATTCACACAGCTCCTTCACTTCCACAAAACGATTGAAAAAAATGACATGATCATCAACCCCGCGAAGTCGAGCAAGACGCTGAAGATTGTGGCGATACTCTTCGCCCGAAGCCTTTCTGACATGCGGGTGAGTAGCACCTACTACAATGTAGACGGCATCGGGATGTTTCTCGACTACAGCAGGAAGGGCCTTGATCATCGTCTCAATCCCCTTGTTCGGAGAAAGCAAGCCGAAGGTCAGGATAACCTGCTTTCCTTCCACACCGAACTGATCCTTGTAAAAATTCGGATCGATGAAGGGCATATCAGGTATTCCATGGTGAATAAAGACGATCTTCTCCCTGGGAATATGGTAAATATCAGTAAGAAATTCAATGCCTTTTTTTGACATCACTATCAACCGAGAAGACAAGGCCGCAATCTCGGTAAGGACGTCTTTCTGCTTTTTCGAAGGTTTTTCGAGTACAGTATGGAGCGTCGTAACAATAGGCATTCGAAGATCTCGTAGCAACGAAATAATATAGCTTCCGGCCTCTCCTCCATAGATTCCGTACTCATGCTGCAGGCAGACCACGTCAATTTGATTGATATTAAGAAAATCGGCCGCAAGCTTATACTCTCCCGCTATGTTCTGATTTATCTCAAAATGGACCTTTTCGGGATAACGGTACCCCTCCGGGATATCGTTCATCGCAATGCTCCAGCAATCAAGTTCCCCGTCGGCTCCAGAGAGCGCGTTTACAAGATCGGTGCTAAAAGTAGCAATTCCACACTTCCGCGGTAGATAATTACCAATAACTGCAATTGATTTCGTTCTTTCCATTTTTTACTATACCTCCCTCAGAGAAATCCTTTTGTCGAATTCTCATCTCTCTTCTCGAGGTAGAAAATATTTTGCCTCAATATTCACAATATAAGCAAAAGTTGTTACAAAAAAAAGAGAAGAATCACTTTTAAAATTGCATACAGTTTACGCAGAATAAAACCACTACCCCAATTATCAAGAAAAATGATAATTGGGGTGATGTTATTTCTTAATATATTAAGTTCACAAGAAATGTCGAGAAAAAGGGTACATATGTCAGCAATAGCAGGATACCAAGAAACAGAAAAAAGAAAGGTACCGCTTCCTTGGCAAACTTATTAACCTTACACCCGGTAATCTGGCAGGTAACAAACATAACGGTCCCCAAAGGGGGAGTAATGCAACCAACGGCAAGATTAAAAATCACTACCATACCAAACTGAATTGGATCAATGCCGAAGGAGGCAGCGGCAGGAGCCAGAAGCGGTGCCAGAACAATAGTAGCTGCTCCCCCCTCGATGAGCATCCCCACAAATAGCAAAAACAGATTGACGACAAGCAAAAATACGTACTTGTTGCTGATAATTCTGACAATTGTTTCTGTTATGGTTTGGGGAATCCGCTCCCTTGTCAGCATCCATGCAAAAGCCGATGCCATGCCGACAATCAACATGATCGATGCTGTGGTCCGAATTGTTTCCATAATGGAAAGAACCAGCTTGTCCCAGGAAAGTTCTTTATATACCAGGCCCAATATCAGGGCATAGATAATGGAAATTGCACCAGCCTCGGTAGGGGTAAAAATACCTACGCGAATGCCACCGATAATGATGACAGGAAGACAGAGAGGGAAAAAAGCCCGTTTAATTACGTGCCAGATTTCTTTGGGAGATGCATGACGTTCCCTCATTCTGGCATAGTGTCTTTTCCGTGCGATGACACTAACCAGAGCCATCATAGAAAGGCACATGATCAGTCCGGGACCGATACCTGCAACAAAAAGTTTACCAATCGACACGTTGGCAACAGAACCATACAGGATCATTGCAATTCCGGGAGGAATCATGGGAGTGATCAGCGAGGAAGACGCTGTTACGACGGTAGAAAATTCATTTGAGTATCCGCGTTTTCTCATTTCAGGAACGAGCATTTTTGCTTCCATGGCGGCATCTGCCAGATTGGAGCCGGACAATCCCCCCATCAGGGTGGAAAGCAAAACATTCACCTGGGCAAGTCCCCCGTACATTCTGCCGGTCAGAACCTCCGCAAATTCCATGATTCGTTTGGTAACACCGGAATAATTCATGATAATACCGGAAAAAACAAAAAAGGGAACCGCTAAAAGCGGAATGCTTTCGACACCGGAAATTACACGCTGGGCAATGGTAAGGGTTGCGATTCCCGGAGTAAACAGAAAGTAGAGCACCGTTGGTACGGCTATTGCAACGAATACTGGTACTTTCAGGAGAAGAAGTACGAGCATTAACAGACAGATTATGACAACCAGATTCATTTACTCCTCCTCGCTTTTTTGTTGGGGAATGCCTCGCACGGTCTTGTAAAGACCCACCACATACCAGACGGCCATCAAAGAACAACCGATGGGAAACGCCAAGTAGATGAGCCAATAGGGAATTTCCAGAATATAGGAATGACGATCTGTCCTTGCTAAAAAGGCAAGCTGCTGAAAACCATTATATGCAAGGAATCCTAAAATAGCGACAGACAAAGCCTGAATACAGATATCGGCAATCCGTCTCATGCGGGGAGGAAATTTGTCAACAAGAAAGTCAATTGCAACAATACTTCCGGATCGAACAGCCGCAGAGCCACCCCAAAAAACCAGCCAGATGGCACAAAAAATCTGGACCTCTTGCAGGTAAAGAATCGGCGAATTAAAAATATAGCGCATAATAACGCCCAGGAACGTCAGGATTATCAAGATAACCAGGCTAAGGCCTGCAATGAGATAATCCAGATTTTTCATAACAGTTTTCATACTCATGCCAACAGAATCCCCCAAGATATCTCCCTCCTTCCATGGTTGAGAGGAGGGAGAAAAAATTGTATACCGAAAAAGTTATTTACTCTTTCTTCCTTCTTCAAGGATAGTACTTACGCGCTCATAAAGTCCCGGAGACCATTTCTTCGTCAGTTCAGGCATGGAGTAGAATCCCTTTGCAGCCTCGGCAAAGGCATCTTGATCGATCTCGGTAACTTCAACACCTGCCGCTTTAAATTTCTCAAGCAGTTCCTGGTTCACCTCATCGGAGAATAAGGCGTTCTGATATTCACCTGCTTCGTTTCCAGTCTCGATCAGAATCTTCTGCTGCTCCGGTGTCAGAGAGTCAAAAACCTGTTTGCTCATGACAAACGTGGTAAAATTCTTCACGTGAGAGGTCAGGGCCAGATACTTCGCAACTTCATAAAACCGGCCATTGTACAAAACGGTAAGCGGATTCTCGACTCCTTCGACAACTTTTTGTTGCAAGGCAGTGTATACCTCACTTAAATCGGTTGGTGTAGGAACAGCGCCAAGTGCTTCAAATCCTTTCAATTGCAGGACATTATTGGGCACACGTATTTTCATGCCGACCAAATCTTCAGGGTTCTTAACAGGTTTGGTTGTCAGCAAGTTACGTTCACCATAGATCCAGTTCGAAGTTATGACCTTGAGTCCCTTATCTTCCAGTTTTTTCAACTGCTCTGCATACCAATCGCTGTTGATGATGGTCCAGGCATCGTCCCATGACTTCAGAAGAAAAGGTGCCATGACGATTCCCAAATCAGGTACGCCGCGGTCGGCATAGTAGGCTGCGTCACAAACAGAAATAACGGGATCGCCGACAAGCATCTGATCAATCAGGGCTGCCTTATATCCGAGCTGGGAAGAGGGAAAAACCTGGAGTTCCATGGTTCCATTGCTACGTTCTTTTACCAACTCCGCCCATTTGTTCATTCCCTCAACCTGAGGTTCCCCGGGATTGGCTTCCGCACCGACTTGCAAAACAACCTTCGTCGCAGCTACTTCACCACTCTTGTTTGCGGCATCCTTGTCCGCTCCCTTACCCGAACAGCCCAATAAGGCCACAGAGAGCGCTAGTCCAAGAAACAGAGATCTTTTCATTCGTTCTCCTCCTAAAAATTAGAAATCAATCTGACGAAACACCGTCTTTCCATTCTTAATCGTCAGCATTGGTTTGAAATACCGACGCAGAATGCGTTTTCCTCCCCACCTGTCAAACACGCTGACAGGCGAGGTTTCATCCATCTTCATGATGGATACATCAGCCTGGGCCCCAGGTTCGAGAGAACCAATACGAGGATACAAGCCGAGACTTTTTGCAGGAGCCGTCGTAACAGCCCGAAGGATCACGGCGTCATTGAAACCAGAAGCCAAGAAAGTATTCATGGCATGTACAAGAGAAAAACCCGGTTTTTGGTATGCACTGGCAATTACGATGTCGGACGAAATAATATCGGGAAGAAAACCGCAGGCAAGGGCCTGCTCATGATGTTTAAAAGACCAGTGTATCCTTCCATTGCAGGCATCGAAAAGCACACCCCGTTTCCTTGCCTTTACCAGAGACTCCCTGACTTGCCCCGTCGTGTCAAATATTGTTTCACCTTTGTTCTGAAAAACATGGACAAAGAGGTCTCCTTTGCGCAACAGGGACGCAATAGAATCGATAGACACAGACGAAGGCAGATTGGCCACATGCACGATAACAGGGCAATGGATTCCTTTTTTTTGAAGATCTTCGGAAATCCTTAGACATTGTTCCAGCGATGCAAGGGAGTATTTCTCGCCAAGCGTAGATTGATCCAGCCTGATCTTCATTCCCCGGATCGTAGAGGGATGAGCCCTAAAGCGTGCTTCTATCCCGGAGGCATCAAAATCCCGCGGATCAAGATTTTCTTCCTGATGAAAAGAGCAATGCACTCCAAAGGACGAGACATTTATATAGGAAAGGACCTGGGTCACATATCTGCTGATGTTGGCACGATAGAACAAATCGAAATTATCACATCCCGTTGAACCGGCATCGACAGCGGTGGTCACGCCGCTGGGTGGACAGAGAATATCGGCACTGACGCCAAGGTTGCTTCCCTGGTAATCAAAATGAGCGTGTTCATCAATCAAACCGGGAAGCACATAACATTCTTGTGCGTCAATTATTTGATCGGCTTCCCATGCTTCCTCGGGACCGGGAGAAGAAACGACCTTGCCGTCCTTTAGAAAAACGAATCCATTTGAGAAACTCAGCCTATCGCTGTCCAGCAATAAACCGTTTGTGATGGCTATATCGAAGTGTTCCATGTTATTCCTGTCCTCCTATTGCCGATCCTTCCACGCCTGACGACCGTACACCTCGGGATTGCAGACATGAGGCCACTTTTCCCCCTTGAGTACGGCCAGCGTTCCCTCAACGGCCATGGTTACGATCGTTGTGGTAGCCTCCCGAGTCTGTCCAGCCATGTGCGGCGTCACGATAAAATTGTCCAGCCGCATCAGGGGCGAAGAGGCCTCCATCGGTTCCAAGCTGAGCACATCCACGGCCGCCCCGGCAATCGATCCCGAGGCAAGGGCATCATACAAATCCTGTTCGTTGACAATATCCCCGCGTGCACAGTTGATGAAATAAGCGGTTTCCTTTGCCTGGCTGAAAACGGACTTGTTGATCATGCCTTTTGTCTCCGGCAGGGAAGGCATGTGCAGGGTTACAAAATCACCGGCGGAGACGGCCTCTTCCAGGGATCCGGCATGGCCATACCCCATCGATTCAACCTTCTGCTTATCGAGAAAGGGATCATAAGCAACAACCTTCATGCCCAGAGCCGCCGCCATGGAGGCGACCTCCCGGCCAATATGTCCAAACCCCAAAACGGCAAGGGTTTTGTCCTTCAGCTCGACCGCTGCATATTTATTGCGGATTCCGAAATTTCCCTTCCTGGTTTCCCTGTCGCTTTCGATCAAATTCTTTGAAGCGGCAAACATGAGCGCAATAGTATGCTCTGCCACCGACCGGCTGTTGGCAGCCGGGCAGATGACTACAGGAATTCCATGTTCTGTGGCCGCCTGTACATCGACATTATCCACGCCGACGCCCGGCCTTGTGATGACCTTCAGGTCGGGACAAGCCTCAATGGCTTTACGATCAATCTTTCCTATTCTGAGAATGAAGCCGTCGGCCTTCTGCAAATCTTCAAGAATATCGTCGCTGTTCCCGTTATTAGGAATAACAACGTCGATTCCGTTTTGCTCGAGAAGACGCATACCGGGGTCATACAGGGCGTGGGACAGGACAACCGTACTCATTGAATAAGCCCTGCCTTGCGGATCAGGCCATTGACCTCGTCTACCTTGCTGGTTATTGCACGCTCATCCGCTTCGGTCGTACCGTCCTGGGGAGCAATGACACGCTTGTGGGTAAAGCCAAGAAGACTCAATGCAAATTTATTGGAGGCAGTGGCATTTTTGCATAATCCAAGAATCTTCTGGGTTTCAGCAACGATGGCATTCAGCTCAAGGGTTTTCCCAATATTCCCGGCCACGGCATAATCGTACATCTTGGTAAAGAGTTCGGGAAAAAGAGGAGCAATGGAAGGAACATAGCCATCCGCACCTTCAAGCATGCTGCCGGCAGAAACAGCGGTAGATCCCTGTAATACGGAGAACTTCGGATTGTCGGCATAAACCCGCAGCACCTTTTGAAACTCTCCGAAGTCACCGCTGGAATCTTTTACGCCAACGACCTTATCAATCTTTGCAAGTTTGAGAACGGTGTCGGCAGTAAGCTTCAGGCCGGTAAACATCGGAATATTGTAGATCATTAGATCGCAACTGGTTTGCCTGGAAGCCTCTTCGAACAGGCGCACCGTCTCATCCTGGGATGTATGGCGGGCATAGAAAATGGGTGTGATGACCGCACACTTACCACCAAAATCTTCCATCTTTTTGATGTTCTCGATGACACGGCGGGTACTCGTATCCATAACACCGCTCATAACGGGGACCTTTGAACCGACCTCGTCGACGGCTATGCGAATGGCGTTGTCACGCTGCTCCTGCGTCAAAGCCATGGTTTCCCCATTGGAACCCGCAACAAAAATTCCGTGCAGCCCGCGGTCAACACAGTGATTCAGCAATTCCCGAAAGCCCTTTTCATCAACATTTTCTTTTTCATCGACCGGAGTAATAATGGGAGGAATCACTCCATGATAATATTTTGCCATGTGCACTACCCTCTTTCTCATGCTTATTTATCTTTATTTCGAACCAACTGCATTCCATACCGGATAGCATTGGTTAAACTGACTTCGTTCTGAATGCCTTTGCCCGCCGTATCAAAGGCCGTACCGTGATCAACAGAGGCCCTTATGATGGGCAGTCCCAAGGTGATGTTCACTCCGCTGACAGAACCCCATCTCTGGGCTTCCCTGTCATACACAAATCCGACCACCTTCAGGGGAATATGTCCCTGATCATGGTACATGGCCACGACGATATCGTACCAGCCTCCCCGGGCCTTTGAAAAAATGGTATCGGGAGGTACCGGTCCTTCTACATTGAACCCCTCCGACGCAGCCTGTTTGATGGCGGGAATAATTTCCTCAATTTCTTCGGTGCCGAAAAGCCCGTTTTCTCCGGAATGGGGATTAAGGCCTGCAACACCAATCCTGGGTTCCGCAATTCCCAATTGTCTGCAGGCGTTGTGGGCTATCTTGATTACATCGTAGATACGTTCTTTTTTCACCAGATCACAGGCCCGGCGTAATGCAACATGGGTAGAAACATGAACCACCCGAAGATCTTCATGCGCCAGCATCATGGTGTACTTTTTCGTGTTGGTAAAATCGGCATAGATTTCGGTATGACCGCTGTAGTGGTGTCCGGCCAGGTTAAGGGCCTCCTTGTTCAGGGCATTCGTTATCGTACCATCAATTTTTCCCGCCAATGCCAGTTCTATGACCGTCCTGACACACTGGAAAGCCGCCTCACCGCACATGGCACTGACCTTTCCGTACTGAAACTGTGACATGTCTACAAGGTCGAGATGATATACATCGATGGTCCCGTATTCGAACCTTGCATCTTCAACCAAGGATACCCTGCGAACCTTGATCTTTTTTTCCTTTAGTATTCTTATTGAATCTTCAAACATTTTACTGTCGCCCACAACCAGGGGACGGCACATGTCATATATCTCTTTATTTCTTAGCGCTTTTACGGTGATTTCCGGACCGCAACCGGCGGGATCTCCCATGGTGATACCAAGAATTGGCCTCTCATACAGTTCACTCTTCATTATAATACCTGTTGGTAGATGGATCGGATATCATCAAGGCTCAGCTCTTTCTGATTATTGACAAGAAGCCGCTGCTGCTGGCTTCCCGCCGTTACCAGGGAATCTATATCCTCCGTAGTAATACCGAATTTCTCCAGGCTGACGGGGATCTCGGTGTTCTTGACGACCTGGGCTATACGATCCACAACATAAAGAGACTTCTCGTCACAAGAGGCCGAAGCCATATGGGGATTGACGGCATCACAAATTTCACTTAACTGCTGGACACAGGCGTCGCGATTAAAAGCCATGACGGGAGCGAATAACATTGCATTGGAAACACCGTGTGGAATATGGTATTTCCCTCCCAGTGGATAGGACAGGGCATGAACCGCCGTCGTCCCGCTCCCCGTAATGGCAATCCCTCCATAGAAGGCTCCAAGCATCATATGCATCTTTGCTTCAAAAGCATCCGGATCAACATATGCACGTTCAATACTGGAAAAGATTAATTTTACACATGCCAGGGCATAGATATTCGAAAGCATCGTGGCCTTCTTGGAGGTATAACACTCTATTCCATGGGCAAGGGCATCCACTCCCGTGGCCGCAATGCTGCCTTTGGGCAGTCGGGCAATCATGTTGACGTCAAGAATGACTTCATCGGGAATCATGACAGTATTTACAATACCCTTTTTGGAACGCTCCTCGGGAATGGCCACAATCGCATTGCAGGTGGCTTCCGACCCGGTTCCGCAGGTGGTGGGAACCATGATACTGCGTATCATCTTTCTAGCCTGCGAGGCGTCACGCAGTAGATCCTGCAAAGTATAGGAAGCGCCTATAAGAACAGAGGCCAACTTGGCAGTATCCATGACTGATCCACCACCAATGGCGAGCAGAAGATCTGCGTTGACATCAGAGGCAGCCTGTATGACCCTATCGACATCCTGTACGGAGGGCTCAGCGGCAATTCCATCAAAAATCTGATATTCGACCTTGTGAGCATTGCATATTGAAAGAGCTCGTTCGCACAAGCCGGCATTTCTGACTCCCTTGTCGGTGAACAAGACGATACGTTTAACCGAATCTCTTTCTATAATTTCGGAAAGGGTATCAATGCTCCCCTTCCCAGCATGGATACTTGAAGGAATCTGAATTGCACAAGTCATAAAACTCACTTCTCCTTTACGCTATTGCGCCTGTTCCTGTTCACTGTGATTCAGGATACTGGCAATGCTGTCGGCGATGGCATGTTCCGAGCCAAAGCCGCCAGATTTTGTTACCACAAGCAGGCCCTCGGCCCGACCACCTATAAGCTTCCCCAGGGGAACACCGGCAGCAACCTCAAACAAAGGCTCTATACCGTATGCGTCCAGGGACTGGGCTACCTGCAAGGCGGTATCCCCGCCGGTGAGGATAATGCCCTTGACCGTATATCTGACATATAGATCTCTCACTATTCTGCCAAGATTGGCAGAAATAGTACGCGCAAGCGAGTATTGTTCACTGCTTTCCCTCTGGCTGACGGTAAAATCACGAAACAGCCCAGCAACGGCAATAAAAATAACCGAAGAACCTGTCCCGATGTGCCGCTGGGCCTCCGCAAGAGTCTTTTCAAACGATGCTTCACAACAACCATCATACTGGATGATCGGTTCCCGATAGTGTCGGGCCGCAGAAGAGATCTGCATCCTGGTGGTACTGTGACGGGTTCCAGCAACAACCAAAACAATATCATTCGGTGTATGGGGGATTACGACATCCGTTTGCGGTTGATTGCTGGCTATATCCTTTCCGACAAACCGGGCAAGTCCCGCACTGCCACAAAGGATTTTCTGAGCAGCAATGCGTTTTGTCGCTTGATAAATACGGCTCAAATCCTCGTCGGTGCTGCTATCAAAGACAAATACTTCTCCTCCCTGCCGGATGCGATGCAGAAGATAGTCCGTCAGATGGTCGAGATCCATGGCGACACGTGTATGGGGTACTCCTTCTACCTTGTGATTCATCTGTTCGGAAAAAAGGCCCACGGCAGCAAAAGAGTCATCTCCCGCATGAAGTATTCCATCCTGAACAATCCTGTTGTTTTCAGGATATGCAGGAGCAACAAAGGCAAGCTTACAGCCAATGGCATCCATAGCTGCAGCAAGCTCGGCGCCAGGGTTTCCCCGAAGTACAGAATCAACTTTCTTGTAGATCGTATCCGATTGTCGCAGTTCATGATAACTTTTTGTTATTCGATACACCGTTTCATATGCATCATGAACGGACATGGAACGGCTGTCGGTGTTGGCGGCGATCACTTCGTATTCTGCAAATCTATCGGTAGTAATATCCAATTGAGGTCGGATACCAACAATGGTGGAAATACCGCTATTGTGATATTGGATAGCTGTATCGTTCGCTCCAGTAAGGTCGTCTGCAATGATGATCATGATAGTAAATCAAAGCAAAATAAGTGCCAACTTTTGCCAGAGGCATTAAGAGATAGTTAATTACTTATAAATAAAGCAATAATATAGCTCTGAATCGAAAGAGCATCCGTATATAGCTGATATGAAGGTGCATAAAAACGTTTAGAATATAAACATTCGTTTAGATATTAAACATATCGACGGATTCCTTCAGCTTCTTCCAGAGGGTCGTACGGGATATACCAAGAATTTTACAGGTCTGCTCTTGGGACTTGCCTGTCTGCTCGAATATCTGCTGCACGTACCACTGCTCAAGCTTCCTCAGGCTCATGCCGGAAGCAGCGATGGTTTCGATGGCTTCAGGCTTTTCCAAAACGACGGGAGGTTCAGCATCTTCATCAAAATCGAAAAGAACATCACTGCGGCCAATCAGGCGCCCCTCGCAGAGGATGACCGAACGCTCCACAATACCGCGTAGTTCACGAACATTACCCGCATAATGATAGTGCACCAAGAAATCAAGGGCCTCTGAAGTAAATCCTTTGATATCCTTTGCGTACTGGAGATTGTACCGTTCCAGAAATTTTTGTGCCAACACGGGAATATCAGCCGGTCGTTCATTTAGGGGAGGGACACGAAAACGGAGCGTATTAATGCGAAACAACAAATCTCTGCGAAATAATCCTTCTTCCACAAGCTGCCGCAAATCTTTATTTGTCGCGCAGACCAGCCGAACATCAAGAGGGATTACCTTATCACCACCAAGACGGACCACTTCGCGCTCCTGAATGACCCGCAAAAGTCGCCCCTGCATGTCTACCGGTAATTCACTGATTTCATCGAGAAAAAGCGTCCCACGATGGGCCATCTCAAAGACCCCTGCCTTGCCTCCTTTCCGGCTGCCGGTAAACGACCCCTCCTCGTAGCCAAACAACTCGCTTTCTAGAAGCGAGTGAGACAGGGCTGCACAGTTGACAGCAACAAATGGCGAGTTTTTACGATGGCTGTAATTGTGGATGCTCTGGGAAAAAAGTTCCTTGCCGACTCCCGTACTTCCTTCGATAAGAACAGGACAGTCGTAGAGGCTGAATTTTTTCGCAATGGCAATACAATGTTCGATTTTTTTGCTTTTATAAAAAATGGAATTGAAGGAATGTTTTGCGGTAAACCCCTTCTCAACCAACTTCATGCGGACTTTTTGCTCACGGTTTTGTAGCTTTGCAATCTCTTGAAAAACCGTTACAGAACCCCGTTGTTCATGGTTAACAAGAATCGGGATGGTACTGATGGTAACAGATTTGTTGTTCAGGGTGCGAATTTCGTCGATGAGCTGGCGTCCCAGTCCTATCTCTTCCATCACCTTGCCGTAGGGATAAAGAGACTCTATGGATCGCCCCACCACATCGGCCTTGTTTACCTCAAGAATTTTCTGTGCAGGAACATTCATCAGGATAACCTGATTTTCTTCATTTGTGGCAATAAAGCCGTCGTGGACATAATCGGTCAGGGTAAGATACCGATTGACCAGTTCTATTTCACGTTTGGAGGCATTGAGAATCCGCAGAGCCTCATCCATGGCAGCTATTATTGCATATTCGCTGCTGGCCCAAATGTAGCAGCGCAGTCCACGGGATTCACAAATACGGCCGACAATTGCACCTCCTGCAAAAACGGTAATCCCCTCCCGCACACATTCACTAATCAAGGTCCCCACATCCGACTCATGGGTGATTTCAATAGTTTTGACGTTCTTCCCCAGATCACTGACCAGATCGAAACCGGAAATAATATTTTTATATCCTATGCAGGCAATGGGTTCGTCAAGTTTCATGAGCTGGGGATAACTTGCCATAAGGTCATACACGCTGATTCGCAGTTCTACCACCGGTACGTTAACCGCATTCTGGATGAGGGAGAATGTACCTCCCCTGCTGATAATAACCTTTGCTCCTTGATCAATTTTCTCTGTGGCAATGCTCATTCCTTCATCTAGATCGCCTTTGACAACTTCAACTTGATGATATCCTTTTGATACAACCAAATTGGATGCAGTAGCGTAAAGATCGTCGTACGGAGCAATCAAAATAATCTCTTTTGCGTTTGTCACCATAGAAACACTATATTCAAATAAAGAAGTTTTAGAAACTATTGAACAAAAGATAATAACTGAAGTTCTGAAACACGTTGCAGTCTAAAACACAAAAGGGGGCCTTTTCCGGCCCCCCTTGTTATACATGTCTATTATATCGACGACGTATCGTCGATTTTTTAGGACTGGCTATCAAGAGCAGCCTGTGCATTTTCTTTGGTGATGATGTCGACACCACTATCGATGCGCTTTTCAATCGTTTCGCCCTTTGCTGCCTTGATGGCATTTTCTACTCCGAGGTACCCCATCATTTCAGGCTTCTGAGCGACAGTCCCGAAAAGGCCATCTTCCAGGATTGATTTCAGAGCGTCTTTGTTGCCGTCTACACCCATGACCAATGCTTTTGTTCCTGCCTGCTGAAGAGCACGAAGAGCACCAAGGGCCATCTCATCGTTTGAGCAAAAGACGATATCAACATTCTTGTTGACCTGCAAGATATTCTGCATAACGGTATAAGCTTTTTCTCGGTCGCTGTATCCGGGCTGACGAGCAACTACTTCGATTCCGGCAGCCTCGAAAGCATCACCGGCACCATCGGCTCGCTCGGTTGTCGTGGGGTTACCGGGAGCGCCTTCGATAAGGACTGCAGCACCACTCGTTTTTCCCAAAGCTTTTATAAGAGCCTCACCACCAGACTTTCCTGCGGTGTAGTTTTCGGTACCGATAAAGGTATCATACTCGGCAAGATCACCCATGGGGGTATCAACCAGGATAACAGGGATTCCCATATCCTTGGCAGAACGAAGAACATTGACAGCCGTCGGAGGCTGAGAGGGAGAGAAAACCAGAGCCGCAGGTTTTGCAGTCAGGGCATCTTGGACCATGTTGATCTGCTGCTCAACAGCATCTTCGGTCGGCGGGCCAAGCTTAATCAGTTCGACATCGTACTTTGCAGCAGCTTCATCAGCTCCCTTAACAACACGTTTCCAATATTCACTGCTCAAGGTTTTCAGAACCACAGCAATTTCCATCTTGCCGCCGTCTTTACTATCAGCCGATTCCTGACCGCCCTGGGCGAAGATATTCAACGAAGTCAGCGCGAATGCCAGAGTCAAGAGACTCACACATACCTTTTTCATTTCATCCCTCCTGTACTATTTGGAAAACTATGATAAGCCGAGCTCTGCGGCTTTTTGCGGATACGAATGCTACCGCGACATCCTTCGATTCCTTGAACGCCCGGGCTACCTCTTGCATACATCACACGAGATTGCTTTTCCATGCCCTGCGTTTCAGGAAGGGAGCAATTACATCTCCCCTCTTTCGCTATTTCTGTTCCCCTTCTACCTCCTTCATCTGATTATCATGATTTGATCATCATGCACGCTTTGCAGCTGCCTGCCGCAAAACGTCGAGGTAAACAGCCAAGATAATGACAACACCGATGGCAACCGTCTGGTATGCCGAATCGACATTGAGCAAATTCAAACCATTGCGCAGAACAGCAATGATCATGACACCGATAATCGTATTCAAGATTTTTCCGACACCACCGGCGAAACTGGCACCACCGATAATAACGGCCGCAATAGCGTCGGTCTCGTAATCGGTACCGGCAAGGGGATAGGCGGCATTCACACGCCCTACAAGAAGGATACCGGCAAGTGCCGACATAAAACCGCTGAGGGTATAGACAATGCACAGTACCTTGTCAACATTGATACCACTTAAGCGGCTCGCTTCGACATTTCCACCGACCGCATAGATATGACGCCCTACAGCCGTATATGTCATAAAAATGTACATAACTGCATACACAATAACAACCAAAAGGACACTTGCGGGAATCGGCCCGATGGAGCTACTTCCCAAATACTGGATGGAAAGAGCAAATCCACTGATCGGCGCGGCCGCCGTAACGGCCAGGGCAAGGCCTCGGGCGATCATCTTGGTACCCATGGTTGAAATAAAGGGATGGGGAAGCTTCAACTTTGTAAGAAGAAGGCCATTTACCAAACCGAATAAACTTCCAACGGCAAGGCAAAGTAACATAGCCACAATTGGGTTAATCCCCAGATTGACGGCAAATATTCCCATCATCATGATGGAAAGGGCAAGGATCGATCCTATCGAAAGATCAATACCGGCTGTCAGAATAGCCAGGAATTCACCGACGGAAATAACGGCACTGACCGTTGCCTGCGACAAGACATTTTTCAAGTTGGCAAGCGTCAGAAATCTTGGAGAAAGAATCGAAATGATCGCACAAAGGACGATCAGACTCAGAATAATGCCTAAACTTCCCCTTCGCTTCTTCTTTTTCGGCTGATTTCCGTTTGCTCCACCTTCGGATTGCGTCACTGTCTGCTGCTCCTTGGACGCACCTTCGTTTGTTGTGTTCGTACTCATTATCTCCTCCCTAACGCTACAGTACGGCCGGACACCAAAGAAGTTTGTGCCGCCTCGGCAATCTCCATCGCCGCTACTCCATCATCCACACCAACGGCCGGAGGATTATGTGTAAGAACATCCTCCACAAAACGCTCCATCTCGGAGCGGTATGCCTGCTCAAAGCGCTCAAGAAAACCGGGCACGGTTTTCATGGAAACACCCTTTGCATCCATCATTACCACTGGTTCATCTTGCATTTTACCGATAAAGGCCGCGCCATCGGTACAGATCACTTCCGTTCGCACATCGTAACCGTATCGCGAATTGCGACTACCCTCGACAGACGCCAGGGGCCCGTTCGAAAAGCTAAGATCGATATTCACGTGATCGATATCACCTATGGACCGTAACGCTCCATAACGAACGACCGCCCCCCGTGCATATACCTCGGTGACCTCACCTCCGAGAAACCAGCGGCATAAATCGATATCATGAATGCAAAGATCCATGACCAAGCCTCCACTGGTTTTTGCAAACTCGATAGGGGGACAGGATGGATCACGACTGATCCCCAACAGAGAAACAGGGGTTCCAATGGCACCCGATTCAATGCGTTCTTTCGCAGCTGCATAGCCGGTGTCGAATCTACGCATAAAACCAAGTTGAACAAAGCTTCCATGCTCTTTTACCAGACGCTGAAGTTCCCGAGCCTCCTGCAGATCAAGCGAAAGTGGCTTTTCACAAAAAATAGCCTTTCCGGAAGCTACTGCATCACGAAGCATCACGGCATGCATACTTGTAGAGGAAGCGATAATTACCGCATCAATATCCGCACGTTGCAGTACGTCATGATAGTCCATATAAACCTTCACATCCGGATAGACGGAAGAAAAGCGTTTGCAGGCATCAACCGATACATCCGAAACGGCAACAAGCTCCGCACCGGATATGGTACCGGCAAGATTTGCCGCATGTCGCCAACCTAATCGCCCCAAACCTATGGCCGCACATCTCAATCTGTCCACAATGACCCCATCACTCATATTGGTATTCCGGACGCAGCATACATAATCTTCTCTTGTGAGAAATCATCACGAACCAGTTCTCCGGTGAGAGAACCTTCATGCATAACGATAATCCTGTCGGCCATACCCATGCATTCATCCATCTCAGAACTGATCATGATGACGGCAGCCCCTTCGGCAACCAGCTCGTTGATAAGATTATAGACTTCGATTTTCGCTCCAACATCAATACCGCGGGTAGGTTCATCAAAGATGAAAATTTTCGCCTGCGTCATCAACCATTTCGCGATGACAACCTTCTGCTGGTTTCCTCCACTCAACTGGCTGGAAACCGTCAAAACGTCCGGCACCTTGATACGAAGGTCATTAACCATCTTGACCGATTCTTTTCTAAGCTTTGGAAGATCAATGAAAAATTTTCTTTTCTTAAACTTCTTAAGGCTGACCAAGGTAGCGTTGAATTCAACGGATTGAAGAAGAATCAGGCCCTGCCCCTTCCGATCCTCCGTGAGGAAAGCAATGCCGGCATTAATGGAGTCCCGAGGTGACTTGATAGTCACCTTCTGTCCGTTGATGAAGACCTCCCCCGAATCGATCGGATCGGCGCCCATCAGACCACGGGCGACCTCGGTGCGGCCTGCTCCCACCAGCCCGGAAACTCCCAGAATCTCACCGGCATGAACCTTGAAGCTTATATCCTCATAGACACCCTTGTGAGTCAAATTTTTGACTTCAAGAACGACATCGCCTTGAGGAAAGCTCTTTTTGGGATACTTGTTTGTGATATCGCGTCCGACCATGAGCTTAACAATATCATCGACAGAAACCTCATCGATTCTCTTGTTTGCAACGACCTGGCCGTCTCGCATGACCGTCAAAGCATCACAAATAGACTTCACCTCTTCAAGTCGATGAGAGATGAAAATCATTGTGACATTCTTTTCACGTAGCTTTTCAATGATTCGAAACAACTCTCCGGTTTCTTTTTCACTCAGACTGGCCGTAGGCTCATCCATGATGATGAGTTTCGCCGAGGCATTTACCGCCTTACAGATCTCAACCATCTGGCATTGTCCAACACCGAGCATGGTCATAGGCGTTTTGGGATCGATATCAAGATCAAAATCCCTGAGGACCTTTTTCGCTAATTCCTCCTGTTTGCCCAGGTCTAGAAAACTTCCCTTTTTTAATTCCCTTCCGAGAAAAATATTCTCGGTTACCGTCATGTACGACACTTGATTAAGTTCCTGATAGATACAGGCAATACCAAGATTCATTGCTTCATGAGGAAGAAGAGACGGAAAACTTTCTCCGTCGAAAACAATCTCCCCAGAATCAGGAGAATGCGCACCGGCAAGCACCTTAATAAGCGTTGACTTTCCGGCACCGTTCTCACCGACGAGCCCATGAACCTCACCCCGTCGGACGTTCATGCTCACCTCATCCAACGCCAAAACACCAGGGTATTTTTTCGTAATGTTCCGCAATTCCAGCAAGTGTTCTTCGGTTTTCAAAAATCCCTCCTTGCCTCCATCATCTCCTCCCATTGCATAAAATAAGGCATCATAAATTCTTTATATTTTGCAAACGTTAGCATATAATCATGATCCCACCTAAAATAGTATTTGTCAAATGTTTTTTGAATATTTTTATATAGGACTTATTTTTATACAATATAATAAATTAAAAAAATATCACTTAACAATTACTTAACAAAAAGTTATGATAACGTTTCCAAAAAACAAATACAAAAATATCGATATAAACATAAAAAAAGGGAAACAGCAGAAATTTCACCTCCTCCCAAGATTCTTCACCAGGATGAGCCGTATCGTAGCGATGATCTTCCTGTTTATATGATCAGTGAAATCATTGATAAATTCAAATTACGCTTCTCTATGCATTACATGCTGCGATGTGCAATTATACATACAAATTGGCATTGCAATTTTCAATATGCTACTATTGCATAAAAAGGCACCCCGGAGGTAATTCTTTGCTTCCTATTTTTGACATCGTTCGGATCATACATACGTCCTGTCAAATAGTGCTTTTATAGTTCAACAAAAGGTGTTGTATATGTCGTCAATTGTTTTTCTCGTTCCGTCATCCAGTCTCATCCCAAAAGTGTCGGAAGTATATAATAATCTTCCCAATAAACGGATGTTTGATTTTTCCATAAAATGTCCCACGCTTGAAGAAGCCGTAAATATTGATTTCACAGGACAGATTATTATTGCACGCGGATACATGGCATATACGTTACAGGAGTTGCACAGAGGGGTGACACTTATTGAAATTCCGATGAGCGGATATGACATCATCCATGCTGCAAATGAAGCCTTTCAGACATTCCATGCAAGAAAAATTGCCTTTATCACCGCAGACAGTGAGAATTATGAATCCTTCGTTATTGATTCGGGGAACTTTCCCAATATCGTCGGATACAGTTTTCGTGAAGAATCCGAGATTATTCCCTGCATTGAGAAAGCCGAAGAAGACGGCGTCGGCGCCATAATATGCGGAGAACGCGTCTATTCCTATGCAGCGAAACGACACCTTCCTGCAGTGCTGATAAAAATGGGTAAAGAGAGCATCAAAAGCTCAATACTTGAAGCCTATCGTGTATTTGACGCAAATCGCGAAAACCAAATCATGGTACAACGGTTTAAGGCATTATTAGAAAATGTCAATCAGGCCGTAATCGCCCTCGACGATACAAACAGCATCACCATTTACAATCATGATGCGGAACTCCTGTTCAGATGTCCCTACAGTCAAGTCATTGGAAAACCGATTTCGACGACCTGCCCCGAATTACTTGATAAGAAATCCGGAAATTTTTCTCAGAAAATGGAGGATATCATCCTTACCATTCATGACATAAAAGTCATTGCACATGTTTCTCCAATAACCGTTGATAACGTCTATACGGCAGCGATCGTTACCTTTCAGAAAGTATCTGAGATTCAGCGGATGGAGTTTTCAATCCGTAAGCAGACGCGGGCGAAGGGACATATTGCCAAGGCACATTTTCAGGATATCATAGGGAAAAGCCCCCCCCTACTTCGAGTAATCGATTTGGCTCGTTATTACAGCCTTACGGAGTCAAATATTCTTTTATTCGGAGAAACAGGAACAGGTAAAGAGCTCTTTGCCCAGAGTATCCATAATATGAGCATGCGGGGTGCAGGCCCTTTTGTGGCGATTAATTGTGCGGCGCTCAGCGAGTCCCTGCTGGAGAGCGAACTGTTCGGTTATGTCGACGGTGCTTTTACCGGCGCAACAAAAGGCGGAAAGGTAGGTCTGTTTGAGCTGGCACATAACGGTACCATATTTCTGGATGAGATAGGAGAGATCAGCGAGCCTATGCAGAACCGCCTGCTGCGGGTGCTGGAAGAACGGGAAATCATGAGGCTCGGAGACGATTCCGTCATCCCTGTCAATATCAGAATCATAGCCGCAACAAATAAGAATCTGGAGATCATGGTAAAAGAGGGGACGTTCCGAAAAGATCTTTTCTACCGCTTGGATGTGCTCAGACTCAATATTCCGAGTCTGCGAGAACGGGGCGATGATATTCTTTTACTGGCAAACCATTATTTGAATTTGTTCGACAAAAGAAATAATCGGTATATGCATCGGTTTTCTCCTGAATGCAGTTCATTGTTGCTTCGATATGGCTGGGACGGAAATATTCGGCAGCTGAGAAACATATGCGAACGTCTGTCGGTCATCGTACAGAAAAAGGATATTGATAAAGAAGATCTGCGCCTTTGTCTCGGTTCGTCAGGTTGGGAAGAACCATCTCAAGCGATGAAGATGGAAGATATGCTGATGCGCGAAAAACTCATCGAAGCTCTTCCCATGTATCCCACGAGACAGGCGCTTGCGGATGCCCTGGGCATCGATCGAACAACTCTGTACAGAAAGCTGCAAAAATACAACCTTTCGTAGTATATATGCATCATAACGATGTAATTCTGCATCATTATGATGCCACCTCCCTTACAACACAATGCAAAGCACTTTTCCGGTGTAATTGTTAATTCTTTACAAAACAAAAGAATAAAACTTTTTATATAAAATTCCTCATCCATGAAAACTATTGGCACAACAGTTGCTTTATGCAAAACAAAGGAGGCAGACAATGGAGTTAGGCATAATTGCCGACGACTTCACAGGAGCTGTGGATGCGGCAGGTTTTGTAAAGAAAAATGGAATGCAGACATACTTGTTCAATGGTGTTCCTGCTCTCAGCGATATATCGGATCCTCGGATTGATGCCGTCGTTATGTGCCTCAAAATCAGATCATGTCCTGCAGACAGGGCCGTTAAACAGGCTTTACAAGCCGTAAAGCAACTGGAAAGGGCCGGATGTACAACGTACTACTACAAATATTGCAGCACATTTGATTCCTCGGAAAAGGGTAATATCGGGCAGGTGACGGATGCAATTATGGACTACCTGCATGTCGACACTACGGTTGTCTGCCCTGCACTGCCGGTGAACGGACGTACTGTGTATAAGGGGTATGTATTTGTCGGGAATCAATTGATAGAAGACTCGCCGATGCGATTTCATCCGATCACTCCGATGACCAAAAGCTACCTTCCCGAACTTATGTACGGACAGTTTCAATCGCAGAACATCACCCACATATATGCCGAAGAAATAGACAAAGGTCCCGGCCTCATCAGCAATCGCATCAACCAGGCACGAGCACAGAGAACTCGCTATATCATCCCGGATACGCTTAACGACTCTCATCTGCGGGTACTGGCAGAATCCTTTTCTTCGATGAAATTCCTCACGGGAGGGTCAGGTCTGGTCGGGGAAATCGCCGCAGCAAAGGGCTCCCCCAACAAAGCCAGCTCTCAAGAGAGCTTGGCTTTCGAGCGCGGGAGTGCGGTTATCATCTCCGGCTCGTGCTCCGAAGCGACAAACGAACAAGTGGCGTATTACAAAGGCTTAGGAGGATTTTGCCTTAATGTCTCCGTTGAAGAATGCGTGAAAAACTTTGATTCCTACTGTGTTTCAACGACACAGCTCATCATTGCCCATCAGTCGGATGCTTTGGCTCCGATGATATACGCTACGAAGACCGTGGAAGAACGAGTGCTGCTGGACGTTCGATTCCCCGACATATCCATCTCGAAACTCATAGAACGATTCTTCGCTCAGCTTACGAAGGTCCTGCTGGAAAACGGAACGGAGACTTTTATCGTAGCAGGCGGGGAGAGTGCAGGCACCGTGGTTACCGCCTCTTGCCTTGAATCCTTCCGCGTAGGAACGGAAATTTCTCCTGGAGTGTCCTGGATAGTGCATACAAAACAGGATGGAAGTCGAATCAATTTTGCTTTGAAATCGGGAAACTTCGGTACCAGGGACTTTTTTCAGATTGCTCAGACAGGAGTAACGCTATGAGAGGCGACTCCCCGCGTTCAGATAACCCGGCAGCAGGTTCCATACCAGCTTCGAACTACCACTACCATATGTACTAAGGAGATTAATGTGAACGCAACCATCATTATTGATAAGGATTTTCAGATTGCCCGTGTCGATGATCGTCTGTTTGGATCTTTTGTCGAACATCTCGGAAGGTGTGTATATACCGGAATCTTTGAGCCGGAACACGAAACCGCAGATGAGAATGGGTTTCGCAGTGATGTCATCGATTTGGTCAACGCCTTGCGTGTTCCGATAATCAGATATCCAGGCGGCAATTTCGTATCCGCATACAATTGGGAAGACGGTATCGGCCCCGTAGAAGAGAGACCGACAAGACTGGATCTTGCCTGGAGGACCCTCGAACCCAATACATTCGGACTCAACGAATTCATGAAATGGAGCAAGCGCGTACATGCCGATCCCTTAATGACAGTGAATTTGGGGACCCTCGGTATTGATAATGCGCGAAATATGGTTGAATACTGCAATCTTGAAAAGGGCACGTATTGGAGCGACCTGCGGCGAACACATGGTATCGAGAAGCCTCACAACATCAGGACCTGGTGTTTGGGAAATGAAATGGACGGCCCCTGGCAGATTGGACACAAAACACCCATGGAATATGGTCGTTTGGCGAGGGAGACGGGAAAAGCCATGAAACTCGTTGATCCGTCCATAGAATTGGTTACCTGCGGTAGCTCTAAATATATTATGCCGACGTTTCCTCAGTGGGAAGTTGAGACCCTCGAACATACATACGATATAGCCGACTATATCTCCATGCATAACTATTACGGGAACTGGGACGGAAATACTTCAGAGTATCTTGCATTGAATGTAGAGGTGGAGGATTTCATCCATACGGTAAAAGCCGCCTGCGATTATGTGAAAGCAAAGAAACGAAGCTCCAAAACAATGATGATCTGCTTTGACGAATGGAATATATGGTTTCACAACAAGCAGGAAGACAAGAAGCTTATGAGTCAAGAGATACTTCCCACTGCGACGCCGCTCCTTGAAGAGTACTATACGCATGAAGATGCTTTGCTGGTGGGAGCGCTTTTGATCTCGCTACTGAAAAACGCAGATCGGGTAAAAATAGCCTGTATTGCCCAATTGGTGAATGTGATTGCTCCAATCATCGCTGAAAAAGGGGGAAAAGCATGGCGTCAGACCATCTATTTTCCCTTTCAGCATGTATCCCTCTACGGAAGGGGCATTGCTCTTGAGCCCATGGTATCCTCACCGACATATGAAAGCGATCGTTTTGGACCAGTTCCCTATGTAGAAAGCATCGCCGTTCTGAGTGAAGAGAGGAAGGAATTGGTTGTATTTGCAGTAAACAGAAATTTGGAAGAGCCCATTGACTTGCATGTTGAATTGAGATCCGGAAATTTCCGAACCGTGATCGACCATCAGGTCATGACTGCAAACACTTTAAAGGATACCAATAGCTGTGAGGGTGAAATTATCCGCCCCGTACACAGTAAAAAACACGCTGCTGACGAACGGGGAATCACCGTCTCCCTTCCAAAAGCATCGTGGAACATGATCCGATTGGGATCATGCAAACAATAGACCTGTTTTCATATAGGAGGTAACCATGAAAAACAGACTATCGATTTTCGTCCTGATGTTAATCACTATTACGGCGTCGCTATGTGCGAGCGGAAAAGCTGAGCTCGAGCAGGGACAGGGTACCGAGAAGGCTCAGGTGGAACTATGGACCTTCGTAGAAGCCCATAAGGGATTTTACGAGCAGATGGCCGAGATCTGGAATGAAGAAAATCCTGATCGTCAGATTAGCCTCGACATTACGGTCCTACCGAATGCCGATATGCACAATAAGCTGATCATGGCTCTTCAGAGTGATTTTGGAGCTCCCGACATCTGTGATGTGCATGTGAACCAATTTCCCAACCTTCTTAAGGGTGTTCCCCAAATCGAGGACTTGAGCGATGTTATAGAACCATATGAAGGTGACGTTGTCACATCACGACTCGATTTGTATTCCAAAGACGGTATTCGCTATGGTGTTCCATTTCATGTAGGAGCCAGCGTCATGTATTACAACACCGAAATACTGGATGCGGCAGGGGTTGATTATACCCAAATTGCAACCTGGGACGATTTTATTGCTGCCGGAAAACTGGTGAAAGAGAAAACCGGTAAATACATGAATACCGCCGAAGCCATCCGCGTAAATATGCTTTCCGCTTATCTTGGACAGCAGGGTGGCGATTTTGTCGATGCCGACGGCACCCCTACTTTAGATACGGAAAAGATGTATAAGGCAATCGCTATCCAGAAAAGGATGCTGGACGAAGGCATTTCAATGGTTTCTCCTGGCGGAAAGCCCGATACAGAAGAATGCTACGGATGGATCGACCGTGGTGAAGTGGCGGCCTTTGCCTTTCCCCTGTGGTTTATGTCCCGTTTCGTCGACTATATGCCTTCTGTAGCTAACAAGATTGCCATTGCTCCGATTCCGGCATTTGAGATCGGCGGCGATCGTTCGGCAGGCGTCGGCGGTACCGGAACTATCGTTACAAAAAGCGCCAAACATAAAGAATTAGCAAAAGAATGGCTGGCTTGGGCTAAACTCTCCGAAGAAGGCGGAATCAAGGTCTGGGAGATCCTTGGATTCGATCCTGTCAATACTCGTGTCTGGGAGAATGAGCACGTTATCAACAACACAGACAACAAGTATCTGAAGTATTTTACGACCAATCCATTCGACGTTCTTCTTCAAATCAAGGACGAGATAAACCTGATCAGATCCGTTGCCGCTACTCCTGCCATAGTATCTGTTTTCAATAATCATGTGTTGCTCGATATCTATGAAAGCGGAAAAGATATTCGCCAAACTCTTGCTGCAGCTCAGCAAGAAGTCGAAAATACATTGCATTAAGCAATTTACAGTTTAGATTACGCAGCCGCCGGTCCCGATCGGCGACTGCTGTCAGTACAGGAGTATTTCACATGACCAGAAGGTTGGAGATTTTGTACTCACAAAAAGTAGCGCCATACGTATTCATACTACCGTTCATTCTGCTTTTTATTGTCTTTTTCATCTATCCGATCATCAGTACGATTGTGATGAGTTTCCAAAGCATCCTGCCCGGGCAGGTAGAGTTCATCGGGTTGAAGAATTATCGCAAGTTACTATTCGATCCGACCTTCTGGGCTTCAGTCAGAAACAGTGTAGTATATATGGTCCTTACCCTCATAGTTCTGGTCCCTATTCCGATGGTCCTCGCCTGTCTGCTCGACTCTAAGCTTGTCATCGGGAAAGAGCTGTTCAGAGGGGTATTTTTTGTTCCGGTCCTCACGAGCGTGGTTGTGTCAGGCACCATTTTTCGCCTTTTGTTTGGAGAATTACCCGGCTCGCTTATGAACAGAGTCATTCAAATATTCGGACATGAGCCGATAAAATGGCTTTTTCATTATCCCACCGGATATTTTGCTCTTATATTGTTAGCGCTCTGGCGCTGGACAGGAATGAATATTGTCTATTTTTTTGCCGGACTCAAAATTATCCCCGAAGAACTTTATGAGGCTGCCGATATAGACGGGGCCTCGGGCTTTCAAAGCTTCATACGCATAACCGTTCCAATGCTTCGGCCTTCTATAACATATGTTATAACCATCAGTATTTTTGCTGGACTTCGCATGTTTACCGAAAGCTATATGCTGTGGAATGGAAACAATTCCCCGTACGACATCGGCCTTACCATGGTCGGCTATCTGTATCGACAGGGTATAGAGCAGAATGCCATGGGATATGCCTCTGCAGTGGGCCTGCTGCTTCTCGCCCTGGCTATGACTCTGAACCTTTCCCAGTTGAAAGCGTCTGGATTTTTCAAGAAGGAGCATAAGAATGATTAACGCACGTGCAAAGAAAATTCGCTTGACGCATAATATCTTTGTTGCTGCTGTAACGCTTGGATTTGTCGTTCTGGCGGCTATATATCTCATTCCCTTTCTTTCCATTATTCTCTCTTCATTCAAGCCCGGACGAGAGATCATCCGACAGGGAATGAACCTGCAGTTCCAGCCTGAATTATTGACTCTGTCAAACTGGCACATGCTGTTTAGCGGAACAACCCAGTATTTTACCTGGTTCTTCAACAGCATCGGACTTACCATAGTCCAGGTATTGTCCATTCTTATCGTGTGCATGTTTGTCGCCTACGGATTTGCGATGTATGAGTTTAAATTCAAAAACTTCTTCTTTTTTCTCGTACTTCTGATCATGATGATTCCCTTTGAAATCCTCATTCTTCCGCTATACAAGCAGGCAATACTGTTTCGATTAATCAATACATGGTCAGGAATTATTTTTCCCTTCATCATCAATGCATCCACGATATTTTTCTTCAAGCAATATTATGAAGGCCTTCCTAAATCCCTGCTCGATGCCGGCCGCGTCGACGGTGTCACTGAATACGGGATATTCTTCAGAATAATTCTTCCGCTTGCACAACCGGCATTTGCAGCAATGAGCATCGCCAATGGCATGAGAAGCTGGAACAACTTTCTTTGGCCTCTCATGGTACTGAGAGAGTCGCGTAAGTTTACACTCCCAATTGGACTGAACACGTTACTTACGCCCTATGGTAACAATTATGATCTGCTTATCGTCGGATCATGCTTTTCGATTGTTCCAATTCTCCTTCTGTATTTGGCTTTTCAGAAGAATTTTATTTCCGGAATGACCGCGGGAAGCATAAAAGGATGATTCATATGCGTTTGGCCTGCACTTGACTACAGGAAAAGAAATTGAGCTGCTTTAACCACCAGGATTCGGAACAGTACATACTATTTCATTATGCTCTACTTTGAAGATAAAAAAAGCGGGCGAGGGGAATTGAACCCCCAATTGAAGCTTGGGAAGCTTCCGTGATACCACTTCACCACGCCCGCAAAAAGTAGCCATACATTACCAAAGAGCGGGACCTCTGTCAACGGATATCGATAGAGGTCTACTCTTTCAAATCAATCTTTTCCCTGGACCCGCTGACGAAGAACCTCCTCGCCGTTGACATTTACCACGATGGTTGTGTCATCGGGAACCTCGTAGGGTATGGAAAGGAGTCCTCCCGAGTGTCGCAACGAAACAATCTCCTCTCTGGTTCCATTGGGGAGTATAGCCTCCACCTGGACCGGCACGGGAACCGGATAATCGGGAAGGCTCCGTTCCACCATGCCGAATTGATACCCATCCGCAACGTTATCGGGTTCAAGGATAATCAATTGACGAATCGTATCTACGGGAACCTCTGCACCTGCAGCGGGATTCTGGCCGACAACGGTACCGGGGCGCCCTTCTGCATCATTCTGAAGGGTAAAGACAAAGGGCAAGCCAGATCCTGCAATGATATCACGGGCCCGTTCCCAGTCTATTCCTATATAATCACCAACGGTAATGAGTTCTCCCTCTGCCCCTTTACTGACAACCAGTTCAAGGTCGGTTAGGGCGGAAAGCTCGGTCCCTGGTTCAGGCTTCTGTTCAAGAATGGTTCCAGCAGGTTCTTCGCTGAAGACCCTTACAAAGGGTTTCTTGAGTCTCAAAAGGGGGCCATATACTGTTTCAAGACTTTTGAGATGACTTTCAAGCTCAGAGATGTTCCATCCAACATAGTTGTCGAGCTTCTCAACGGCTTTTCCCTTGCTGACACGCAGCACAACCCGGGTTCCCGCCTTCACAAAGGTTCCGGGACCGGGATCCTGGCCGAGGATCATCCCCTTATCGGAAAGGGCATTTGAATAGCGCAGCTGAATACCGGCATTCAATGCCTTCTCCTGGAGGGAAAGCATGGCATTCTCCAGAGGCATACCGACCAGATCGGGCACCATGGTTTCCTCTTTTGCATCCAAAGTCAACATAAAAGTGACGGCGGTAATGATAAGCATCAAAACAACGGCGGCAAGGCCAAAAAAGAGGAGGAACCTGAGATATCGCTGCTCCGGATCTGTTTGGTTCTCGCCGTGCTCCTTCTTTCTTTTTCGAAAACCAAAAACGCTCATTCCTGTCCTCCCAACCGTTTTCCCGCTATATCACGATTGCCGTTATAGAAGCTGGCAAAATCAAGGGGTTTCTTTGTTTTAAGCTGCAGCCGAACAACGGCCAGCAAACCATCTCCTGTTTGTACCAGAATTCCCCGTTTCCTGTCTACTCCCGCTATCGTACCGGGAGCTGATGGGCTTTTTTCGGCCGGCAAAGGGCAGCTATCCAAAATCAGCAACTCCTTCCCTTCCAGGCTAGTCCGGGTTCTGGGCCAGGGATTAAATGCTCTTACCATTCTATCGATCTGCACCGCAGGGAGGTTCCAATCGATCAAAGAATCATCAGCATCGATCTTCTCCGAATAGGAGGCGAAAACCTCATCCTGCTCTTCCTCGGTAAGCTCCCCACGTTCCAAAGCGTCGAGGGTCGAAACCAGCAGCCTTGCTCCCTCTTCCGCCGCCCAGGCACTGAGAGAGGCGGTGGTTTCACGACCGTTAAGATCGCGGACGAGACGGGAAAGAACGGCACCTTTATCCATTTCCCGAGCAAGGCGCTGAATCGTTATACCACTCTTCTCATCACCAGAGAGGATTGCGGCTGGAATAGGGGATGGACCGCGATGGCGAGGAAGGAGGGAAGGATGCACATTGATTCCCCCTTGAGAAAAGAGGGCCAGGAATTTCGGTCCGAATATGCGACCAAAGGCAAACACTGCAAGCACATCCGGTTTTAAAGCGGCAACAGCCTCCCGAGCTTCCCCTTTGAGGTGCTCAAATTGGAGAAGCGGGATGGGCTTTCCGCTGTCAAGCAGGGCCTGCTTCACAGGCGACGGAGAGGGGGCACGCCCCCTGCCCCTAGGCCGATCAGGATTGGTCAAGACTCCGCACAGCTGATGGTTTGAGAAAAGCAGGGCCTTAAGAGAGGGAACAGCGATTTCAGGAGTACCGGCGAAAAGAACCCGCATTACCCTCGCCACCGCTTTTCGTAGAGCTTCAGCAGGCGCCGTCTCTTACGCTCTTCGAGGTGGTCGATGAACAATACACCCTTAAGATGATCCATTTCATGCTGGATAACCCGGGCGAGCAGGCCCTCGGCGGCAAGTTTAAAGGCCTTTCCATTCTCATCGATTGCTTGGACCTGGATTGATTCCGGGCGCAGCACATCGGCATAGATTCCGGGAATACTGAGACAGCCCTCTTCATAGCGCACCTGTTCCTGGCTTGTGCCGATGATCTCGGGATTGATGAATACCCGAGGAACATCACCTCGGACGTGGCAGACGAAAAGACGCTTAAGTACCCCAATCTGAGGGGCCGCCAAGCCAACGCCGTCGTCTTCATGCATTGTTACTATCATATCATCGGCAAGGCGGCGGATAGATTCGTCGACCTCCGCAACCGTTGCAGTACGCTCCCGCAGGAGCTCATTACCTAATGTCAATATCTTCATCGTTTCATAATAGTATAAAAAAGAGATAGGTACCGTCAATCGCCCAGTCAAAGAAGTGAAACAGGATCGACATCGTACTCAACGTAAAGGCCTTTCCCCCTTTTTTGCCGCCGATACCCTGTGACAGCCGGTAACAGCATGGAAAGTTTCCGGGCACGCAGGATCAACTGAAATCGATAGTTCTTCGCAATAATGGCGATCGGACACTCGGCGGGACCAAGAATTTCAGAACCTCGGGGAAGCTGCGATCGCAAAAAGGAAGCGGCCCGCTCACAGGCAGCTTCAGCCTCCTTTGCATCACGGCTGCGAAAAACGAGACGAAGCAGCCGAGAGGCAGGGGGAAAGCCAAGCGCTCTGCGGCTCTCCAGCTCCTGACGATAAAATTCCTCCACCCTTCCCTCGGAAGCCAAGGCTATGGCAGGATCCTCCGGGGTAAAGGTTTGAATCACCACACGTCCATCGCTGTCGTAGCGTCCAGCCCTTCCCGCAACCTGGGTAATCAGGGCAAAGGTTCGTTCACGGGAACGAAAATCGGGCAGATGAAGCGAACTATCGGCTTGAACAATGCCGACGAGAGAGACTCCGGGAAAATTGAGCCCCTTGGCAACCATTTGGGTTCCAAGGAGAACATCGGTCTGTCCTTTTTTAAAGTGGTCGAGGATACGCTTAAGACTCCCCTTCTTTTTAACCGCATCGGTATCAGCCCGCTCGAGACGGAAATCGGGGAAATGGTTTCGCACATCCTCTTCTATCTTTTCCGTTCCGAAGCCGGAATAACCGACATCAAGGGAACCGCATTCCGGGCAGACCTCCAAGGGAGGGCGACTCCACCCACAATAGTGGCACACCATGCGTCCGCTGCTCTTATGAAAGGTAAGGGCCACCGAACAGCGTTTGCATGTCATCTGATAGCCGCAGCTTCGGCAGTGAAAAAAGTAGCTGAACCCCCGCCGGTTCAAAAAGAGAATCGACTGGCGACCGGCCTCTTTCGCCGAACGCATCCTGGCGATGAGCTCATCGGAAAGGGTTCCGTTCTTGCCCCTCATATCGACGACCTCAACGGAGGGAAGCACGCCTCCTGCAATCCGCTCGGTAAGGGAGAGACGCTGAATGCTCCCCTCTTCCATAAAGGCGTAGGCCTCCACCGATGGGGTTGCACTGCCCATGACAAGCCGGGCTCCTGAAAGGGCCGCCCGTCGCATGGCAACCTGCCGGGCATGATATCTGGGAGAAGTGCCCGACTTGTAGCTGGCCTCATGCTCTTCATCGATGATGATCATGCCGAGTTTCTTGATCGGAGCGAAGACGGCACTGCGGGCCCCCACGGCAAGCAGGGCCTGGCCCCCGCGCAACTTCTTCCATTCGGCAAGACGCTGGCTCGGAGTAAGGGCAGAGTGGAGAAGAGCAACCTGGTCGGTAAAACGGCCTCGTATTGCATCGACAAGCTGGTGCGTAAGGGAGATTTCGGGCACAAGATAGATCACACCTTTGCCAGCGGCAATCGTCGCCTCCGCAGCCCTGAGGAAGACCTCGGTCTTTCCGGATCCGGTGACCCCGTAAAGGTACTTTGCCCGTTGATCATTGCCGAGGATTGCCTCGAGGGCGGACGACTGCTGCGAGGACAGCGAGTGAGGCTTGATCGCAGCTATCTCCTCCTCCACGCTAAAGGAGGGGACCGAACTCTCTCGCCTTCCACCGGGAAGCATCGCGGCAAGGGCCTCTCCCGTGCTTGCCAGGTACATCGACGCCATCCAGGAGGCAAGTTCCAGCTCCTGATCGCCGAAAAGCGGTTCATCATCGATGCATCGAGTCACCCTGCGAATGGTAAAATCGCCTTTCGGGGGATGATCGCTAACGTCAACCACAAAGCCGGTGACGGACCTGCGGCCGAAAGGGGCTATTACCCTTCTGCCTCTCCACCGGGCTGCAAAAGCTTCCAGAGAAGGGGGCTCCTCTTGTGCTTCATCAAGAGGAGGAAGATAGGTAAAGCTATCATCAAGAGGAAGATTAAACAGAAGTTGAAGAAAGTAGTCGTTCAACCCAACTCCTCGAGCAGACTCCGCAGGGCTTTAAGATCCTTCCAGACAGGGGCGCGGTATTCCGGATTACGAAGCACTCCGCTTGGGTGATAGGTGGGGACAAGAGGAATACCGCGATACTCAAAGCGTTTGCCGTGACGCCGTCCGATTCCATCGGTGGTATCGAGCAAAAGCTGCATGGCTATCCGTCCCACCGTCAGAATGGCCTTCGGACGTAGGATATCGATTTGCCGGTCAAGGAAGGGACGGCAGGCCGCCGCCTCGTCGGGAAGAGGATCACGGTTGCCTGGGGGCCTGCACTTGATGACGTTCCCTATAAAGAGATGCTCCGACCGTGAAAGGCCGATAGCCTTCATCCATTTGTCGAGATATTGCCCGGCAGGACCGACGAAAGGCCTTCCGCTGGCATCCTCCTGGGCCCCAGGTCCCTCACCGATGATTAGAACCATGGGATGGACCACACCCTCACCGGGAACCGCGTGATGCCGCCCTTCGTGAAGCCTGCAGGCTGTACAGGAGGAGACCTCCTGAGCAATCTCCTTTAAAAGCAGGGCCGGATCCGTATCCCTTGCAGGGACGGACCGAAGAGCCGGAGAGGCTTTGAGCCCCGTGAATCCCGCATCCCGGAGGCTGGGATGTCTCCTTTTCCTGCCACAGCGCAGATAATCATCCCCAAGATTCAATAGGTTCCAATAGCTTTCAAGAAGCTTTTCATCCATAAAGCTGCTCCATGGTGTAATGAACCCGCCAGAAAAAAAGCCCCCTCGCCGGGGCAGTCGTACCGGCGAGGCTCCGATCCTTCTCATCAAGAATGAGCCTCATGGCTCGAGCAGGCTCCTCGGCAGAAGCCACCTCAAGGGCGGTTCCGACAATCGAACGAACCATACGCCACAGGAAGGCGTTTCCCGTTATTCTAAACTCTATCATACCCCTATGCTGCAGGAAAACCGCCTGATAGATCACCCTGACCTTTGAGGGCGAGGGATCACCTGATGCGGAAAAGCTAGAAAAATCATGGCTGCCCAATAAAGGAGAGACAGCCCTGTTGAGGGCCCCAATGGACGGCAGGGACCTACGGGCATAGCAATAGGGGCGCAGGAGCGGGGAAACGCAAACTCCCGGGTAAAGGAAATAGCGATAACTTCGAGCCTTCGCAGAGTAGCGGGCATGAAAATCATCGGGAACGGCATAGGAGCCGACAATACGGACGTCGGCAGGCAGGATGGCGTTCAAAGCAGGAGCGAATTTATCCGCTTCAATTGAGGAAAGGCTCGTATCGAAATGGACGACCTGGCCCCGGGCGTGGACCCCCGAATCGGTACGGCCGGCGGCGAACACCCTCACCTTTTGCTTCTCCATGGACTCCAGGGCCGCCTCAATAACCCCCTGAACGGTTCTGTCCTCCCTTTGGACCTGCCATCCGGAAAATTTTCTTCCGTCATAGGCAACGATCATCTTTATCCTTCGAGCCATGTTACCCCAAAGAGTCCTGAAGGTGTTTTACCTCATTGCCGATGGCGGAATGCAGCTCCTTGGCCTTTTCAAGAAGAGCCGTAGGCTTATTCTTAGATGCCTTGCCCATTCCGAAGATACGGGCTACGGTCCTTTTGGCACGCTCAAGGCTCTTAATCCTGGAAGAAATATCATCGTCGCTACCATGATAGTACTCAAGTAGAGCCGCAATGTAGAGTGCACCGTCATAGCCGTAATTCTTGTCAAGATCGGGGCCAAGGTGACCCGCATCACTTATACTCTGATGTCCGTCCCCCTCATACTCAATGGCAAGGGTGTAAAAAAAACGGGCCTTATTATAAAGGACATTTGCGAGATAGTCGTAGTTTTCCTCAGGGTATTTATGATGGAGGTCTCCGGCAAGCCAGGCGGCCCGGAGAGAGGAGAGCCCCTGCTTAATGGTGGGGCTTCTATCGGAGGAAAAGGCGTCCATGGAAGAGGTGGTGAGAATATAGCCGGCCGTTCCTTCGATAAGCGTTCGCCGTCCACGAAAATCAAGGGAAGGGAAAAGAGAATCGACAAGCCGGTGTCTCTGATCCTGCTGATCGCGCAGCTTAGCAGCAACAGGCTCCTCGATCGTAGAAAAATCTGCCACATATGCCGCATAAAAGCAGACGGGGCAGACGGTGATGGTATAGATGAGGGGATAGACCTCGCCATATTTCTGGCTGGGCTCGTAGAGACGACGAAGTTCGTCGGTCAATTCGCCGGCAATTAAACGCCCCCTACCGGTACGGAGCTCTTCCCGATAAAACGTGGCACCACAGACAGGGCATTCGATCTCATCCTTGCTGAAAAAGGTCAAAGTAGAAACAGCTTGTTCATCACTCATATGGAATCTCCTTCTATGACAACCATTGCCACGGCAGCCTTTTTTTCATGGGTGAGGCTGAGATGGAGAAACCTGCCGCCAGAGCGCCTAAAGGCCCTGAGGGCCGTTCCGTAAAGCTGAATCTCCGGTTTTCCGTTATGTTGATTGATTACCTCTATATCACGCAAAACGAGCCCTCGCATACCGGTACCGAGGGCCTTGCCAAAGGCCTCTTTTGCGGCAAAACGCGCCGCAAGGGAGAGAACCGCGGCGGCCCCCCGATCCAGGGCGGCGGCTACCTCAGCAGGATGAAAGAAACGGGCGAGCATCTTCGGATTTTTGACCCAGTGTTCAAGTCGTGCCGTGTCCACGACATCCACCCCTATTCCGATAATCACTGTTGCGGCTCCTGAACCTCGGCATAACGCACATCAACCCTCACCTCCGCGGGATCATAGCGCAAAACAAGGATCCCCTGAGGAACATCGGGAACCAGCGGCAGGAGATAGGTCCCCGGACGCTCAATGGTGCTGCAATCGATGGTAAATCGAATATCCCCCTGACCCAGCCCTTCAAGGAGAAGCTGCCGTCCCTGAATCCGCATCTGATTCGACGGCATCTCCCCACTAAGTTCAAAAGAGGGATCGAGATCAAGGGCAATCACATCAAGGTTTTCAAGGCTTTTAAGAATCACACTCTCCTGGATTACACCATAGAATTCAACCACATCGCCGCCGGGAAAACGGGTTGTCTGATCAGGTCGTTCCAGCCTCACCCTAACGGTGAAGTCCTCGGTCTTGCCGCCGATATCGATATCTTCGGTGGAAACAGAACGCAGATGTTCGATGGTGCTGCGCACACCCTCCACCTCAACGGTGGTGGGCGTAAGAAAATACTGGCTCAATTCGTATCCCTTGGCAGGAAAGCCTGTCACATTAGGCGAGACCTCCACACTTTTGCGCATTCGTTTTTCAAAACGTATCGTCAAGGTTGCAGGATCAACCCTAATCTCTATGGGGTCGGCATGAAGTGCAGCACCTTTTTTCTCAATCTGGACCGCTGCCGAAAATGTTCCTTCGTGATCGAAACCGCTGAAATCGATCCAGGCTCTGATATCTTCGGCCAAAATCAAATTCACCTCCTGGCTGCGACCCCGAATCGTAACCCGTACGTTTTCGGGAAGTGATTCTGCAGGGATGAAATTTTCACTGCTATGGACCTCCAGGGGAACCGAAAAGAAGCGTTCCTCGAGGGTCGCCATGCGGTTGAAAAGAAAAAGAAAGATCGCAATGGCAACGGAAAGCACCTTCGCAGGCCAGTTATGCAGAAGCCGTTCAAAGAGCAGATCAGATCTCATCCTCGCTCTCCTCTCCTCGTATTTCCCGTTTTTGCTCCTGCTTTTCATCTGCGGGGGATTCGAGAAGTTCCCGCAAGGTACCTGCCACCTCTGCAGAGGAAAGATCATATTGAAGGTTCGCATCGAAGGCAAGGGAGATAGCGCCGCTCTCCTCCGAAACCACGAGTACCACCGCATCGGTATCCTCGGCCATACCTAAAGCCGCACGGTGGCGGGTCCCGAAGCTCCGGCGAATATCGGTCTGCTCACTCATGGGCAGGAAGCAGCCGGCGGAAAGAAGCTTTCCCCCGGAAACGATAACGGCTCCGTCATGAAGAGGGGTGTCATGACCGAAAATCGTCAAAAGCAGGCTGCTTGAGAGATCGGCATTCAACTTTGTCCCCTGATCGATCAAATTCTTAATGCCCACCTTACGGGGGAATACAATTAACGCCCCCCGACGACGTGCTGCAAGAATTTCCACGGCATTTATGACTGTATCAAGTTGTTCCGGCCTTGCCCGGCTAGCGCTTCTGAACCATTCTCCTCTTCCGATCCTGGTAAAAATATTTCTTAGCTCGGGCTGGAAAACAATAGCAATAATAATGACAATAACCGTCGCCAAGCTGTTCATGATCCACTGCATGGTTTCCAGCTTCAGAAAAAAGGCGACGGCATAAAGTATTCCGAGAAACAGCGCACCCTTTATCAGCTGAATCGCCCTGGTTTCCGCCAGAATCATATAGAGCTGATAGAGTAAAAACGCGAGTATGGAAATATCAAGGAGAAGCCGAAGGACTTCCCCAATTGTTCCGATATCGACAAACAGATCCATGCTGGTTCAACCATACCGCAGGAACGAAAATTGTTCCAGCGCTTTTCACTTTACCCCCGCATCAAAGCACAGGCGCAATCATCCTAAAGACTCCGTTACGCAGGCGAGCAGGAAAACTAAGTTTGTTATAGACATCGGGGGTCAGCTTTCGGCATTCCTGCAAATCCTTCCGGAATTGTTCAACAAGCCCTTTACATACCGTCTCACCATAGAAGACCATGTTAAGCTCATAATCAAGGTGAAAGCTCCTAACATCCATGTTGCAGCTGCCTACCGTGGCGATGTCGCCATCTACAACCAGCATCTTCGGATGGAAAAATCCCTTTTCATAAAAATAAATGTTGACGCCGGCCTTCAGCAGGGACTCGAAATAGGTATGAGCCACCCAGAAAGGAACACGCTTATCGGCAACCCCGGTCATAATGAGGTGGACATCGACTCCGGAAAGGCTCGATGCCTCCAAAGCACTCCGAATACTTTCGTCGGGAATGAAGTAAGGGCTTTGAATGAGAACTTCACCGTTTGCATTTGCTATTAAGTTAAAATAGAGCTTTTTTAGGGTGTACCAATCGGAATCAGGGCCGCTGCAAACCACCTGGATGGGCAGATAGTTGTCTACGACCTCCGGTTCGGGAAAGAACCGTTCGTCGATAATCTTCTCCCCTCCCGAATTATACCAGTCGGACAGAAATACCCCCTGAAGCATGGCTACCGATTCACCGGTAACCCGTATATGGGTATCCCGCCAGAATGAAAAGCGCCTTCCCCCGTTTATATATTCATCACCAATGTTCATTCCCCCGGTATAGGCTGTCTTTCCGTCGATAACGACGATTTTTCGGTGGTTGCAGTAATTCAGTAGCCTTCCGGTGAGAACATTGAAGGGATCGAGAAAATAGCGGACCTCTACACCGCTTTCCCGCAGCTCACGCTTGAAGCGCCAGCTCATCTTCCGGAAATTCCCGACGCCATCGAAAAGAACGCGGACCTTTACCCCTTTTCGGGCCTTTCGCTTCAAGATCTCCCCGATGCGCTGCCCGATCCTGTCACTCTTGTAGATAAAGTACTCCAGATGAATCGTCTCCTCGGCTCTTTCCAGATCCTCGACCATCCGCTCAAAAAGGGGACCTCCCTCGTAAAAGAAATCGACCTGATTATCGAGGGTAATAATGGCGTTACTCGAGTTAAGGACAAGAGAGACGGTCTTGGCCATATCGTTGTCGATTTTCCTGCTGACTGCCTCGAGAAAATGACGCTGCTGTTCAAGAATCGGGCCGAGATAGGTTTTAAAGGTTACCTCGGGAAGCTGTTTGACAATTTTCCGCTTCTTCCAGTTGACACCACTGAACAAATAGATAACAGCACCCACATAAGGAAGAAAGTAGATGGCAAGGAGCCAGGCAACGGTCACCTCGGGGGGTTTGTTATCCAAAAGAATAGTGATTGTCAGTACTATGACAAAGAGAAAATAAATATAATAAAGATAGGGACTAATCACATTGAGAATCGGCATAGCGTATCCTGCCTGCGGTTCAGTCCAGCCACCCTTTGGTGCGCTCGACCGCTTTGTACCAGAAACGGAGTTGCTTCTCCCGTTCGTCCGTCCCCATTGAGGCAATCCATCGTTTTTCCTCCCTCCAGTGGCCCTTCAACTCTGATAGACCGCTCCAGAATCCGACCGAAAGACCTGCGGCATACGCTGCTCCGAGCGCCGTTGTTTCGGTCACCTCGGGGCGAATGACGGGGATGGAGAGGAGATCGGCCTGGAACTGCATCAAAAGCTCATCAACAACGGCCCCGCCATCCACCTTAAGCTCGCTAAACGTGAGACCGGAATCTTTTTCCATTGCATCGCAGATATCTTTCGTCTGGAAAGCGGTTGATTCGATGACCGCCCGGGCGATGTGTCCCGAATCGACATATCCGGTGAGCCCGGCAATGATGCCCCGGGCATCAGTCCTCCAATAGGGAGCAAAGAGCCCGCTGAATGCGGGAACGATGTAGACACCGCCGTTATCCTTCACACGGGAAGCAAGCTCACGGATTTCCCCGGACTCTTTGATCAGACCGAGCTTATCACGTACCCACTGGACAAGCAGCCCCGCAACGGCAACAGATCCTTCGAGTGCATAGGTTGCAGGCTGCTTGCCGATACGGCAGGCGACGGTGGTGAGGAGACCGTGGTGGGAATGAACAATTTCTTCCCCGGTATGCAGTAACAGAAAGCAGCCCGTTCCATAGGTATTCTTGCTGCTCCCCCTCTCGAAGCATGCCTGCCCGAAGAGGGCCGCCTGCTGATCACCGAGTATTCCGGAAATAGGAAGACATCCCCCCAAAGGTCCGCCACCATCGGTAACACCGTAGGCAGTAGCCGCAACAGAGCTTCGAATTTCGGGAAGCATGTTGCGGGGGATGGAGAAGAGGTCTAAAAGCTCCTGGTCCCAACAAAGTTCGGTGATGTTCATAAGAAAGGTGCGGCTTGCATTGGTGACGTCGGTTACCAAGATTCCCCGTCCCGGACCCCCGGTGAGTTGCCAAATGATATAGGTGTCGATGGTACCGAAAACTGCTTCACCTTTTGCGGCAGCCTTTCTGAGACCGGGGATAGTATCCAGCATCCATTTCATCTTCGAGCCTGAAAAATAGGCGGCAAGGGGCAAACCTGTTTTCAGGCGGAAACGGTCGTAGCCACCGTCGGCTGCAAGAGCCTCGATATAATCACTTGTCCGCATATCCTGCCAAACAATGGCATTGTAAAAGGGTTTTCCGGTCTTTGGATTCCAGCAGACCACCGTCTCCCGCTGATTCGTAACACCGATCGAGACAAGCTCATCGGCGACAACGCCACTTTTCTGGAGGGTGGCACGGATAACATCGCAACAACGTTGCCAGATTTCAAGAGGATCATGCTCGACCCACCCTGGTTTAGGGTAGATCTGACGATGTTCCAATTGATGGCCAGCAACAATCCTTCCCCCGTGATCAAAAAGAATAAACCGGCTGCTGGTGGTTCCCTGGTCCAGGGCACCGATGTAACGATGTCGACCCATGCTCACCTCACTCTTTTTGTTTTTCTCAAGTATCATTGTAAACTGGATTAAAACTATTTCCAACAGGGAAATTATTTCCTATGATGGTGCCATGAATGTCGACACCTATCATATTACGATAGAAAGCCTTGCCTTCGGGGGTGACGGAGTGGGGACAATAGAGGCCCCCCAAAGCTCACTGAATGGCATACGTTGTTTTGTCCCCTTCTCTGCCCCAGGTGATGTGCTTTCCATACGGATAAGGCACCGGGGAAAGCGTTTCGTGAGAGGAGAACTGCTTTCGATCGAAATTCCTTCTCCAAACAGAACAAATCCGAAGTGCCCCCATTTTGGTACATGCGGAGGCTGCCAATGGCAGCATATAGACTACACAACCCAACTTAACAGCAAAAGTGAGATTCTTCGCCAGAATCTTGCACGCATAGCAACAATAGATGTTACACCGGAAGAACCCATAGCCTCTCCCCGAGTCTATGCTTATAGAAGCAGAGCCCGGCTTCGATCCGGAGAAAACGGACGATTAGGCTATCATGCGGCATCAAGCCATAATGTGATAGCGATTGATCGGTGTCCCGTCTTGACTCCTGACCTGGAAAAGAGGGTGATCGGGGGCATAGAGAGCTCAACAGAATTTCCGCACGATTCCCAGTTTCTTTTCCAAGAGATGGGAGGGAACGATCATCGGGTTCAGTGGGAACGAATAGGGAACGGGGGGGATGAGCCAATCGGTTTTCGCCAGGCAAACGAAGGGGTCAACAAGTTGCTACAGAATGAAATTGCCCGGTTTATTACTCAAAGTGAAGCAAGAGTTCTCGACCTTTATTGCGGAGACGGCAACCTTTCTCTTCCCCTGGCCAGGCAAGGCTGCCGGGTCAGAGGCTTTGATATTGCCACCTCATCCATCAAGCAGGCAAACAGGCTCTGGAGGGAACGCTCGACCGATACACATCAGGTCTCCTACCAAAGGCTCGATGCTATGGAAGCAGTAAAGGCCATGCAACAAGGAGCAATACGCCCATTTGATGCCGAAAGGCCCGACGTAATCCTCCTCGATCCTCCCCGTAGTGGTGTGGGAAGTGAGGGGATGCAAGCGCTCTGCACGCTAAAAGCCCAACGCATACTCTATCTTTCCTGTGATCCGGCGACCCTTTCCCGGGATCTAAAAAGCGCAAGCGCGGCGGGGTATCACCTTCTCACCGTGCGGGCTGCGGATATGTTTCCCCAAACCTACCACCTGGAATCCTTTGCTGTACTGGAAAGGGGGTAAAGCAGGTGAAAGGCGGAACGGAAGAGCGACAAGAGGCCGTACATCGGTTAAGAGAAAACAAACGTGCACTCAGGCAGGAAATCATCGACCTGCTTGCAAAAACAACGGGAGCACAACGCCTCGAGGAAAGCAGCTACGCTGCGAACCGCATCATTTCAACAGGGCTGTGGCACAGTGCCAAGCGAATTTTCATCTTTCGTTCTATGGACCGGGAGATCGATACCACCCAGATCATCAACCATGCCCTGACCTGCGGCAAGATCGTTGCCCTGCCGAGGATGGAAGGGCGAAAGATTGTATTTCACCGAATAGAACATCTAACAGGGCCCTTCACCAGACATTCCTACGGCATCACAGAGCCAGCTGCAACACTTCCGGTGGAAGAACCTCGTGACAAAGAATATGACCTGCTCATCGCGCCCGGGGCCGCCTTTACCCGCAAAGGCAAACGTCTCGGATATGGAAAGGGATATTACGACCGATACCTTGCCACCTACAGAGATCGACTAGTAACAATCGGCCTTTGCTTTTCCTTTCAACTTGTCGAAGATATTCCCACCGGCGCTTTCGACATACCCGTGGAATATGTTGTTGCGGGAGGAGATCAAGAAGAGAAATGGTGAGATCGTAGCCGTTCGACAAAGGCCCTGCATGAACCTTCGGGATCGATCAGGCTCAGGCAGGGACACACCAGAGCCCTACGCAAGGTTGCGTTTTTCAGAAAGCGCATCAGCCACGAAAGGGTTTTGAGGTACTCATTCTGACGATCGGGATGACTGGCAATTACAAAAAGCAAATGGACAGGCTGATTATCGACAGCATCGAAACCGATCCCCTCATGGCATATACCAAGTCCAACGGAAACCCGTCCAACCCCCTCGAACTTTCCATGGGCGATGGCCACACCGTGGCCGATTCCGGTACTTTGCAGCCGTTCTCGTTGACGGACGGCATCGATAAATCCCTCTTTGTCCACGATTTCCGAGAAAACCTGGCATCGTTCGACAACTTCACGAATGGCTTCGAATTTATCCTTTTGGGTGATCCGACATATGGGGGAATCAAAATGAGGGAAGCCCTTGATCCCTGCAAAGTAACCACCTGCAGCCAAAAGTTCCGGGATTTGCTCCCTGGTCACAACGCGTCGCATCTGTTGCATTTCCAAAATAGTACACCTCTACATGCGTCGAAACATCATATATATCCCAAAAGAAAAGGCCCGCGTTTAACAAACGCAGGCCCTCTCTTATGTACTTCTCTATACATCCTCGGCAAGCATGCGGTTGATCGCAGCAGCCGCCTTACGTCCTTGCCCCATGGCTAGAATAACCGTGGCTGCACCGAGAACAATATCGCCTCCGGCATACACCCGGTCCATGGATGTCTTTCCGTCCTCATCGGCGATGATATTTCCCCACTTGTTGGTCTCAAGCCCTTCGGTAGTCTGCTTAAGCAGGGGATTGGAATCATTTCCAATGGAAACGATGACAGTATCTACATCAAGGATGCTCTCGCTGCCCTCGATGGGTACGGGACGGCGACGCCCCGATTCATCGGGCTCACCAAGCTCATAGCTCAATACTTCGAGGGCTCGAACCCGACCCTTCTCATCCCCAAGGATTCGTTTGGGATTGCGGAGGAGAAGAAACTCAACCCCCTCTTCCTTTGCATGGCCGACCTCTTCCACCCTGGCGGGCATCTCGACCTCGGTCCGGCGATAGACGATATACACCTTCTCCGCACCAAGCCGAATCGCGGTACGGGCCGCATCCATGGCCACATTCCCACCGCCGAGGACCGCAACCCTGCGACTCTTGTAGGTCGGGGTAGCGGCATGTTCGGGATCATAGGCCTTCATGAGGTTGGAACGGGTCAGATACTCATTGGCACTGAGCACTCCCACCAGATTCTCACCTTCGATGTGCATAAACTTCGGAAGCCCCGCACCGCTGCCGATGAAAACGGCATCAAAACCATCTTTATCGATCAGGTCTTTCAGCTTTCGGGTCCGTCCGACCAGAAAATTGGGCTCAATATCAACGCCCATTTCTTCAAGGGTATGAATTTCCTCTTCAACAATACTCTTCGGAAGCCTAAATTCGGGGATTCCGTAAACCAGAACGCCACCGGGCTTGTGAAAAGCCTCGAAAACCGTTACATCATGCCCGGCTTTTCTGATATCGGCGGCTGCGGTAATACCGGCAGGGCCACTGCCGATGATGGCAACCTTTTTTCCTGTTGAAGGGGCTACCTGAGGAATATTTTTCGTGCCTTTTGCACGCTCATAGTCGGCAACAAAACGCTCGATACGGCCGATAGACACCGCCCGGTTCACGTCCTTCAGGCTCTTTCCGACGGTACAGTGTTCCTGGCACTGAGACTCCTGGGGACACACCCGCCCGCAGATAGAGGGAAGCAGGCTGCTTTCGCGGATAACCGCAAGAGAATCCCCAAAGCGTCCCTCTTCGGCCGCCTTAATAAAACGAGGAATATCAATGGAAACCGGGCAACCCTTTACACAGGGAGCATTCTTGCACTGGAGGCAGCGGGAAGCCTCGACACGAGCCTGTTCCCCGCTGTACCCCACGGCGACCTCCGCCATGTTATGAATCCTGACCGACGGTTCCTGACTCGGCATATCCTGACAGGGAATTGCAAGCCGATCTTTCGGTTTAAGCTCTTTTCCCTGCAGATCGGCCCAAAGTGCCTTTGCTTCACTCTTTAACGTATCGATGTTTTTGTGACTCATCGAAGTGCCCCCCGCTTCTTTTTCGCAATCTCCATATCAAGGTGACACTGATGGTGGTCTTCCTGCTCCCGCTCTTTAAAGGCGCCGAGACGCAGCATCATATTATCAAAATCGACCAGGTGGCCGTCAAATTCCGGCCCATCGACACATACAAATTTCGTTTCGCCTCCGACCGTAACGCGACAGCCTCCGCACATACCGGTGCCGTCGACCATGATTGTATTCAAGCTGACGATCGTTTTCACGCCGTAGGGTCTGGTGGTTTCCGCACAGAATTTCATCATGATGGGAGGACCAATGGCCACGGCCATGGCCGGATTGGAACTTTCACAGTACTCTTTCAGCGGCTCGGTCACCAGCGCTTTCCTTCCATAACTGCCATCGTCGGTACACACAACCAGCTCATCGGCAATAGCCTTCATCTCATTTTCCATGATGATAAGCTCCCGGTTTCGGGCACCCATGATGATAATGACATGATTACCGGCTGCCTTCATCGCCTGCGCAATGGGGTGAAGAGGTGCGACACCGATTCCGCCGCCCACACATACGACGGTTCCGACCTTCTCAATATGAGTCGGCTGACCGAGCGGCCCAAGAACATTTTCAAAGGAATCACCGACATTGGAAAGGGCCATTTCATGGGTGGTCTTACCCACCGTCTGAAAAATAATGGTAATCGATCCCTCATCGGGATCGGCATCCGCGATGGTCAACGGGATACGTTCTCCATAATTGGTGTCTTTCTGGATAATAACAAACTGCCCGGGTTTTCGCTCTCTGGCAATCAGCGGCGCTTCAATTTTCATCCGAAACACTTCTTCGGAAAGCTGCCGCTTTTCGAGAATCTTGTTCATTCTGCTACCTCACTCATAGTTTGCCCCCCTGCACCTGTGAGACCACTATAGATTACACATGAATTTTGTCATTCTGACAACCCTTTTACCGATAATTATAGGAGGTAAAAAAAGCTGACAAAAACGGGAGTTCATGCTAAGATTCAGGATATAAAGGATAGAATATTGGATAATATTGAATATATAAAGGAAATTGATAGATTTGCCGAAATTCTCAAACGGGAAGCACGGAATACCGTAAAAGAGGGGCTTAATCGCTCCCTAATGATCCCCACGCTCAGGCAGCTTTGGAGGATTCACGGCTATTTCGAGATCAGTCAAATTTATACATCCCGATCAATGGTCAAGGAAAAAAGGGCGATAAGCGAAACCATCCCGGCCTATATTCCATCCCTTCATGAAGATAATTCGCTTATGCATCACTCGTCGCATAATCCAGAATAGTCTCTTTGCTTGCTTCGGAGCGGGGTAAATCACATACAATACGGCCACCCGCAAGCACAAGCACACGGTCGCACATACCCAGTATCTCTTCTATTTCTGAGGATATCAAAATAACAGAGGCACCTTTACTGATGAGATCATTGATGGCATTGTAGATATCGACCTTGGCCGCGGCATCAACACCACGGGTAGGTTCATCCATGATGTAAATCTTCGCCCGATACATAAACCAACGGGTAAGCAGAACCTTCTGCTGATTTCCCCCCGAATAAAAACGGAGGATATCGTCGTGCTGTCCCGGAGAAATTCGTAAACGCTTCACATATTCGGCGGCAAGCTGCCTCATATAGGGTTCATTGAGGTGCATACCGTCTTTGAAACGAGAAAGGGTTGCAATGGTGGAATTCGTCAGCAAATCCAGGGGAGGGAACATTCCATTCTGAGCCCTGTTTTCAGGAATCAGGATCAAGCCACTCTGCATTGCATTCAGAGGATGGTCAAAACGCTTCTTTTTTCCGTCGACAACGATTTCACCATCGGATATCTCAGCCACCCCGAAAAGGCAGTTACTCAAAAGCGTCCTTCCTGATCCCATCAAACCAGTGATCCCCAGTATCTCCTGCTTGCGAAGGGAAAACGAAACATCCCGAAGGATAGGCTTACTCACGAGATGTCGAACCTCAAGGATAGACTTGCCCGGCTTAATACGCAAGCGCGGGTATCGTTCCTGATGCGGCTCTTCTATCATCATCCCCACCAGTGTACTTCGATCGATTTCATGAATAAAATTCGTGGAGACGAGCCGCCCCTTATGAAGTACGCTAACCCGGTCCCCAACTTTTTTTATCTCATCCATCCTATGAGAAATATAAAAAATTCCCTTCGCCCTTACCCGAAGTCGGTCAAGAAGGGAAAAAAATATATCACGCTCGATCTCGCTCATTGCGGATGTTGGTTCGTCGAATATGATAATCTGTGCTCCGGAAACATAAGCCTTGACAGCGGAAAGAAGCTGGCGTTGGGCATAGCCCAGATCCCGAACGCAGGATCGGGGAGAGATATCGATGCGTAGTTCCTTAAAAAGCCTGTAACAATCGGCATCAAGCCGCGTTCTGTTGAAAAAACGAAGAAGGGGGACGGTTGTCGCCAAACGGTCAAAATAGACATTTTCGGCCACACTTAAATTTTCAAAAAGCTGATTATCCTGATGCTGATAAAAGACCCCGTTTTTCCTGGCCTCATGAAAGGTTTCAAAGTTCACGCTCTTTCCAAAGAGCTCAATGTCCCCGGAATCACGGGAATAGAGTCCACAGATGGTCTTCATCAGTGCGGATTTGCCTGAGCCGTTTTCACCGAGGAGGACATGAACCTCCCCTTCAAAAAGCTCAAGGCTGATGTGGTCAAGAAAGAATTCATTTGCAAAATTTTTCGTCACATTTTTTAATGATAGTACGGGATGCCCCACGTCTATACCCTACCCTCAAAAACATTGATGGAAGTGTGTAGCTGAATGTTGCTTAAAAAAATCCTGTTTTTGAACTCATCCGATATGGAAGGATTGGTAATAATTTTATCGGCTAAACTGAGTTTACCCAGCTTAAAAAAAGCGCTCTTATCAAAATTCTCAGCAATGCAAACAAAAATTTGTTCTTCGGCAGAGGCCATGGCAGCTTCAATTAATTCGGCCTTTTCATGGCTTACAACGGTAACATCAAGGGCATTGTTTATGCCGTCGATCTCGGCAAAGAGACGATTCACGTGAAAACGACGGAGATTTGCAACCGAAATGGAGCCGTAGAGCGACTTACCGTCGGCGGCAACATCACCACCCAAAAGAACGACCCGGTTCGCCGGCTGAGAAGAAATTTCGACGGCAACGGATATGTAGTTGGTGACAACCGTCACCCCGGAACGTTCCACCAAACGCTTTGCAACACACTCCCCGACATCACCGCTTGTCAGCATGATCACATCTCCGTCCTCAATCATATTGATGGCAACGGAAGCAATCTCTCTGGCATCGTCGACCACCCCTGCCACTGAGGAGGGTTCCTCGCCCAATTCGCTGCGGATAACCGCGCCCCCATAGGTTCTCGTCAAAAGCCCTTCTTGTTCAAGCTTCTCAAGATCCCGCCGTATGGTCACCTCCGAAACATTGAGCATGGCACTCAGAGAGTGCACCTCCACCTGCTGATTTTCAAAGAGGTAGTTCTTTATGATCCGCATTCGTTCAAGTGCAAACATATCCTTCCGATTACGTACTATAACGCAATAGCAAGAAAGTTGGCAATCGATAAAACAATGATAAAGTTTTTGTTGACGGCAAAAAAAACCGATGCTACGATTTATTCACAGTCGTTCATAAACGATGATTGTTTGTGATCATTTCGAGATGCGTTTACGTCCACGCAACGGATTCATCCCCGGATCGTATGATCAAAGGGTTTTGAATACAACATATCAGAAGGAGAAGAAGTATGGATCGATTCGTAAAGACACTTGCGGCGATTGCACTCTGCTTGGCTTTGGCAATGCCTCTTGCAGCAAACGGACAGCAGGACTCAGGACAGCAGATCGTAGGAATCGCAATGCCGACCCAGTCCTCTCAGCGCTGGATTCAGGACGGCGGAAACATGAAAAAAATCCTCGAGGATCGGGGATACAAAGTAGACCTACAGTATGCCGAAGATAATATCGATGCCCAGGTCAATCAGCTTGAAAATATGATTGTAAAGGGAGCCGATGCACTTGTCATTGCCTCCATTGACGGAGAGTCATTGACCAATGTCCTTGAAAAGGCCGCAGATCAGGATATTCCGGTTGTTGCCTATGACCGTTTGATTCGAAACAGCCCCCATGTCAGTTATTACGCAACCTTCGATAACTTTCTCGTCGGCGTTCAGGAAGGAAGCTATCTTGTAGATAAGCTGGGCCTCAAAGAGGGGAAGGGCCCCTACAATATCGAAATCTTCGCGGGATCTCCCGATGACAACAACGCCTACTTCTTCTTCGATGGAGCCATGTCGGAAATTCAAACCTACATCGATAACGGACAGTTGGTGGTAAAAAGCGGCCAAACCGATTTTGATCAGGTGGCAACCCTTCGCTGGGATGGAGCCACCGCACAACAGCGCATGGACAATATCCTTACGGCTCACTACTCAGATGCGAATGTGGACGCAGTGCTTTCTCCCTACGATGGAATTTCTATTGGCATTCTCTCATCGCTGAAGAGCGTGGGCTACGGCACATCCAAGCCGATGCCGGTCGTAACCGGTCAGGACGCCGAAATTCCTTCCATCAAGTCGATTCTGGCGGGAGAACAGGCCCAAACCGTCTTCAAGGACACGAGAGTCCTTGCGCAACGTGCAGCCGACATGGTCGATGCGGTGCTGCAGGGAAAGGAAGCCGAGGTCAACGATACCACAACATACAACAACGGGGTAAAGGTCGTCCCCTCATATCTTGAGGAACCTGTCTCCGTCGATATCACAAACTGGGAAGAAGCGTTGATTGATACCGGATATTACACCAAAGATCAACTGCAGTAACTTGCGAATAGAGGAACCGGCGGGGAAGCCCGCCGGTCCTATGCAAGTTTTTGATTCCAGAAAGAAAGGCAAAACATATGGCTGAGACACATCTTGAAATGCGTCGAATTACGAAACGGTTTCCTGGGTTACTTGCCCTCGACGAGGTAACGATGAAGGTCAATACCCAGGAGATACACGCGCTGGTGGGGGAAAACGGTGCGGGAAAATCCACCTTGATGAATATTCTAAGCGGAGTCTACCCCTACGGTAGCTACGAGGGTGAAATCATTCTCAATGGGAATGAATGCAGATTCAAGGATATTAGAGACAGTGAAAAGTTCGGCATCGTGATTATTCACCAGGAACTGGCACTTATTCCCTACCTTTCCATCGCCGAAAATATCTTCCTCGGAAATGAACAGGCAAAAAACAGTATCATCGATTGGAACAAAACATCCTCCAGAGCCATGGAACTGCTCAAGATTGTCGGGCTCGATGAGAATCCGGCCACCCTGGTCTCCGATATCGGCGTTGGGAAACAACAGATGGTGGAAATTGCCAAGGCTCTGGCAAAAGATGTGAGGCTGCTGATCCTCGACGAGCCCACCGCCGCCCTGAATGATGAAGAGAGTAATAAGCTGCTTGATCTTTTGCTTGAACTGAAGCATAAAGGCATCACCTCCATTCTTATTTCACACAAACTGAACGAAGTCGAACAAGTTGCCGATGTCATTACGGTCATCCGTGATGGGAAAGTGATCGACAACCTTGTTAAGGGAATAGATACCATTGATGAAGACAGAATCATAAAAAGTATGGTGGGCAGAGACATTGTCGACCGTTTTCCCCTCCGCGCTTCGCAGATAGGCGAGGTTGTCTTCGAAGTAAAGGATTGGACCGTCTATCATCCCCAGCATAATGAACGCAAGGTTATTAAAAATGCCAGCTTTAATGTGAGAAAGGGAGAGGTCGTAGGCTTTGCCGGGCTCATGGGTGCGGGACGTACCGAACTCGCAATGAGTCTTTTCGGGAAATCCTATGGACAAAAGCACCAGGGCAGCATCGTAAAAGCGGGAAATGAAGTGGTCCTCAATAGTGTCAGCGATGCAATCGACAACGGAATCGCCTATATGACCGAGGATCGCAAAGGCTACGGCCTCGTCCTGATCGACGATATCCGCCACAACCTAACCCTTCCATCCCTGCAAAAGGTAAGTGAGAAGGGGGTTCTCAATTCAAGTGAAGAGATTGTCTCCGCAGAAAAATATCGCAAAAAAATCACCATCAAGTGTTCGGGAATCGATCAGATGGTGGACAGTCTCTCGGGGGGAAACCAACAGAAGGTCGTGCTGGGAAAGTGGATTATGGCCGAACCGGAGGTCCTGATCCTCGACGAACCGACGCGGGGAATCGATGTCGGTGCAAAATACGAAATCTATCAGATCATTAATCAGCTTGCATTGGAAGGAAAGTCGATTATCATGATCTCGTCGGAAATGCCGGAACTGCTGGGAATGTGCGACCGGATATATGTCGTTGCAGCCGGAGAGATTGCAGGGGAACTATCAAAGGGTGAGGCCAGCCAGGAAAGCATCATGAAAATAATCATGACTCATCAAAAACGAGCAAAGGAAATTACGGTATGAATAGTATCAAAACCTATTTTAGGAACAATATCCGTCAATACGGCATGGTGATCGCGTTATTCCTGATCATGCTCCTTTTTCAGATCCTTACCAGAGGGATTCTTTTCAAACCTGCAAATATCACAAACCTTATTCTGCAAAACAGTTATGTACTGATCCTCGCGATTGGAATGCTGCTCTGCGTCCTGACGGGAAACATCGATTTGTCCGTCGGTTCCGTTGTGGCCTTTGTAGGAGCCATTGCCGCGGTCATCATGGTGGACATGAATATGCCGGTTGCCCCGGCCATCCTTATCTCGCTCTTGGTCGGAGTCCTTGTAGGTGCCTTCCACGGCCTTTTTATCGCCTATTTTAGGGTCCCGCCCTTTATCGTCACCCTCGCCGGGATGCTTACCTTCAGGGGGCTTACCATGGTCATCCTCAAAGGGCAGACAAAGGCGCCCTTTGAGAAATCTTTTCAGGCTATTGCCGCAGGGTATCTGCCTGGAAGGGACTGGACGATAGGCCCTTTCAACGCTATCGCCCTCATTCTCGGGATACTTTTTTCCGCTCTCTTTATCATCTCTATTCTGCGCGGCAGACGAAACAAGGTAAAATACGGCTTCGAAATTCTTCCTTTCGGATTTGAGGTGATTCGGATATTCATCGTTGTCGTCGCTATCAACTGGCTCACGCTGAGTCTTGCACTCTACAACGGGATTCCCATCATCATGGTCCTGCTCATTGGTCTGGTACTGTTGTACACCTTCATAACCCAGAAAACCATCTTCGGCCGCCACATCTACGCCCTCGGCGGCAACGAAAAGGCGGCAAAACTTTCCGGGGTTAAGACAAAACGCGTTATGTTTCTCGTCTATACCAATATGGGGCTGCTCTCGGCACTTGCCGGGATGGTGGTGGCGGGGCGCCTGAATGCCGCAACCCCCAAAGCAGGAAACATGTTCGAATTGGACGCCATTGCCTCCTGTTTCATCGGCGGGGCATCCGCTTCAGGCGGTGTGGGTACCGTCGTTGGGGCAATTGTCGGCGCTCTGGTAATGGGTGTGTTGAATAACGGCATGTCGATTATGGGTGTCAGCGTCGACTGGCAGCAGGCGATCAAGGGTCTCGTACTCCTTGGCGCAGTCTGTTTCGATGTCTACACAAAATCGAAATCCCAGGCAGCATAGCAGTATCGGGGACGAAAGGGTGCTAAGCATTCTCTCGTCCCACCCTTCTCAGCACAGCAATAACTAATGACAAATTCTCCTCCAACAGATAGTATATTCTCATAATACTTATAAGAATGGAGCCTTAAGGTATGGGACATCTGACGTTGGTACTCGGAGGAACAAAAAGCGGAAAAACCGGCTGGGCACAAAAACGGGCCGCAGAACGAGAAAAGCAGACAGGAAAAACCATTCTCTATCTGGCCACGGCTCAAGGCCTGGATCCGGGGATGGAAGAGAGGATTCGGCATCACCGAGCCTCCCGGCCCGACTCCTGGATAACCGTTGAAGAACCCTACTTCGTCGCTGATGTGCTGGATGAAGCGGCACGGGACAAGGGGGCGGTCATCCTCGACTGCCTTACCCTTCTGGCCACCAATATCATACTCATGAAAGGTGAGGCTCCCGATCCGAAAGAGGCACAGAAGGCCGTATTGGCCGAGGTGGAAGCGATCATTTCCGCCTCACGCAGGATCGAGCCGGAACTTATCATCGTATCGAATTACGTGGAAGCGGGCCTTGTCTCTCCAACCCCGCTGGGAGGAATGTTTCAGGATATTGCAGGCCTCAGCCACCAGCTTATTGCCCGCCATGCGGACGAGGTGGTTTATATGATTGCGGGAATAGCAAACACGCTAAAGGGGCAGAGGCAATGAAATTGCTCTACGCTCTGAGATTTTTAACGATCATACCCATTCCCTACCGTGAGGATGAAAATCTTGAGGCCGTTGCAGCATCGGCTCTCTATTATCCTCTGGTCGGAACCCTTATCGGAGCACTCCTTTTTGCCATGGCAAAGGGGGCCTCACTGCTTTGGTCTCAGGAAACAGCCTCCGCGCTTGTCCTCCTCATCTGGACGCTTGTGACCGGGGGGCTCCACCTTGATGGTTTGTCGGACCTTGCCGACGGAATTGGGGGAGGGAAAACAAAAGAAGAGAAGCTTGCGATTATGAAGGACAGCAGGGTCGGAGCCTTTGGGGCTATAACGCTCATGCTTTTCCTTCTGACCAAGTGGCGTATGACCGCAGAGAGTATGGAAGCAGGCTTGGCCACGGTCCTTGTAGCGGCCCCGACGGCGGGACGTTGGGCAACATTGCTTGCCATTCGTCTCTTTCCCGCTGCCCGTCGTGAGGGTATGGGCCAGTTTTTCAAACGCTACGGTAAGCTTCGGGAAGTTGTAATCGGAGGAGTTTTTGCCATCCTTGTCGCGCTGCTGGTCTCCGGCCCCGCAGGACTCATTGCCGTCATCCTTGCGGTGGTATTGACGATGCTTGCTGCAGCATGGGTTTCCTCCCAACTCGAGGGGCTTACCGGGGATGTCTACGGCGCAGTAATCGAATTCTGCGAACTTTGCGTACTCATACTCATCGTCCCCATCTCGAAATTCTTCTGACATGAAAACGATCATCCTGCTTCGTCACGCCGAATGCGAAGGAGTCGGTTATATTGGGCGGGGGAGCAACCCTCCCCTCTCTCCGGAAGGAAGAGAACGGGCCATGGAACTTGTCGGCCTCCTGCTTACCTTTGCCCCAAAACGAATTTTCTCGAGTCCCCTGCTTCGTTGTCGTCAAACCATCGATCCATTTTGGGCTGCGAAGGAGGAGGAAGGTGCGAGTACCATGGTAAGCTGGGACAAACGGCTCGAAGAGTTGGATTTCGGTCGCTGGGAGGGCTGCCGATCAAAAACTGTCAAAGCAAAGGATCCGGATCTCTTTGACAGGTGGCTTACCGATCCAAACATTCCCGCGCCAGGGGGAGAAAGTCTTGCCATGCTTCAGAAACGAGTCGAAGCGTTTTGGAAACAGGAAATAGAAGGGACAGCATCAGACAGTATCCTCGTACTTACCCACGGCGGGCCCATACGATGCCTTCTATCTATCCTTACCGGAAGAGGAATAGAAGGACATTGGCTCTTCTCCGTCGATCGGGGAAATTTCTGTACAATAAAAATTTTCGACGATGGGAATTACCTCATTGATGGGGTAAATCTCCATTAATGGCCGATGCCGTGGATCATGATAACCATGTGGTCGATCATGCCCAGTAATTCCCTCATATATTCTTCCACCGCTCGAACGCTGCCCGGAAGGGCAAAGATACTTGAGTGTCCCGATATGGCACAGAGACTCCTGGAGAAAAGGGCATTCGGCTTTTCCGCCCCATATTTGAGACGAATATGGTCCATAACACCGGGCAGGATCTTGTCGGCAACGGCCATAACCGCCTCAGGTGTCACATCGCGAGGTCCGATGCCCGTGCCTCCGGTGGTAAAAATCAAATCGTCCCCCGCTTCCACAGCACTCCGAAGAGCAGCCTCAATGGCAGCCTGATCATCGGGAAGAAGCTGGTAGATAGTTTTCAGATGGTAACGCTTCGTCGAAAAGCCTGCTTTTACCAATTCGGTGATTCTCGGGCCTGAGATATCCTCGTAGACGCCGGCATACGCCCTATCGCTGATGGTTATGACCCGAACGGTAAAGGGGCGGGGCAGATATTCCATCTCGGCACCCTGTTGTATGGTGCCTTGCTTTATGACCCTGGCAAAGAGCCCTTCCTTGGGCATGACACACTTTCCCACCTCACGATAGATGGCACAATCGTCGCCGTGACAGCTCTTTCCGATCTGTGTAATCTCCAGCTCAACATCGCCGATCCGAAACCGGTCCAGAACGGCGACATCGTTCAGATCTATCCCGTCGACGGTAATATTTTCGCCGAACTCTCCCGGACCGATCTTTCTTGTCATGCGTTCTTCGAAACGTCTGATACTCGGGTTCCCGAGCAGACTAATCTGGCGATGCCAATCACCGGCATGGGCATCGCCACGAAAGCCGTGGTCATAGACTCCAATGTGAGGAACCGGATGCTTTGCCGTTCCCTTCTCCTCCGATATATTGATCGATTCTGCTGTGATCTTCATTCGATTACTTCCTTCCGTTTTTCAACAAGATGAATTCCTTCCATAACCATACTTTTATCCACGGCCTTGCACATATCGTAAATCGTAAGCAGGGCCACATGCACGGCGGTCAGGGCCTCCATCTCGACCCCGGTCTTCCCGGTACAACGGGCCTCGCCCTCCACCGCTACCCCGTCATCGGTGAGTTTGGTACGGACATCAACCTTGGTCAGGGGTAAGGGATGGCAAAGGGGGATCAAATGATGGGTATGTTTCGCCGCCTGAATCCCCGCGATCTGGGCGACCGTCAAAACATCCCCCTTTTTTACCTTGTTCTCCCGTATGAGTGCCACCGTAGAGGGGGCCAGGGTAATACGCCCCGCCGCTATGGCAACTCGTCTGACCGGAACCTTGTCTCCCACATCAATCATCGACGCCCTACCCGTCTCATCGACATGGGTTAATCGTCCCTCCGCCTTTCTGATTTCACCGGAAGGGTCATATTCGCTCATAACTATCCTCCGAGGCCATAGAAGGTATTTCCACTGCCGGGAACACCACATTTCGGTTTACCGCGTACGGCGGCAAGAATTGCCTCCCGTGCGCCTAACGTCTTCACATCAAATCCTATATCATTGAAGAGACAGGGGTAAATAATCCCTCGACTCGAAAGCCTGAGACGGCTGCAGTGTGCACAATCCCCTCCCTCGCCCCCTTCGACAACGGTAAATTCACCGGCCTGAAGATCCATCTGGTGAATAAAACGCACCTCAAATCCCTGTTCTTCGCCAAAACGGGCAACATCCCCGGCAGCCAGGGGGCCGGAATTAAAGGGAACCACGGCATTGAGCTTAATCGGTGAAAGCCCCGCAGCCTTTGCGGCGGCAAGCCCTTCGAGGACATCTTCTATTTTTCCGCCCCTGGTTATCTCCGCATAGCGGACCGGATCCATGGTATCCAGGCTGACATTCACCCGGTTCAAACCCGCGGCTTTCAGATCCGCGGCAAAGGTTGAGAGCAATATGCCGTTGGTGGTCATTGCAAGATCACGAAGGCCTTCGAAGGAGGCAATCATCGCCACCAGATCGACAATTCCTTTTCGCACCAGCGGTTCCCCGCCGGTCAACCTTATTTTGTCTATTCCCAAGGAAAGGGCGACCTTCACGATATCGCGAATTTCCTCAAGGGAGAGAATTTGATCATGAGGGATAAGAGGAACCCCCTCTTCCGGCATACAGTAGACGCAACGCAGATTACAGCGATCGGTCACCGATATACGGAGGTAGTGTATGTGGCGTTTATATGGATCTAACAACAACCATTTTTCCTTTCTTCATCTCTGAGATTCCCCGATCAATTTTCATGAATCCATCGGCGGCAGGTAACGCCTGGAAATGGCCTGAGCCATGGTAGGCAATGGGTCGTGCAGAGCCATCGTTCCCGATGGTTACGGGGAACCACTCCTCGCGTTCGGCATCACGGCGGAGAAACGCCTCTGCCAAGGGACAGCGGGCCATAAAAGGCTGGAAGTGTGCCCCCATAAGCCGGTAGAGATAGGGTTTGACAAGTAGTTCCGTTATCACAAAACTGGCAACGGGATTTCCCGGAAGGCCAAAGAGATCAGCACGTTCTGAGACGGCAAAGGTCGACGGACGTCCCGGCTTCACTGCTATTCTGTCATAAAGGATGGTAAACCCGTTCTCGGTAATGGCATCGGGTGCAAAATCATACTCCCCCATGGAGACTCCGCCGCTCATCAGTATGAGATCATTTTCCATAGCGGCATGCTTAAGCACGGAAGAAAGCTGCCCGACATCATCGGGAACGATACCGTAATAGCGGGGGCGTATTCCCAATTCTCCCAATTGAGCCATTGCCTGGCTCGCATTCGCATTTCTGACCTGAAAGGGGTCAGGGTTCTCTTCAGGTTCTATCACTTCATTCCCGCTTGCAAGAAGACCGACCCTTGGAAGACGCCTCACCAAGGGCCTTGCATACCCGACCGATGCAAGGAGAGCGATATGCTTGGACGAAAGTACGGTTCCGGCGCTAAGAACCAGCGATCCAGCCTTTACATCCTCACCCTGGGGACTAAAGTTGGAAGAACCGTCAATAATACGAGCATCTTCCAGAGTAATATAGGTAGTGCTACCATCGGTATGTTCCGAAGAGTACTCGACCATTGCAACCATGTCGGCCCCTTCCGGCAATACGGTCCCCGTCATAACCTTGACACACGTTTTCGGCTCGACTTTCAGCCGATCACGGCTGCCGGCTGCGCTGTCGCCGATAAGTCGCAACGTACCCGGAAGATCGCCCCTCCGGCAGGCATATCCATCCATAGCAACCCTATCGAAGGGGGGAAGCTCACGGTCGGTGCATATATCCATGGCAAGCACTCTACCCCGACATAGTCCGGGCTCTACCTCTTCCGTGGAAACATATCCATCTGCAAGCTCTGCTGCCCTTGCAATGGTCAAATCATAAACTTCACTGAAATCTCGAAGTTGCTTATCATTCTTCTCTCTCACAGCGCATGAACTCCATGATGCAAATTTTAGCGTCAGCCATTGTATCATGAAAGCATACAATGGAAAAGGGAGAAGGTGGACCGTGGGTAGAGGATAGGGAAACAAATAGATATTTTTTTCTTGACTAATTTGGTCAGAATGCATAAAATTTTGTCACTATGTATTCTCTATAATAAGGAGTGTGTTATGAAGCGAAAGATTCTTCTCATTTCATCCATTATGTTATTGGCCCTTTCCGTCGGCCTATTTGCCCAACAGTCGACCAGGTCGGATGCCGATTTCGTAAAACAGGCTATGACCAGCTTTCAGCTTGATGCCGTTCGTCCCGCGTATATTGAAGCAGATAGAATGGAAGCAAACTATCATTTTTATCCTGCCGTAAAAGGTGGTAGGGTTGTCGGTTACCTCTGGTGGGCACGGGATTTTCGTATTGCAAACCACTTTGAGGACATCATTCTCTTAGTGAAAGCGGATGGGCAGAAGGCAAAGCTTGTTGATTTTTGGATTTCCCACAACGATCATCATATGAATATGTCGGAGCCGGCAACCAAAGAGCAGTATGCCGGTATGGCCTACGACTCATCGATCGATACCGTTTCGGGCTCAACCCTTTCTTCCATGCAGGTGACCACAGCCGCGAAAACAACCCTTTTTGTTTTTGAAAAATACGTTATTGAAAAGGATCTGCTAAAGTAAACACGGCAAGGCAATAAAGGCAGCCGGTGCAGTGAAACCTGCACCGGCCTTTTTTTATATTACTTCACTCCACCGAAAGTAAGTCCGCTCACATAGTAACGCTGGAGGAAAAGAGATAGGGCTACCACGGGAACAATTGCAACCACACCCATGGCGGCCATGTAGGTCCATCCCTGTTGCATCACCCCATAGGTACTGAGCATTCCAAGGGGAAGCGTTGCAGTATCCGGGCTTGTCAGGGTAAGGGCAAAGAGGAAATCGTTCCAGGAAAAGATAAAGGCAAAAAGGGCCGAGGTAACCAGTCCCGGTTTGCTGAGAGGCACGGCGACAAGGAGAAAGGCCTGGATGGGCGTACACCCGTCGATACGTGCTGCCTCCTCGAGCTCCTCCGGAATCGATTCAAAGATGCCGCTCATGAGCCAAAAGGTGAAGGCCGCATTATAGACCGTATCGATAAGGATAACGGCAAGCCTCGTCCCCAAAATCCCTATCGACTGCATGATAACCCGAAACGGCAGGACTATGACAATGGTGGGCAGTGCCCTGGTAAGCAAAATCACCATAAGCAGCAGCTTTTTTCCCGTAAAGTCGACCCGTGAAAAGGCATAACCTGCGGGAACCCCAATGAAAAGGGAAAGAACCATGGTGCCCAACGAGATGATGAGACTGTTCAGCGTCCAGGTAAGTACAGGCATCTGGGTAAAGATGTAGGAAAAGTTTTTCCATGTAGGCTTCGAAAAGAGCTGAGGCGGAAGCTTAAACATGGCAATACGTTGCGCAAGGCTGGTTGTAAGAATCCAGACCACCGGCAGCATAAAAAAGAGTACCAAACAAATGATGACCAGGGTTCGCAGGGTCCAGAGCGTATATGTGCTTCCTTTCGTATATCCGGCTACCGCCATGTCAAGCCTCCTTTCCCTTGTACAAGGACTGAACGAAGAACACTCCGGCGATGACGCCGAAAACCAAAAGGACATTGGAAAGGGCTGCAGCATAACCAATCTTCAGATGCTGCATGCCGACCTCGTAGATTCGCAGATTTGCGACGGTCGTTGTCGTTCCCGGGCCGCCACCGGTTATCGACCAGACAATGTCGAAAATCTTTAGGGCATCAAGGGTACGTATCAAAAGAGCAACCACTACCGTGGGGCGCAATAGGGGAAGGGTTATCCGAAAAAATATTTGCAAGCGGGAAGCTCCGTCCAGCATGGCGGCCTCATAGGGGTCTTTCGGAAGGCTCTTAAGGCCGGCAAGGATAACAATAACCATTAAGGGGGTCCATTCCCATATATCAACCAAGATTACCGAAAAAAGGGCGGATGATCGCTCTACGGTCAAACCGCGCCCGATATCCAAACCAATTTTTCGAAGATAGTAGGTATACATGCCTAAATCGGGGTGATACAAGGCCTTCCACACCAAACCGGCAACAAGGGGAGTAAAAACGGTGGGAATAAGAATGATGGTTCTGATACCTTGCATCAACGGGTGCTCATTGTTCAAAAGAAGTGCTATAAGCATTCCCAGAACCAATTCGGAAACTACCGCCGCAACAACAAACACCATGGTGGTTATAAGCGAGCCCATGTATTGGGAATCATTCAGCATGGCACGGTAGTTACCAAAACCAACGAACTGCGCCTGGCTACCCAACCGATAATCAAAAAAACTGATATAGATATCGTAGATTACCGGGTAAAGGAAGAAAAAGAGAAGATAGACGGTGATTGGAACCAGAAACCACATGAGCGACCGGTTCTTCTTCGTCTTAATAAATCCTGTTGTATCTGTTTCCATTCTCGTCTCCTGCTGTTATCAAGCCGGAGGAGCGGATAAACACCACTCCCCCGGGAAACATATCAGTTCTTCATGGAGAGCAGGCTATTCCAACGCCTTGATCTCTTTTGCAGCCTCGGAGAGAGCCTGCTCAGGAGTCAACTCGTGGGTAATGGCCTGGTTGATCCGCAGGGCAAGAATCGACTGAATCTCATTCGAGTTGGGATCTCTGGGTCGATAATCTCCGTTTCCATTTTCAAAAACGGTATAGATTTTGTCGAGCCAGGGCATCTGTTTCTTCAGATCGGGATCGGTAAGAGTGGACCGGCGAATAGGCGCCCCATCGTTTAATAGCCACTCTTTCTGGGCCTTTTTGCCGGTAATAAACTTAATGAAGTCCCAAGAAGCCGCTTTCTTGGCATCGGAGATATCGGCATTTATACCGACCCCCCAGCCGCCGAAACCGTATTCAACATCTCCGCCTTCAACACGAGGTGCCGGGGTCATGTCGGTTTTTCCAACTACAAGACTAATTTCAGGATCCTCATATCCGGCACGGGCAATGCTCCAGGAAGACTGCATAACGGCCTGTCCTGTTCGATATGAGGTTTCCCGGTCGTCCCACCAGTATCCGATGGCTCCCGGCGGTGCCCATTTGTCAAAAATATCGACAAAGAATTTCAAAGAAGCAAGGGAGGCAGGACTGTCGACTACGACATTTCCATCCCCATCGAAAATCGAAGCCCCGAAGCTGCGCATATACTCCATCCAATCCTGTGCCACGGCAGAACCCCTGGCACCGTTTGCAACCAAGCCGTAGAGATTTTCATCGGGTCGGGTAAAAAACTCGGCAGCATCGCCAAGCTGCTTGATTGTCGTTGGAGGGGCCAGCTCATAGCCATATTTTGCCTTGAAGGCGGCCTTCTCTTCCGGATCATTGAAAAGATCTTTGCGGTAGATCAAGCTATTGGCATAGCCTGCCATGGGAAAGGCGACCTGCTGTCCATCCCAAGAACCAAGGGTCCAGGTAACCGGCATAATGTCGTCGTAATCGATTTCCGCCTTGTCACGATCGATCATCGGCGTCAAATCCTCTGTCCAGCCGTTTTTGGCGAACTCCCCGGACCACATGATATCAACAGTCAGAAGATCATACTGCTTCGTATCGGTGGTAAAATCCTGGGTAATCCGCTGATACAATTCGGTATATCCCAAGATATCCACTTCAATCTTGGCACCGGTGTTTTTTTCAAACTCCTGGGCTAATACCTTCATGTAATCGGCAAACTGTTCAGCCGCTACAGCAAAGTGCAACTCAACCCCTGCATAGGGAAGCTCACCTTCCTCTCCAGCCGCTGTGGGCGCCGTTGCTTCCTGCCGTCCTCCGGCAAAAAGCATGGTCGAAAACAGCAGCATTCCGGCCGCTATTCCCATAAGTCGTTTCATATTCATCGCTACCTCCTTATATGACTATCGATCCGAATGCCTACCCTGTAGGTATCCGGCCGAAGCGATGCCGTAAAAGCCTCCTGCGCCTTTTCCATCGGGAAAATTTCCGAGATAAAAGGCATAGGATCGATCAACTTTGCGGAAAGTAATCGTGTCGCCCGAAAAAAATCCACCGTCGAAGGGCTGTAGGAGCCGGTTATCACGTACTCCTTGTAATGAACAGCATTCGGATCGGTTGGAATAGGCTCATTGGGATGAAATGAACCGTACAGTACCAAGGTTCCCATTTTCCGCAGCATCGATACCGCGGAAGCAGCCACAGAACTTTTCGTCACTGTACTAAATACGGCTTCGACCCCTTCGCCATCGGTAAGCCGCAGGACCTGTTCAACAGGATCGGAAGCCGAAGGATCCACACCGAGATGAGCACCGAGACTGAGAGCAAGCTCTCTTCGCGTTTTATCGGGCTCGACCACAATAACGCGGGCGCCACGCAAGCGGGCGAGCAGTGCGTGAAGTTGCCCCATAATTCCCGCACCGATAACGGCAACGGTGTCTCCCAAATGAAGCTCCACCCGTCCCATACTGTGGACACAGCAGGCAAGGGGTTCGGCAAAAGCAGCACAAACGGGATCAAGATCAGCAGAAACGGGAAAAACCTTGGAAATATCGAGGGTGATGTATTCAGCCAGTCCCCCGCTTCCCGCCATTCCGCCGTAACTCCGCTTCTTTGCTGTTCCTGTGCATTGGTTCGTATGTCCCTGATAGCAGTATGAGCAGTGCCCACAATGATCGAGAGTCTTAAATACGACCTTATCGCCGACCTTGAACGAGGTGACGGTTCCTTCGGGAATCTCTTCGATTGTTCCTGATGCCTCGTGGCCGGGGACGAAGGGCAGCGTCGTGCTCGAATCTCCGCCGAACATGCGTTGCTCCCAGGTACACAAAAGGCAGGTGTCGATCTTTATTAAAACCTCGCCGGCCATTGCCTCCGGACGAGGTACCTCACGAATCTCGGCACGTTCTTTACCCGTTATTGCTACAACCTTCATCATCCCAATGCCTCCTATAGATTAGAACCGACTTCTCCGGCGCTCTTTCCATCGTGAACCAATTCAACCAAGGCCTGGGTAACGGCACCGGGATCCGGATGTTTCCAGACGTTTCTGCCGATTGCAACACCGGAAGCACCGGCTTCCATGGCCTGTTCGATTATCAAAAAGAGCCCTGCAAGATTCGAGGATTTTTCTCCTCCGAGAATAACAACGGGTCGGAAACAGCCATCAACCACACTCTTAAACTCTTTGGGTGTACCGGTATAGACGGTTTTGATGATATCGGCCCCGCATTCCGCCCCTATTCTTGCCGCCAGGCGGACATTTTCCACGCTATTGGGAGGTTCAGGGGCGAATCCGCCGGGGAGCATCTCAGCCATCAGTGGCATTCCCCACGTTCGGGCCTCCACTGCATAACGAGACACCTGTGTCAAGGTGGCCACTTCGTTTTCAGCGCCGGGAAAGCCCATACATGCACAACCGTCGCTTCCAATTCTTACCGCATCCTCAGGAGAGAAAACCTGGTTACCGGCAGAATTTTTCGATAAAGCACTGTTCCCGCCGTCAAGCCGAAGAATCAGACCGGCTCCCGAAATTTCTTCTTCATACCGTGTTGCTATCCCATAACTGGTCAGGATGGCGTCCGCCCCTCCCGCAACAATCTTCTGCAAGACATCTCCCGTCTTGTTCAAATCAGGCAATACCGGCAAACCTGTTCCGTGGTCCATTGCCACAATAACCGTCCGGCCGTCGCCGCGAAAAATTTTGTTCATGCGTCTCATCTTCTTCTCCTTTCCTCTGCCAGCAATTTCATTTCATCCTTCACGATTTCATACAACCGGCGATAAGAACCGGCAAGTCTCCCATACTGTTCTTTCACGGCCGGATCCGGTTCAATGGTACGTTCGATCTTTGCAAATCGCTTCGTAAGCTCACGAAGCGATCCATGTCCGGAACCGAAGGCCGCCAGAATAGCGGCGCCCAGGGGCGATGCGTCCTTTTCTCTCATGACCGCAAAGGACGCCCCGGTAATCCCTGCCTTCATACCGAGCCAGGGGAGATTCTCTGCTCCCCCTCCGACGGCTCTGACAATACTTCCTTCAATCTTAGGGGTAATGAGGGAGAGGCACTGCCCCACCGCACAGGCGGTTCCCTGAAGTACAGCATGCATCACAGCCCCTGCATCATGACTGCTGCGAAGACCGATAAAAAGGGCAGAAGCATCTTCATCCCAGATTGGGCTCCGCTCTCCTATGAGATAAGGGAGGAAAAGAAGCGGAATCGGCCCGGAGGCACGGTACTCCCGTTTCCAGCGATCGACAGACAAACCGAGCAGCTGCTCCGCCCAGCGAATGCTACCGCCGGTAAAGGAAATGGTTTCGATACGATAGCTTTTGCCGGGAATCACATGTTCCAAGGGCTCCTCATCCTTGGGACGGCAGATACTCAGGCAGGTGGAGGTTCCTGAGCCGTCAACCAACATCCCCTCTTCCACTGCTCCCGCGCCCAAGGCCTCGCACCAAGCGTCTATCCCTCCGCCGAAAACCGCTATTCCGTCCTCGAGCCCGCAGGCTCTGCTGAAGGTGGTTCTGGTACGCCCCACCTCTTCCCAGGACTCAAGAACCTCCGGAAAAAAGCGTTCGTCGATGCCACACAAGGGCTGACGCCAGGTAGAGGCATCGGCATCGTAAAAGGCGAGCGTTGTTGCCGTCGAACGGTCGGTAAAGATTCTGCCGCACAAAAGATAAAGGGCAAAATCCTTCGGATAAAGGGCCCTCTCGCCATGCCACGCAGAACCGAGGCGGCGCCAGGCGGATAAAAGCTTAGCCTCCCAACATTCGCCGGTTTTGGTAAAGCCGGGGATGGCAGCCGCAATCTCCTCCGCTTCGGCCGAAGCGGAGGCATCCTGCCAGGTCAAAAACGTCGGTTCGGCCTCTCCACGCTTATTGAGAACCACCAGAGAGGGACCATGGCCCGAAGCCGAAAGGGCTTTGATCGCCTCTCCCGAAGAACGGGCAAAGCTCGCCGCCTCTCCGAGTAGCCGTCTTAGGGCGTCTATCAGCGTCCCGCTTTCCTGACGGCCTACACTTCCGGGTAATCCCTCGTAGCCTGCCGAAAAAGTTTTCACACTTCCCGCTTCGGAAAGTAGCGTGCACTTTACGCTGCCGGTACCGATATCAAAACCCAAAAACATGCGCTACCTCTTGAGCCGCACAACATATTTGTAGCGATCGGCGCGATACACTCCCTCGGCATATTCGATCGGAAGGTTACCCTCGGCAAAGGTCGTATGGCGAATAATCAGGGTCGAGTCGCCCTCCTGAAGGTGCAAAAGTGCCGCCTCCTCACCCTGTGCACAACTTGCCTCGATGCTCTTTTCAGCACCGATAATCTTCAACTTGTGGTCCTTTTCGAAAATCTCATAGATGGATCTGGTAAAGTCCTCGTCCTCACCAATACCGAGCTCCGCCCTGATATAGCTTTCAAAAACGGCAACGGGCTCACCATCGATAAGACGAAGTCTTTTGATATAAATCAGTGTATCGGAAACGGGAATCTTCAGATGCCCCCCGATTCTTTGAGAGGCACTAATCCGCTTGGCGCGGAGGACACGGGTCTCAATCCTGTCGGGATCCGTCCCCAAATCCCGCATCTTTTCGGTAAAGCTTTTAAGGCGGGAAAAATCCTCGACGATTCGGGGTAAGGCAACCATGGTACCATGGCCCTGCTTTTTTACCAAAAGATCTTCGAAGACCAGGCCATTAATGGCATTTCTGACCGTAATTCTACTAACACCGAACCGTTCCTGTAGTTCCTTTTCACTTGGAATAAGGTCTCCCGGTTTGTACTCCCCGGCTCCGATCTGTTTGCGAAGGATCTCCTGCAACTGGAAATAGAGGGGGATGGGGCTGGAAGGATCAAGTCCGCTGTTTTGTTTCACAGACACCTCACAAATAATATATCGTTATTTTGTTATAACGATATAACCTTTACAAGCCATAATACAGGCCCCTTCCCATAGTGTCAAGGAACGATTCCAGTAATCCGAATCAATCCGGGAGCGCTCAGCGCCCCCGGTAATATTCACCCCCTCCCTCTTTTCGTTCCAATAGGCCGTAATCGATGAGATAACGCCGTATGGTGACATAATCATCGGTAATGGATCCGAGAATATCATTCACCTCGACTTCAGCATAATGTTTCCCCGCTTCAAATCGGCGAACGATCCGATCGAGAACAAGGAGTTTTTCTTTTTGTTTTTTGGGCCATTTTTTTAGGCACACCACATGTCCGTCGACGGCAAGATCAAGATATTTCCGCATGATTGTTTCTGCTTCCCGACGCGTTACCACGGTACGGTCATCATGAACCGACAAACCTGCGGCAAAGGAGTACAGACCATCCTGGTCACTGCCCTCTCGTTCTCTCATTTCCAAAAGGTTGAGGATAGCCAACTGAATTAAGGCCTCTCGTCTCCTGCGACGGAATTGGAAACGATGATTTCGAACGGTCGATGTCGCCTTTCCGCCGCTCATCGCAGCAATCTCCTGATCGTTTTTCCCTTCATACATGAGAGAAAGCATGTCACACTGTAGTTGAGAAAAACCGTGGAGCTCTTTTCCAGCCTTAAGAAGAGCGGCGAAGACTCCTCCATGACGTTCCTGCAGATGATAGCGCATGGAAGCCTCGGCATCCAACAAAAGATCATCCTGGGGATATACACGGCCCTTTTCACGGACCATACCGCAGAAAAGACAACAATAGCGTTCTCTCCCTGATGCAAACTCGCTTCGGTAACCGCGGGAAAGATCTTCCTGAATGGTTTTTGATAGATAAATATCGTTATTGTTTAACATAAACAAAACAATATTTGATTTTGTTTAATTAATCAAGCATCTATATTCCAACAATGGCCCCATCGCGAAAAGAAAGTGCCACACCACTGGTTGCTGCTTTATAGAGTCGTAAGTCATCCATCATCTGGACCGATACACGCGGAACAAGCTGTCCATGTATCGTGATTTTCAAAAGTTCGGGATTGTGTTGATAGACCGCTTCCTTCCGTCGCTCCAGTTCAAGCAAAAGCTCCTCTCGTTTGGCGCCATGCATCTTTAATTCAACAAGTTTTCCTTTCAATTTTGCACGTTGATCCGGTCGCATGTTTATAATTCGGTCCTTTGCCTTTGTCAGATCTAAATCAAGGCCGATATGACTCATGAGCTTATTGATATGAAGCTCAAGAGCCGCTATTGCCTCCTCGATATTCCGAAGGGACTGTTCCGCATAGCTGTTGTAACCGGCAATGAGAGAGGTATCCTGGACCGAAGAACCGACACTGTGAAGGCGAAGTTCCAACATTGCCGCACAACTACCCCCGCTCACGGCCTGGTGCCGTTCCTTTACTCCCTTACCAAAAACGGAAAGAACTCCTCCTGCAAAGAGATGTGCATTGAGTGCATACTTGTTGATCAGTAGATTACCTTCACAGTAGACACGGGCATCCTGTACAAAACCGAAAGCGGCATCCCCACCTGCCTGGATCCTGGTATCAGAACCAATGACACCACCTTGAACCGAAAGATTACCTTCGCTTCGAAGCTCTACACCGTTTTCCACCAGGCCGGTAATAAAGACCGATCCTTTGGAAAAAACGGAAAAGCCGCTTAGCACCGATCCCTTGATGAGTACATCTTTCTCATAGACGACGTTGCCAGTTTTCAGATCGACATTACCTTCGACGACCATAAGCTCGGTAACAGACACACTGTGATCGGAAAGATGAACGACACCACCGATAGCCGCAAAAAAACGGGTTACGCCATTTTTCGATTCGGCCCGGATATTTTCTTCCCCGGTAAAGGGACGATCCTTTCCGGGATCGACCTCGATACGCTTACCGTCGACGGTAACGCCTGTCCGTCCAGCCGTCGCTTCCTCTTTTTCAACCAGAAGCTGATCCGTAGAGGCGACAATATAGTGATGAAAATCCCGATAATCGACCTGATCGAGCAGAGAATCCACGGGCGTCTCTTCCTTGACAAGAACACGAATCCGGGCATCTCTGCCCGGAAGCGGCTCAAGGCCCCTGATTAATGGAGTTTCCACCTCAGGCCCGTTGGGAAGCAGCGCCGCCTCTTCTGGAGAGAGTATGGTAATATTCGGATCAAGGTTGCTGCGGCGGCGTGCTTCACAGAAGGTCGAAAGATAGAAAGAGAGTCCTTCCTTGCCGTCGCAAAGTGGTACTCTTCGAAAACTGAGAAGATAGGGAGAGAGTCGAAGAATCGGAGAAATAACGGCAAGGCCCTCATTCCAAACAAGATAGCCGGAGAGCTTTGTCTGGTACAAAAACCATTTTCCATCCCGTGAAAACTCGATACTTTGGCGATCAAAGGGAAGTTGCCGAGAAAGGGAAAGCCCCTCTGCAGAAGCAACATCGGCCATAAGGCGGCAGACAGGATCACCTTCGGTAAGGAAAACGGTTTTGGGAAGCTGATCGAACGCATCTCCTCCGCCCTCTGGTGCCATTGCAGTATAAAGCCGCATAAGAGATTCTCTAAGTTGAAGAAGATCTTTCAGGCTATGAATATCTTCAAATCCCGTCACTTCCAGCAACGTGTCATCAGGTAGCGGCATCGGCTTCCTCGATCATCATATCGATAGAACTGATAATTTCGGACGAGGATCCGACAAGTTCCTGCTGAGAAAGATAGAGCCGTATCCCCGAGAGTACATTTGCCATCCGGTGAAGCAGGGCCGGAACATCACCTCGGCCTGCCCCGGTAAGAGACAGGATACCGAGAAGTCGGTCGCGTTTAAGAAGGGGGATATAGAGATCGGCGCCGGATACTACGGCCTTCAAGCTTTTTTTCAGCTGATCAAGAATTTTCTCCCCGATTTCTACAGGGGGCACTCCTTTCTGTGAGGTAAAACTGTTTCCACTTACCAAGGAGTAGGCGAAGACAGGAACATTCCCTGCAAGTTTAGAAATAATGAGAGCCCCCTGTTCCAGGATATCCTGCTCCCCAGTGCCCTTGAGAATGGAATTAAGAAGCAGATTACTGGCCTTAATCTCCCAGGTGCGCGCCTGAACGATCTTTTCTAAATTTTCATTCAACTCTTTCAGAGCCTCATTTTTCTCTTTCAGCTCCTGCAACATCTCTTTTTCCCGAATACGCCGCTCGTACATCTCGCATGCATTCATCAAGGTAATCATGAGGTCGGCCTCTCTCCACGGTTTGGTAATATAACTATGGATGTGGCCGCCGTTCACGGCGCTCATAATATCGTCGATATCCGAATAGCCGGAGAGGATAATCTTCACGCTCACGGGATCAATCTCGTTTGCGGCACGGACGAGCTCGACCCCGTTCATCTCCGGCATCCGCATATCCGAAACAACCACGCTCAGGCGCTCTTTTTTTATGATCTCGAGCCCTTCTTTGGCGCTGGATGCAAAAAAACAGGTATAGCCGGTCTTTCTCATCAGCCGGCCGAGCGCTTTCAGAATATTTTCTTCATCATCGACAAAAAGAATCGTGTGATCCATTTTTACTCCTCAATCGATTCCAAATTTCTGGGAATGGAAACGAGAAAACAGGCACCGTTTTCCGAAGGTTTCACCTCCAGTTTTCCCTTATGCTTATTCACAATAATATCATGGGCCAGGGTCAGCCCAAGTCCGCTACCGCCGCCTATCGGTTTGGTTGTAAAAAAGGGATCGAATATTTTTCGCACATATTCTTCACTGATGCCGGGGCCATTGTCACAGATGCGGAAGTAGCTGTACTTATTATCCTGACTTGTTTCAATAATGATCAAGCCACGTTCAGCCCTCCCCTTTTTTTGCTGGATAGCCTCTACTGCATTGATTAAAAGATTCAACAGGACCTGGTTTATTTCGGCGGCAATGCAGAGAAACTGCTGAACCTTACCGTAGTGTTCTTCAATATCAATAGAATACTTATACTCGTTTTTCGAAATGGTAAGGGTGTCTTTTACTGCAGCGTTAAGATCATAGTAGCTCAGTCGTTCGGTTTGATCCTTGCGGGCAAAGCTTTTAAGACTTCCGAGAAGCTTTTTGATGCGATCGATACCCTCATGATTTTCCTGTTCAATGGAAGTGATATCGTCGAAAACAAAATCAAGGTCAAGCCGCTTATCAAGCGACTGAATCTCGGAGATCTTAAGGGCAAGCTCACCGTCCTGTCCGTAGAGTTCCCTCACGGTGGTAACGAAACTCTTCAGATCCTTAAAATGATTCATCAACACGGTAACATTATTGAAGATAAAACCGAGAGGATTGTTAATCTCATGGGCCATACCGGCAGCAAGAAGCCCCAAAGCCGCCATCTTTTCCTGGGAAAGCATCGAGGCATAGGCCCTGTTCAGCTCCTCATTTAATTCGCTCAACTCCATGTTCATCTGAAGCTGACCGGTAAAGGCCTCGGTTTGAAGGGTCGTATCCTTGATGTGGAAATAGTACATCTGGGGTTCATCGTCACCGTACGAGAGGGCAAAAATTGAAGCAAGTCCGGAAATATGTCCGCCCCCCTTTTGGTTTAAAAGCAACTCGAATTCGGTAATGGAGTTCCCCATGGCAAGCTCACCCGCGATATACTTCATCGCCTCTTCCGAAAGGATGAAAACGGCATTGATATCTTCATTCAGGGCTTCATCCTTGGAAGCGTATCCGAGCTTGAGGTAGCCTGCGCTATTGATGTCGGCAATGTGCCATGTGCTGTCCACGCAAATAACAAGATCGGGGTTACTGTTGTAATAGCCTTCAAACTGCGTATACATCTGCAAGAGCTGGAGGATGCTCGTTTTATCAAAGGGCAAGGCGATAAAGGTGATGGAGTTTTCCAGATGGCCTAATCTTTCAAAACAGAGGTAGGAGACCTTTCTTTTCCCGAAAAAAAAGGGTTTTATAGAAACACTTTCGTTGGTCAGCTGGGAGAACATAGTTTTGGGATATGAAACTGGAAAGGTTTTGGGGAAGATATCGCTCAGGCGAACGGGATCGGAAAACCCGGAAAGATCGATGATGCGCCTGAGTTGTTCATTCGAATTGGAAAGGATCCCCTCACGATCGTATTCTCCCTTTAAAACCTCAAAGGGACTATTCGGGATAGAGGAAAGCTTGTTGAAAACGCTAAACAGTCTCATGCTTCATACTTCTCCAAAATATCGATGATATCCTCAACATCGCAGGGCTTCTCAAGAAAATAGTCGATACCAAGTTCGTCGGGAAAGCTTGCACCGACCTCTCCGCTCAAAATGATCGTTATGAGGCCGGGAATGCGTTCCTTCAGCAAGCTGATCAAGTCCATGCCGGAAAGTCCCGGCATCATGGCATCCGTAATCAAAACATCAGGGACAATATCGGAGGCTACAGCATCGTTTCCGTTATTGAAAAAGGAGAAATCAAATTGTTTTCGATAATACTGAAGCAAACGCCGAAAACTATTCAGTATACTTGTATCATCGTCAACAAAAAACACCTTCAGCATGCTTTCATCCTTTCGGCACCTCGATGGTAAATGTGGTCCCCTCTCCGGAAAGAGAATCCACATGGATCGAACCCCTATGCTTACCGGTTATGGCCGTATAGACAATGGCAAGTCCCTGCCCTGTGCCCTTGCCCTGAGGCTTCGTGGTAAAAAAAGGCTCAAATACCCTACTTTTAACCTCTTCGGTCATTCCCGTACCGTTATCGCTGATCCGAATTACCGCCCTACTGCCAACTTCTTCAAGTTCTATCTCAATAATTCCCTTAGAGAGGGCGTCATCGCCAAATCGTTCTTCTATGGCATGGGTAGCGTTTATAATGATGTTGACCATGGCCTGAGAAAAGAGCGAAGGGAAGCCCTGAACCATGATAGGCTTTTCCGGGAGAAGGGTATGAAGTCGGGCTATATGTTTCCACTGATTCTCGGAAAGCGTCACTGCATCCTCAAGGGCCTGGGAGGGAGAAAACGGCACCGGTTTATCATAGCCCGGATGCGCATAATTGCGGAGAGACCGAATGATGCTGGTGATACGATCGATTCCTTCAAGGGATTGGTGAAGGACCTCCGGAAAATCCTCTACGGTGGAAAGAATCTCCCTCTTTCCCTCGCTTCCCGGCGTGTTAAGCCAAGATCTCACCTCATCGGTACAGGCATTCAAATATTGTAGGTTGTTCTTTATAAATTGGACCGGGGTATTGATTTCATGGATAATCCCCGCAGCCATCTCTCCTATGGCACGAAATTTCTGGCTTTCTTCATTTTGTCGCTTCATCTCCCTGGTTTCGGTAATGTCCTTTCCATCGATAAGAAAACCGGCATGAGTACCGCTTTGGAGATAGATCGGAACAATATTCAGCCCGATATATCGTCCGGTATCATTCTCCTGCCTGATGTAAAGGTCGGGGAGAAATACCTGCCATCGTTTTTCCACCGCTTCTTTGACGGCCTCCATGACCGGTTTTATAAATTGAGGAATAGCGATATCGCTTAGTTTTCGTCCCCGGACAGAGGACTCTTTTATATTAAAAAACTGTTCTGCTTTCTCATTCCAATATTTAATATGAACATCGGCATCGGCAATAATGATAATGGTATCGGTTGATTTGAGAAGATTTTGAAAAAACGTGAGGATCTCTTCCGAACTCTCGATTTCCATGCGTCACTCCCTGCTCAAAGGCGTCTTTCAAACAATCCGGACCCTTTCTCTCACAATTTTATATGCCGAGACTAGAAAACGCAAATAAAGAAAAAAGATATTGGTATCAATACACCAATATAGACACGTATAGCGGCACTCCCAGAAGGGCCCGCCGCTATACGTGATAAAAAAGTTACTTTAGGAGAGTCGTTTGATCACCGCGTCAGCCATCTGTCGGGTCCCGACAGAGGAGGCGCCACCGGCTACGTCGCCTGTACGAACGCCGTCGTTTAGGGCAGCCTCAATGGCAGCTTCAACGGCACGTGCGGCATCCACCCGGTCGAAGGAATATTCGAACATCATGGCTCCCGAAAGGATCTGGGCAATCGGATTTGCAATGCCCTTTCCCGCAATGTCGGGTGCAGATCCCCCGGACGGTTCAAAAAGATTCACGCTTTCACCAATGCTTGCCGAAGGAAGCATTCCCAGGCTGCCGGCAAGGGCCGCCGATTCATCGGAGAGGATGTCGCCGAAAAGATTCCCCGTTACGAGGACATCGAAGCCCCCTGGATTGAGAATAAGTTGCATGGCAGCATTGTCAACATACATGTGGTTCAGCTCAACGGAAGGGTAATCGGCTCCCATTTTTGCCACCACATTACGCCAGAGGATGCTGGCGGAAAGTACATTTGCCTTGTCCACGCTGGTCAATGTTCCCCTGCGCCGCGCTGCCGCCTCGAAGGCCACCTTTGCAATTCGGCTCACCGTCTCTGCCTCATACAGCATCGTATCGAGGCCATGGCTCTCATCAAGCTCTTTCGGCTCGCCAAAGTAGATTCCCGAAGAAAGCTCTCTGACCGTTAAAAGGTCAACGCCCGATCCCGAAGGAATCCGAACCGGACACTGATCAAAGAGCGCGGGATAGAGGCGAACCGGCCGCAGGTTTGCATAGAGCTTGAGGGCCTTGCGAATGGCAAGTAAGCCGCCCAACTCCGGCCGCTGTTTCGGCGGCAAGTTGTCCCATTTCGGTCCGCCGACAGAACCGAGGAGAACGGCATCTGCAGACCGGCAGAGGTTGAGGGTTTCATCAGGAAGGGGAGATCCCGTGGCATCGATGGCGGCTCCCCCGATAAGCGCCTGCTCGAATTTCATTGCTATGTCATACTTCTTTCCGGCCGCCTCAAGAACCCGAAGGCTCTCGGTCATGACCTCGGGGCCGATACCGTCTCCAGGAAGGACTGCAACACGAAAGGTCTTCATGCTCCCTCCTTCATCAATTCGGCCTTGGCATAGGAAAGCCAGCCCCCGTAATCGATCACCTTTTTCAAAAACTCGGGATAGGGGTTGAACGTAAACTCTTTATTCTTCGTAAGGTTACGTACAAGTCCCCGATCAAAATCGATCTCGACCTCGTCGCCCTCGCCGAATTGGTCGGCTTCGGGAAGCTCAATGATGGGAAGACCGATATTGAAGCTATTGCGCAGGAATATCCGAGCAAAGCTCTTGGCGATGACGCAGCCGATACCCGAGGCCTTGATCGATATGGGAGCATGCTCGCGGCTGGAGCCGCAGCCGAAGTTTTCACCGGCAATCATGATCGATCCTGCAAGATCGTCCCTACGGCCGAAGCCGCTTCTGGCATCCTCCATGCAGTAGAGAGCCAACTCTGCAGGGTCGCTGGTGGAAAGGTAACGTGCGGGGATAATCTCGTCCGTATTGACGTTATCCCCGAAGACAAAACATCTGCCCTTGCGTTTCATGGTGGTATCGCTCATTTACGCCCCCTCACGGATATCGGTGATGTAGCCGGTAATCGCCGAATGTGCGGCGACCGCCGGTCCTGCAAGATAGACCTTGCTTTTCAGATGCCCCATCCTTCCGACGAAATTCCGGTTTGTGGTACTCAAGGCAACCTCATCTTCTGCAAGGATCCCCATGTGACCGCCAAGGCAGGGACCGCAGGTTGGTGTGGAGAAGGCACATTCGGCATCTACAAAAATCGAGGCAAGGCCTTCCTCTACCGCCTGGCGATAGATCTTCTGGCTTCCCGGAAAGATGATACACCTCACGGATGGCGCAACCTTTTTCCCTTTCAGTATTTCGGCAGCTACCCTGAGATCTTCGATTCTTCCGTTGGTACAGCTTCCGATGACGACCTGATCGATTTTCACCTTCTCCTTCTCTGCCTCCGCCGCACTCTTACCGTTGGAAGGAAGGAAGGGATATGCAACCATGGGAGGAACATCGGCGAGATCGATATCGATGCTGCGCTCCCAGACGGCATCTTCATCGGCCGCAAAGGGCTCAACCTTGATGCCTCGCTCCGCTTCGTAGGCGATGGTGACATCGTCCACGGGAAAGAGTCCAGCCTTACCGCCAGCCTCGATAGCCATATTACTGACGGTAAAACGGCTGTCCATGGAAACACTGGCGACTCCCGGACCGGTAAATTCTATTGCCCGGTAGTTGGCTCCATCTACTCCGAGGATATGAATCAGGTAAAGCACCAGATCCTTTCCAGCCACACCCTTTCTAAATTTTCCTGTAAGCCGGACTTGTATGGCTGAAGGGACCTTGAACCACGCCTTGCCGGTGAGATACACACCGGCAAGATCCGTAGAGCCGACACCGGTAGCAAAGGCACCGAGGGCCCCGTAGGTGCAGGTATGGCTGTCTGCGCCGATAACCAAATCACCGGACCTTACGATCCCCATCTCCGGCAGGATCACATGCTCTATTCCCATGCGTCCCACTTCGAAGAAGTGCTTCACACCCTGCTCATTGGCAAAATCCCTCACCAGCTTCACCTGCTGGGCAGACTTAATATCCTTGTTCGGCGCAAAATGGTCGGGAACAAGGACCACACGGTCGGGGTAACGAAGTTTTTTCCCTCCCGCCTTCCGAAACTCGTTAATGGCCACCGGGGCGGTAATATCGTTCCCCAGGGCGACATCAACATCGAGCATCAGATACTCCCCAGGGTGGACCCTTCGGCCCGCCTTTCGGGAGAAAATTTTCTCACTCATACTCTGGCCTGTTGCCACATCAATCTCCTTTACTCAAGTGTATTGTCTCACCACGTTTCGTTGCTTCATGTTTTTGTATGTCCACTTCTCACCGCTTACGCAGCTCAAAACGATTAACAGCGTTCAGGTAGGCCATGGCAGATGCCTCGATAATATCCGTTGATGAGGCCTTTCCCCCGTAGGTAGCGCCCTCTATCTCAACCTCAAGCTTTACCTCTCCCTGAGCATCCTTTCCCGATCCAATGGCGTGGATAATGTACTCTTTCAGTCTGGCATTTATGCCGACACACTCGTCTATGGCATTAAAGACCGCATCAACGGGGCCATCACCGGTTGCCGAGGCAACCTTCTCTCCGGCTTCGGAACGTACCTTTACCGTGGCTCCGGGAATGAGGCTGTTACCGGTAAATGTATGAAAATACAGAAGGGAGAAGCCCTTCACCACTCCACCTAAAACGGTACCGACGATAGAAAAGAGATCTTCGTCGTACACCTCTTTCTTTTTATCCGCAATCGCGGTAAAGCGGGCAAAGACATCCTCAAATTGCTGACGGGTCAGTTTTATATTGTACTGGGAAAGCTTATCTTCCAATGCATGCTTTCCTGAATGGCGCCCCATAATGATGGTTTCGCTGGACCTTCCGATCCGTTCCGGCTTCATAATCTCATAGGTTTCCCGCTTATTGAGTACCCCATGTTGATGTATCCCGGATTCGTGAACAAAGACATTGTCTCCGAAGATCGGCTTATTTCGCGGGATTAATAATCCGGTAATGCTTTGAAGCAGTTTTCCTGTGGGATAGAGATACTCGGTATGAATCCCGGTCTCGACATCGAACATGTCTTTTCTTACATCGAGGCTCATAATAAGCTCTTCCATGGGACAGTTTCCCGCCCTTTCTCCTATACCGTTGAGGGTGACCTCAACCTGGCTGGCTCCGCTGCGAACAGCAGCCAGGCTGTTTGCCAGTGCAAGGCCCAAATCGTTATGGCAGTGAACAGAAAGATCAACCGAACCGTCGGAAAACTGGGGGACCTGTTCGACAAGAAAGCTTATAAGCTGGCCGAATTCTTTAGGAACCGCGTAACCGACGGTATCGGGAATATTGATGCTGGTGGCACCGCACTCGATGGCGGTTTTTACCACCTCGACCAGGTAATCAGGCTCGGTACGGCTGGCATCCTCAGGGCTGAATTCCATCCGTGAAAAGCCTTTTCCACCGTAATTGAGGCATTCCCGAACCGTATCAAGAATCTCTTCCTTACTTTTTTTCAGTTTGTACTCCCGGTGAAGGGGACTGGTGGCGATGAAAATATGGAGCATGGGATGGGCGGCATCCCGGAGTGCATCATAGGCGGCGTCAATATCACGCTGTACACAGCGGGCCAGTCCCACGACTTCCGCCTTCTTTACCGTTGCACTGACCCGTTGAACGGCCTCGAACTGCACGGGACTGGAAACGGGAAAGCCCGCTTCGATTCTATCGACACCCAGGCGCTCCAGGGCACTGGCCATCTTTATTTTCTGTTCCAGCGACATGGATGCGCCGGGAGATTGTTCGCCATCTCTGAGGGTTGTATCGAAAATCTTAATTCTGCGCGGCATACGCCACCTCCTTATCCTCTTCAATGCTCCCGCCGCCGGAATGGCGGCGGGATTCATCCTCTTTCTTCAGTTTATAAATAAGCGAATCACAAAGGGCATGCCACGATGCATCCAGGATATTGTCGGAAACACCCACGGTGGTCCAATGATCGACCCCGTCCGTGCTGCTTATCATGACTCGTGTGGTCGCATTTGTGCCAGCTTCTTCATTGAGAATCCGCACCTTATAGTCCGAAAGCTTTACCGTCCCAAGAACGGGATAAAACTTTTCCAGGACCTTCCGAAGGGCCCTGTCAAGGGCCTCCACAGGGCCGCTTCCATCGGCCGAGGTGTGTTCCACGGGATCGGAATAGCCGCCGGAGAGACTGACCTCCTCGGGAACCGCTGCCTTGATAGTGGCTTCGGACCAGGACTTGCCATCGCCCTCCGCCCAGGTAAGAACCCTGAAGCCCTGAAGGGTAAAGTAATCCTTCAAGGTCCCCAGTTCCCTTGCCGAAAGCAGTTCAAAGGATGCATCGGCACCCTCGAAATGATAGCCTCTGGCCTCCAACTCCTTCACCGCTTTGAGGATTCCTGCGGTCCGTTTCGGGTCGTCGGAAAGATCGATCCCCAGCTTTTTCACCTTCTCAAGCACATTGCTCTTCCCCGATAATTCGCTGATGGTCACGATACGGTCGTTGCCTACAAGCTCGGGGGAAACATGTTCATAACAACGACTATTTTTCCGAACTGCAGAGACATGGATACCCCCTTTATGGGCAAAGGCATTCCGGCCGACATAAGGAAGCCAGTCGGGCTGGCTCCGGTTCGCCGCCTCGCTGACAAGATGGCTTATATGAGTAAGCTTTTCCAGCTGCCCCTCGGGAAGACAGCGGAAGTTCCCTTTCAATTCAAGATTGGGGATCACGCTGCAGAGATTGGCATTCCCGCACCGTTCGCCAAGGCCGTTTATCGTTCCCTGCACCATCCTTGCCCCCGCACCGACGGCAACGAGGCTGTTGGCAACGGCAAGCTCGCTGTCGTTGTGGGCGTGGATACCGAGGGGAACGGTAACCCGGGCGGCGGCAGCCTCCTGCGCTTCAAGGATCTCCGAAGGCAGGGAGCCGCCATTGGTATCGCAAAGGGCAATCCAGTCAGCCCCCGCCGACGCCGCTGCTTCGATGACCGCCAGGGCATACCCCCGGTCGGCCTTGAAACCGTCGAAATAATGCTCCGCATCGAAGATGATCTTCTCAAAACGACCGCGAAGATAGGAGATGGTCGAGGAAACCATTGCAAGGTTTTCATCCAACGAGGTTTCAAGAGCCTCGGTTACATGGAGGTCCCAACTTTTGCCAAAGATCGCCACCGCCGGTACCCCAGTCTCGCAAAGGGTCCTGATATTGGCATCCTCTTCCACCGCCATATTCTTCATCCGCGTGGAGCTGAAGGCGGTCAGAGAGGCCCGGGAAAGGGGGGCCTTTTTCATCTCGTGAAAGAAAGCGACATCCTTGGGATTGCTCCCGGGCCAGCCCCCCTCGATGAAATCGACACCAAGTTGGTCCAGTCCCCGGGCAATCCTGATTTTATCTTCCACCGAAAAGGCGACTCCCCTGGTCTGGGCGCCATCCCTGAGGGTGGTATCAAAGATCATGATCTTTTCACGCGAAGCATTACTCATGACGTTTCTCCCGATTGAAGCCGCTTCACCGACTCGGAGGCAGCCTCAACAAAATCCTTACGGTAGATGGCCCCTTCGGCGGCACTGCCGACAAATATCGAATAGCGTGCAAGGTAGCCATCGGGATTGTGCTTGGCGGCCACAGGTTTTTCGGCCGAAGCCTCAGCCAAGGCACCTGCACGCCGTTTCTTTTCGTCCTCCTCCACCAAGAGGTCGAGACTCCGCTTGTTGAAATCGACCCGTATGCGATCTCCCTCCTGGACAAGGCCGATGGGCCCTCCGTTTGCCGCTTCGGGAGAAACGTGGCCGATAACCGCTCCCGTCGACCCGCCGGAAAAGCGACCGTCCGTGATCAAAACAACTTTCTCTATCAAGCCCAGGCCGACGATGGCGCTTGTGGGGCTGAGCATCTCACGCATACCCGGGCCGCCTTTGGGCCCTTCGTTACGAATCACGACAACATCTCCGCTTTTTACCTTTCCAGCCAGGATAGCCTCGGTTGCGACTTCCCCATCTTCATAAACAACGGCAGGTCCTTCATGAACGCGGAGGGCTTCAGGGACCCCGGCAAGTTTGACAACGGCGCCGTCCGGTGCAAGCGAACCGTGAAGAACGGCAAGGCCCCCTTCGGAATGGTAGGGACGACCTACAGGACGAACCACCTCATCATCCCAAACCCGGGAAGCATCGGCAATCTCACCAATGGTTTTTCCGGTCACGCTTCTCGCATCCCTTTTCAGTTCCCCCAACTCGTTGAGACGGGAAAGGATTGCGCCGATGCCACCTGCGGCCTCCAAATCCTGAATATGGTGCTTTCCCACAGGAGAGAGATTGCAGAGATGGGGAATCCTGCGGCCGAGCAGATCAAAGTTGTCGATTGAGAAATCAACATCGAAGGCCTTGGCAATCGCAGGCAAATGAAGTGCGGTATTGGAAGAGCCGCCAAGGGCGAGGTCTGCGGCAACGGCGTTCATAAAAGAATCTTCGGTTGCAATATTTCGGGGACAGATATCCTCTTTCACCAGCCTGACCACCGCCATTCCGGCCTCCTTGGCAAGGCGAATACGACCGGAATCGACGGCAGGAATGGTTCCGTTTCCGGGAAGGGCAAGGCCAAGTACTTCGGCAAGGGAGTTCATGGAGTTTGCGGTAAAAAGGCCTGAACAGCTTCCCGCTCCCGGACAGGCATAGCTTTCGATGGCGGCAAGCTCATCATCGTCAATGTTCCCCTGGGCATGGCGCCCTACCGCTTCGAAGACCGAGATAAGATCCAGGCTCTTGCCGTGGTAGTTACCGGCAAGCATGGGACCGCCGCTTATGAGAACCGAAGGGATATTGAGCCGCCCCATGGCCATAAGCATACCCGGGGTGATTTTATCGCAGTTGGAAATAAAGACCATACCGTCGAAGGGGTGGCCTTCGGCCACGATCTCGATGGAATCGGCAATCAGCTCCCGGCTGGGCAGGGAGTAGTACATTCCCTTATGATCCATGGCGATCCCGTCACAGACACCAATGGTGGAAAATCGCAGGGGCGTGGCGCCGGCCATTCGAACGCCGGCCTTTACCGCATCCTCAACCTGAGCGAGGTGCATATGACCGGGAATGAGTTCACTCGCCGACGAGGCAATCCCGATAATAGGACCGGCAATCTCCCGGTCGGTGAGTCCCAGCGCCTTCATCAAAGATCGGTGGGGAGCCCGTTTTGATCCCAGTTTCATTTTATCACTTCGCATAGTTCCCTTCTCCTTTGTTTCGAAAAACCCCGGCGACCCTGGCCGCCGGAGTTTCTTCATGGTTTTCTATTCTTCGATCTCGATGTCGCTTTTCAGCCAACTCATCATCGATCGAAGCTGCGCACCAACAGCCTCGTTCTGGCTGTTTCGCGCATTCTGTCTCATGGCATAAAATGACGGACGACCGGCCCTGTTCTCAAGGATCCAGTCCCGGGCGAATCGACCACTCTGGATATCCTCGAGGATTCCCTTCATCGCCTTCTTGGTCTCGTCGGTCACCAGTTTTCCCTGTGTGATATAATCGCCGTACTCTGCGGTGTTGCTGATGGAGTGTCGCATAAGGGTCATGCCACCTTCGTAGATAAGGTCTACAATCAGCTTCATCTCGTTGATACACTCGAAATAGGCCATCTCAGGCTGATATCCGGCCTCGACAAGGGTATCGAATCCCGCCTTCATCAGGCTGGTGACGCCACCGCACAAAACGGCCTGTTCACCAAAAAGATCGGTCTCGGTCTCTTCACGAAAGCTGGTCTCAAACACCCCGGCACGGGTACAGCCGATTCCCTTTGCATAGGCCAGAGCCCGAGCCTCGGCCTTACCGGTTTCATCCTTGTGAACGGCCACAAGCCCGGGAACCCCTCTGCCCGCCTCGAACTCACGCCGAACAATGTGCCCGGGCCCTTTGGGCGCGACAAGGGAGACATCCACACCCTTAGGCGCAACGATCTGGTGGAAGTGAATTGCAAAACCGTGGGCGAACATCAGCATATTTCCAGCCTCAAGCCCCGGGGCGATCTCCTTGGCGTAAATCTCTGCCTGGAGTTCATCGGGGAGCAGCACCATAACGACGCTTCCCCGCTTGGCAGCCTCCGCAACGGTGTAAACGGGGATACCGTAGGCTTCCGCCTTTTTCCAGCTCTTACTACCTTTCCGCAGGCCGACAATGACGTCCACACCACTGTCTTTCAGACTCATCGCGTGGGCGTGTCCCTGACTTCCAAAACCTAAGACCGCAACCGTCTCGTTCTTTAGTGCCGAAAGGTCCGCGTCCTTGTCGTAAAAAATCTTTGCCATCTTTTGTTCTCCTTTACAAACAAATTCCATTTCATCTATGCAATCCCGCAGCTATCGGGTCTGCTTCTTTTCCCACCGGTTCATCGCAACGATGCCGGTCCTCGCCACCTCAACCACCTGCTGAGGTGGAAAAAGGCCGATAAACGAATCCACTTTTTCACTGCTTCCGACGATCTCCACAACAAAGCCGCCGGGGCCGGAATCGATCACCTGGCCCTTGAATACGTTGACCATCTGCAGAACCTCATTTCGAGATCCGTTGGTGGCCCTGAGTTTGATAAGCCCAATCTCTCGTTCAACCTTATTGCGCGGGTCGATGGGACTCACCTTTACCGTATCGACGATCTTGTAAAGCTGTTTCTGAATCTGTTCCACACTCTGATCATCACCCTTTACAATGATGGTGAGCCTGAACATATCGGGATCTTTGGTCGGTCCGGCAGCGATCGACTCGATATTAAAGCCCCGCCTGGTAATCAGACTGGTCAGCTTCGAAAGAACCCCCGGGTGGTTGTTCACCAACACGGAAATGGTGTGATCGGTATATTCTTCTTCGCGCATACGCCTCTCCTTTCTATCGATCAGATCTTCTCAACAACTTGTTCAAGGGGTTTCCCCGCAGGGACCATCGGCAAGACGTTTGCCGACGGACTGACATGGGCATGAAGCAGCATCGGCCCCTCGCATTCGGCAAGTTCCCTGAGAACATCTTGCGCATCCTTGGCATCCCAGAGGGTGCGGCCGTGAATGCCAAAGACCTCGGCAAGGGCGGCAAAATCGGGATTATCATCCATGACGGTACCGGCGTAACGCTTCTCGAACAAAAGCTCCTGCCATTGGCGAACCATTCCGAGATAGCCGTTGTCTATCACCAGCATCTTCACAGGAAGGCGATAACGCCTGATGGTGGCAAGCTCCTGAAGGTTCATCTGAAAACCTCCGTCGCCACTTATCATCAGCACCGGTTTGTCGGGATTTCCGACAGCCGCCCCTATTGCTGCGGGAAGGCCGAAACCCATGGTTCCGAGTCCCCCGCTGGTAAGAAAGGAGCGCCCCCTGGAAAAGCCGAAAAACAGGGCGGCCCACATCTGATTCTGGCCCACATCAGTGACGACGATGGTCTCTTTGGGGAAGATTTCTCCGGCAAGCTGAATCAATCGTTGCGGGGCCAGCCCCCCGGGATTCTTCGGATCCTCGGCAACCAGAGGGTGGGCGGATCGATACTCGACGAGTTCGCGGATCCACTGTTCGGAATCAACCGGAATATCGGCCTTGTTCAAATCACCCAGCACCGATTGGATCGTACCGACGATGGGAAGGTCGGCCTTGATGCTCTTGCCGATCTCCGCAGGATCGATGTCCACATGGACCAGCTTTGCCTTCGGGGCAAAGCCTGCCCCGTCACCGACGATACGGTCCGAAAACCGAACCCCAAGGGCAAGGATGAGATCGGCATTCTGAACGGCATAATTACCGTAAAGGGTACCATGCATTCCGATAGGCCCCAGAAGCAGCTCACTTCGCTTCGGCATCACGCCATGCCCCATGAGGGTACAGACGACGGGAATACCCTTCTCGTCCGCAAGACGATTCACCATTTCCGTTGCTCCGGAAAGATTGACACCACCGCCGGCGATGATCAAAGGCTTACGGGACTGTTTCAGCATGCCGATGACCGACTTGATCTGCTTCGGATGGCCGTTCATGTTCGGCTTGTACCCCCGCAGCTCAATCGTATCAGGATACGCAAAGGGCACATCCTGGGCTTGCACATCCCCGGGGATATCGATAACCACAGGGCCGGGGCGACCGGTGGTTGCAAGGTGAAAGGCCTTCTTTACCGTATAGGCGATCTCACTTGCATCCCGTACCAGAAAATTGGCCTTTGTGATCGGCATGGTAATTCCAACTACATCTGCTTCCTGAAAAGCATCGCTTCCGATTTGATCGAGGTTGACCTGCCCGGTGATGACAACCATGGGAACTGAATCCATATAGGCCGTTGCAATACCGGTAACGGTGTTGGTGGCTCCGGGACCGGAGGTAACAATAACAACGCCGGGCCTGCCGGTGGAACGGGCATAGCCATCAGCCGCATGGGCCCCCCCTTGCTCATGACGGGGGAGAATCAAGCGGACACGATCCTCAAATTCCTGCAGTTGATCAAAGATGGAAATAACTTTTCCGCCGGTATAGGCAAAAATCGTGTCCACACCTTCGAGTAAAAGACTTTCAACCAATATTCGTGCACCTTTCAAGATCATAACCTCCTTGATCTTCCCCGGGCACGACAAAACCTCTCCGGCATTCCCGGTGCATATGGATGCACCTTCCGGGAGGGAGACAGCGAGTCAGTTTCGTCGTTCGGGGTAATTTAGGTCAGATAACCGAGCCTAACAGGCTCGATTACCTGCCGCCATACTCGAACGGCGAAACTTTCCAATAATGGATAGGATAATAATCGAAATTGGTAGGCTGGAGAGGAGGATGTTTACGATAATAATAATGCTCATAACCGGGACAATAAGGTTTATGGACCGAGCAATAATCGTAAACATACCTTGGACTCCTTAAAGGAAAAATCTTAGAACTAAGGGTATCGAGGGGAAAAAAACGTGTCAAGCCTTTATAACTTGTGAAATCACAAAAAGCGTCCAGAAGAGGAGAATCAGGACCACAATATAGATACGAATCCCGATCAGAGGCACCACAGCCTCTCCCCTCTTCCCGGCAAGGGTGTCAGCCGGTGACTCGTCAGCCTCTTGAAAGCAAAAAAGAAGGATCTGATCCAGCCGCTTCCCAAGGTGAGTGAGGGCATACCAGAAGCCCTTCTCTTTTGCCGGAGGATCGAAGTTTATAATTTTCTCAAAATAATACAGGGTCCTGGCGACAAGAGCGCCCCCCTTGCCCGGAAGGGCGAGGGATGCGCTTATCGAAGAACGGGAGAGATAGACAAGACCGATAAAAAGTAGGGCCCTCATCAAGCCCTGTACCAGAGCGACGGAGGTGACCGGGAAGGTTCCGATACGAAAGAGCACCTCCCCTACCGGAGTAAGGAGATTCGCTACAGTGACTCCCAGCAAGAGGGCAATATTGGGAAGGAATCGAAACCGGCGCCCCAGAAGCAAGGAGTAGACGATAAGCAGGACGACTTGAATGATCCTGAAAAGAAGCGACTGCTGAAATACGAAGGCGGGAATTAAAAGGACTCCCGCCATAAAACGAAATTTATTCAATGTTTAGGCCTCCGTGAAGTTACGAGCCCAAAGGCTTCCGGCAATAAAACGATCACCGAAAAATCCCATAATGGCCCCGCTGATCAAACCGATGATCAGAAAGGGGGGAGCGATAAGAAGGGCCGCATTGCCGAAAATAAAGCGGTTGGCAAGCACTATTTGCGACAAATTTCCGACAAAGGCTCCCGCCACGCTCATACCGACGAGACTGATGCCTTTCCTTGCAAAACGCCGAAGAAGGACCATAACAGCCACACTGACAAGGGTTCCCGTAGCGGAAAAAAGGATGATATATGAAAAGAGTGTCCCATTTACAATCCCTTGTCCTGCAATCTTTAGAAAAGCCAAAAGCCACACTTCACGGTCATCGAAAAGGGCAAGTGCAATAAGAATCGGAATATTCGCAATGCCCAAGCGCATAAAGGGCACGGGCTTTGGTATCATAAACTCCAAGACCGAAAGGAAAAGCGCCAGCCCGCCCAAAACCGCAACAGGCTTGTGACGATCACCACTCATCAGATTCCCCGTCCACTTCATCCTCGTCATCGAGGAAATCCTCGATACGGTAGCTGATCTCTGCGGGAGGTTCTATGGGCACAAGATCGACAAGATGGGGCAGAATATCTGCGGCAGCTTTTCTACTCTCGTCGGGGAACTCGAAAAAGGTAATCACTCCCTCGTCGGATTCTTCCATGATACAGCAGGCGGTAAAACTCTTGCCCATGGAAAGGTCAAGTCGGTACCACACTCCGGAAATAAGCCGGACATCGTCAAATTTACTCATTCCGTCACCTCGCTATCCTGCACAAAATGGTACCGGCTGTCCTCTATCGTAAGCCACCCGTCGGGGTCGGAGGATGTCAGCACCGATTTATCTTCCATAACAAACACGGCCTGGAGAAAGGGGGTCTCTCTTGCCAGCCGCAGACCTTTCTCCGGGCCTAAGGCAAACAACATGGTGGAGAAGGCGTCCGCCAGGGTCGAGTCCCTGGCGACAACAGTCACCGAGGCTATCCCGTTTTCTATCGGATAGCCGTCGACGGTACTGAGGATATGGTGATAACGCACGCCGTCCTGGATGAAAAAACGTTCATATTTCCCACTGGTGACAACGGCACTATCCTCGACTCGGGCAATGGCAATATAGTTTCCCCGCTCGGCGTCGGGATCCTGAATTCCAATCTTCCAGGGCCCATCTCCGTAGCGCTGCCCCATCGCAAAAACATTCCCGCCGAAGTTGATAATAGCATACGGCACCTCATCATCTTTCAGGACCTGTGCGGCGGCATCCGCGGCATAGCCCTTGGCGATTGCCCCAAGATCGACGGCCATCCCTTTTTTCAGGAGTTCGGCTGTACGATGTTCACTATTGAGAACCAGATTGTGATAATCAATCAACGCAAGTGCATCCAAGATCTCGGATCGCTCAGGAAGCCTTGCTTCATCACTTCCTATTCCCCAAAGAGAGACAAGAGGTCCGACGGTGGGATCAAAGGCGCCACCCGAAAGCTGGGCATACTCCTTTGCCTTGGAAAGAAGAAAAAAGGTATCATCGGAAAACTGCAAAGGATCCCTGCCTGCATGGTCATTGAGAACCGAGATCTCCGAATCATCCAAATTCACACTCATGAGAGACTCCACACGGTGAACGGCATCAAAGGCCTCTTGTATATGATGGGCATCCGCCTTTCGAAAGACCGTGATGGTGCAGGTTGTCCCCAAAGCAAAACGTGTCTCCGCTATAGGATCTTGCGATTTCTCCGTCCCGCATGACGATAGAATACATAGTAAGAAAAAAAAAGCATATAGACGATATTTCATGGTGCGAAAATTTCTCTTATTTCTCTTGAAAAGTCAAGCTTCTGACAGAAGCATGTAGTTGCAGAAAAGATAATTATCTTCTATCATCACTAAAGCATGATCGAATCGATCATATTTAGAAAATATTCACAATAACGTGAAAATCATAACAGAATCTGGAGGAAGGAATGGGTAAAACCAATATTGTGATTCTCGGCGGTGGATATGGGGGTGTTGAAACTGCAAAGAAATTACATAAACAGTTCAAGAAACGACCTGAGATAGAAATTACCCTTATAGACCGAAACCCCTATCATACCCTGATGACGGAACTCCATGAAGTCGCAGGAGCAAGGGTTGAACCTGATTCGGTCAGGGTCTCCTTTGCTCGTATTTTTTCCGGAAAACGAGTACATGTCGTTCTCGATGAAATCACCGCTATCGACTTCACAGGAAAGAAATTAACGGGTAAAAGCGACTCTTATGAGTATGACTACCTGGTTCTGGGGACCGGTGCCGAACCATGTTTTTTCGGTGTCCCGGGAGCACAAGAGCACGCTTTCACGCTCTGGTCCTTTGAAGATGCGATGAAGATCCGTGAGCATACCGAGCGGATGTTTTTGGAAGCGAGTCAGACATTGGACCCGGAAGAGCGAAAAAAGCTTCTGACCTTTGCCGTCGCTGGTGCCGGTTTTACCGGTATCGAACTGGCGGGAGAGTTGGTTGAACGGCGAAGCACGCTCTGCAGAGAGTACGGCATCGATGAATCGGAAGTAAGGATCATGGTCGTCGAGGCCCTCGGTGAAATACTTCCGATCCTGCCGGAAAAACTTCAGCAGAAAACGATGAAGTATCTGGAAAAGCACGGCGTGGAAATCTGCCTCGAAAGCAGAATTACCGAAGTGACTCCCGACGGCTTTTCAACAAACAACTGCGATTCCCATGATGCAAAAACCTTTATCTGGACCTGCGGTGTTTTCGGAACAGCCTTTGGCGGGGAGTTGGATCTCGAGCAGGGACACTGCAGCAGGCAAAAGGCAGACGAATATCTGAGAAGTCCGGGTAAAGAAAACGTCTTTCTTACCGGGGATATGGTGTGGTTCCTTGAAAACGAAAAGCCACTTCCCCAGATTGTAGAGACGGCACTGCAAACCGCAGAGGTAGTCGCTCATAATGTCGCCGCTTCCATCGAAGGAAGTCCCATGAAGGCGTTCAAGTCGAACTACCACGGTTTCATGGTCTCCCTTGGTGGGAAATATGCCGTAAGCCACAATATGGGCATATCGATGTCGGGCTTTTTCGCAACAGCTTTGAAGCACCTCATCAACGTTCATTATCTTTTTGGTCTTGCAGGCTTCAATGCCGTATGGGGCTACCTGCGACACGAAATCCTCGACATCAAAGAGGGACGTTCCCTGGTTCGCAATCTCATTTCAGCGAAGATTCCCAATTACTGGGCAGTCCTCTTGCGTCTCTGGCTCGGCCTGATGTGGGTCTTCGAAGGGATCAATAAGATTGGTGAAGGATGGTTTCATTTCTCGGCCGGTTCGAAATCGGGATGGATGTTTAGCCAAGGAGTTGTGCAGGCGGGTGTACAGGCAGTTACAGACGCAACCAGTGCCGCTTCCGCTGCAGAGGCAGGAACGCAGGCTGCTCAGACTGCCACCGAGGCGGTCACAGCCGCAAGCGGTGCAGCAACAGATGCAGCCGCCACCGTGGCCCACGCAGCCTCAGATGCCGTCACAGCCGCAAGCGGTACAGCGGCAGACGCCGCCGCAAATACGGTCAAGGCAGCTTCAGACGCGGTATCCGCCGCTTCCGATGCCGTTGCAGGTGCCGCATCCACTGCAGTCGCCCATGCCGAGCAGGCCTTCCATACCATCTGGGATACGGCGAACTCTATCCTTGCCTATGATAATCCCTTGGTGACATGGTTTCGCCAAACCTTCATGGACGGCATCTTTGTTCACCTGCCCTTTCAGTTGTTCCAGGTCATGGTTGTTGTTGTAGAGATAGGTATCGGTCTTGCCCTCATGGGTGGTCTTTTTACCTGGATTGCCGCAGTTGTGTCGATCGGTATGTGCCTGATCTTCACCTTGTCGGGAATGTTCAGCTGGAATCAGCTCTGGTTTGTATTCGCGGCCATTCTTATGATGGGCGGAGCAGGTCGCGGCCTGGGTCTTGACCATTGGGTAATGCCTTGGATCAAAAAGTGGTGGAATGGAACGAAATTAGCGAAAAAGAGTTACCTCTATAGCGGTGAACCCAAATAGATGAAGCAATCCGTTCTTGGTATTCCCTCCCTCGACTCCGATCTCCTTCGGGTCAGGGAGGTTATACTTACTCATATTAGAAACAGCAGCCCGACAATCAGAGAGGGACTTGAAGAGCTTATTCTTGCACAGGGTAAGATGCTCAGGCCATCCTTTCTCCTTCTCACGGCGCGATGCGGTAAGTTCTCCAAAAAAAAGGCGTACGATATTGCCGCGGCCATTGAGATGCTTCATATCGCAACACTTATTCATGACGATGTCATAGACGATGCGGATACCCGTAGGGGAGTTCCCGCCGTTCATACAAAGATAGGCATTCGAAAGGCTATCCTGATGGGGGACTACCTCTTCAGCCGCTGTTTTTCGATTGCCGCCCAATATGCGACAATTGAAAACGGCAGGTCCCTCAGCACTGCTGTTGGTTTTATCTGTCAAAGCGAAATTGATCAGTCCACGAAAGAGTACGATTTTGCCATTTCCCGCAGGACATATCTTCGAAGAATTGCGGGAAAGACAGCAGCGCTTTTCCTTCTTTCATTTCATGCAGGAGCGAGCCAAAGCAAAATGAATAAAACTCAGGTGATGTGGGCACGACGGGCCGGGTATGCCATAGGCATGGCATTTCAGATCATCGACGACATCCTTGATTACACAGGCAGCAAAGAGGTACTCGGAAAACCTGCGGGCAGTGATCTACGCCAAGGGGTATGTACCCTGCCGTTGATTATTGCCAGAGAAACAAAGCAGTCGGAAGAGATATCCGCTTTGATTCAACGCCTGCCCAATGATCCCGGCGTAGTTGATGCGCTTCTTTCGATAGTAGAAGGAAGTGGGGCTCTCGCCACCGCCCGGGAGGAGGCTCAATGCTACACCGACAGGGCCATAGAGGCACTTGACCATCTTCCGGCGAACCAGGCAAGAGAGCAACTACTTGCGCTGACCCGAACCGTCCTGGCTCGATCCTATTAATCTTCCAATCGAAACCGGCCGATTTTTTCTGCAAGAGAGGCAATCACGGCAGCAGTATTGCGGCCGGCCTCTCCCAGCTGCGTCACCCTTTCTCCCATTGAAAGGACCGCTTTGCCAAGGTCTGTGGTCGCATTTTCCATGGTGGAAGCATGCCCTCCCACCCGTCCGATGGTCTTGCTTACCTTCAACGACGCATTATCCATTTCAGCAGATCGTTCATCCATTTCCACAGATGTATCACGGATGGAGAGGATCGCCCTGGTAATTTCTCCGCTTCCGGAAAGAATCTCTTCCATTGCTCCGACGATCTCTGACATCGACGACTGAGCCCTATCGCTTTCCGCAAGGATTTCCCGGAAGAGCTGTAATGTATTGACTGCCCCCTGGTTCATCTCCACAGATCGCTTTGCAGCCGTTTCAATGGCTTCCTGAATCATACGGGCATTTTCACCTGTACTATCGGCAAGCCTGCGAATCTCACCGGCAAGAACGGCAAAGCCCTTACCCGCCTCTCCCGCATGAGAGGCCTGGATAGCGGCATTCATCGAAAGCAGGTTGGTCTTTTCGCTTATGTCGTTAATAATAGTAACGATGTCTTTGATTTTTTCCATATCAGAAACCGTATCGGAGACCATTTTTCCTGTCGCCTCAAGCATCGTATGCCCTTTCTGAGTACTTACGGCAAGCCGGCCGGAAGCTTCCTGCCGTTCTCGTGCAATACGGGTGGCACTTGCAATTGAGGCGTTCATCTCCTCCACTGCGGCACTCGATTCACTAATCGAAGTGTTCTGGCTTGAAAGCTTCATACTGAGATCGGAAAACCCTTTTCGAAGCTCTTTTAGTTCCGACTCCCCAGCGGATACCATTGTGTGGAGCTGTTCCGCCTCATCCTCCGCAGTCTTGACACCAGCGATAGCCTCTTCGCGTACACGATCAGAGGTTTCAATGATGCCTATTGTTTCCTTTTGGCTTTCATGATGAGCAAAGATGATCTTACGAACATCATACAATAATTCTCTTAAGAGGATAATAAACTGATTCATCGCCTCGGCAATAGCCGAGAACTCATCCCGTCCCGTCAGGACCACATCGGAAGAAATATCCCCCGTCTCAAAACGGAGAAGTTGCCGCCGGAATTCCCCTATCCTTCTATCAAGACCCCTGATCGTTAGAAGCGAGAAAAAGGTGAGTATAAAAAGAATGATGGCAGAAACAATGATCGAGAAGCGAATTGCCGAGGAAGCAAGCCGAGCGTTCTGTCGTGATACCTCGTCAACAAGTGCTTTCAGGCGTACAGTAAGGGTTTCGCTTAAATAAGTTGAAAGCTGCAACACCTCTTTTGCCGCCCGGTCTATGGTAAAAACCTGGTAGTAGGAGTAAGCCTCAACCAGCCCGGGCAGATAATCGGGGTAACGCTTTTCAATCTCCTCAACCTTTGCCAAAACCGATTCCAGCTGCCGTTTTGTAACATCGTATATCTCAAGAACGTCTTTGGTTTCCCGGGGAGCCGTCTTAACACTCTCGGTAAGATACGTTTCGATTCTATCGTCGACACGGCGGACCTGTGCGATAACCTCAGGAAGCGTATCGTGTAAGTCCTCGGCAAGCAGGATTTCCTTCGTAAGGTTACTTAACTCATGGAGTTCGCCTATGAGGCTGGTTCCTTCAAGACCGATATGGTATTCGGACATAAGCGTCCGGATGGAAAGGGTCAGTACAAATCCCGCACAAAGAAAACCGACTAAAAAAACAACATTCAGTAAGAGCAATTTTGAACGAACTTTCATGAAATAATAGTATCTGACTTTTTCTTTGTAGTAAATAGTGTCCGGAATCCTGGTGGCTTCCACCGATTGACTATCTTCCCTCGTATGCTTGGGGCTGAGAAACACCAGGATTCGGAACACTACCCTTTGCTCTGGTAAAATGTTCGGGAGTTTTATATACTTTCCGTTATGGTTCAGCGTTCTGCAGTGATACAAAACAAGGCGGGAATTCATGTTCGGCCTTCCGGTGTCATTATGAATGAGGTCTCGCCGTACGAAGGGAAGGTCATCCTGAAAAAGGAGGATGTCGAGGTCGAATTGACAAGCATCATGGCATTGCTTTCCCTCGGCCTTGTCCAGGGTGACAAGATAACAATCCACATTGAAGGTCCCGACGAAAATAAAAAGGCTGAGAAACTGGTAGAGTTGTTTCAACACAATTTCGACTATCCTGGGAGGGAATCGGGATGATTATTAGACAGACGTCGATGCGCAACGAAGTGAAAGAGCATATGAGAGACGGAGAAGGTAATATCGCTTTACGTCATTTGCTCTCTCCGGAGCAGGTACCGGGAGGACGTCTTTTCAGTGAGCTGACTCTCGTTCCCGGCTCGTCTATCGGAGAGCATACCCACACGGGAGAGACCGAATACTATTACATTCTTGAGGGAACAGGAGAAGTCGACGAAGGGACCGGACCTATAGCGATAGCAGCCGGAGATTTGGTGGTGACCGGCAACGGGGAAAGTCACAGCATTAGGAACAACGGAAATACGCCCCTTCGCCTTATCGCTCTCATTCTCTTCGATCGGGAGAATCTTTCATCGCAGTGATGTCATCGAGGATCCACCCCGTATATGCGGGAACGGCACCGCTGCTGCCTGCGACGAAGCTGCTTAGTCTGCTTGCAAAGCGAAGGGCCTTTGCTTTGGTCAGCCCTTTGAGATAGGCAGTCAGGAAGGCGGCTGAGAAACTGTCACCCGCTCCGACGGTATCCACAACAGGAATATCAACAATGGGCTCGTCATAGCGCATCTTTCCGTCAAAGAGTGTCGATCCATCTTTCCCCTTGGTTATACATATCATCCGGACTGGAAAGGTATCAAAAATGGCTTTACAAAACTCCTCTTCCCTCATGGTTCGGGAAAACAGAGCATCTGAGACTATGGGGACCTCTTCGTCATTCAATTTAAGAATAGTGGTAAGCATAAGGGAATCATGGAGGATTTTCGCTGAATAATAGCTGAGTCTGAGATTTACATCAAAAAAGCGCTCGCCTGCATTGCTGTGATCCACAAGCTCTCTGAGCACCTGGCGATTTTCCTTGCTTCGTTGGGCAAGGGTACCGAAAACAAAGAGATCCCAATTGCGCTTTGAGATAGCTTCCAATGCCGCATCCGAAAGGGTTATCGCATCCCAGGCAACGTTCTCAACGATTTCGTACTCCGGTTTACCTTGAGCATCAAGGCTAACGGGAACCGTTCCCGTAGCCAGCTGAGGATGAATATTGATAAAACTATTGTCAATACCGAGGTGTTTCACCTCTTCAAGGGCCGCGGACCCAAGGCGATCCTTGCCAACGGCCGAAGCTATTGAGACCTCACCGCCTAGGGCCGCCATATGTGCGGCGAGGTTAAAGGGGGCCCCACCAATGTGCGGTTCATTATCTATAATATCCCAGAGGATCTCTCCAAAAGCAAGTGCATGAATTGTGTCGCGTTTTTCCATTATCAGTCCCTTGTAAGTTTTCGAAATTTTATCCTGTGAGGAATGAGAGCATCATCACCAAGTCGTCGACGACGGTCCGCAGCATATTCGCTGTAATTACCTTCAAACCAGAACACCTTGCTCTCTCCCTCGAATGCAAGAATATGGCTCGCTATCCTGTCCAGAAACCAGCGATCATGGCTGACCACCATGACCGATCCCCCGAAGCCGAGGAGCCCCTCCTCCAAAGCCCGCATGGTATTAACGTCCAGATCGTTTGTAGGCTCATCGAGTAGCAAGAGATTGGCACCGCTTTTGAGTATCATGGCAAGTTGCACCCGATTTCGTTCTCCACCGGAAAGGGTCTGCAATTTTTTCTGCTGATCCGCTCCCAGAAAATTGAACTGAGCAACATAGGCCCTGCTATTGACACTTCTCTTTCCAAGCAGAATTTCATCTTCACCGCCAGAAATCTGTTCCCAGACACTCTTCTCCGGGTCAAGAGAGGCTCGGGTCTGTTCCACATAGGCAAGACGTACGCTCTCGCCGATACGAAGCCTTCCCGAATCGGGAACCTCACTGCCCGTCATCATACGAAACAGCGTCGTTTTGCCTGCTCCATTCGGGCCGATAATACCGACAATGGCACCAGGCGGAACAGAAAAGCTCATATCTTCTACCAGAATATTTTCGCCGTACGCCTTGGAAACGGTCCTGGCCTCTACTACCAGGGAGCCTAAACGTGGCCCCGGCGGTATGTAGATTTGGAGATCACGATCCTGCTGTGTGGATTCCTGGGAGAGTAGCGATTCGTAGGCGTTGACCCTTGCTTTTCCCTTGGCATGTCGCCCCTTCGGCGCCATTTTTATCCATTCGAGCTCCCGCTCAAGGGTTTTTCGGCGACTGGTTTCCTGCTTTTCTTCGGTAGCCAGCCGCCGATTCTTCTGCTCGAGCCAACTCGAATAGTTTCCCTTCCAGGGAATTCCTTTTCCACGATCCAATTCGAGAATCCAGCCCGCTACATTGTCAAGAAAATAGCGATCATGGGTGACCGCTATAACGGTGCCACTATATGTTTGCAGATGATGTTCGAGCCAGGCAACGGTTTCTGCATCAAGATGGTTTGTCGGCTCATCAAGCAGAAGAATATCGGGCTTTTGAAGGAGCAGTCGACACAGGGCGATGCGCCGGCGTTCTCCACCGGAAAGGGAATCAACGATCTGATCGGGAGGTGGGCAACGAAGGGCATCCATAGCAAGTTCAAGTCGGCTGTCGAGATTCCAGGCATCAAGATGGTCCAATGCCTCCTGAACCTCACCCAAGCGGGCAAGCACTTTTTCCATCTGCGTATCATCCATAGGTTCGGCAAAGCTTTCATTGATCGCATCATATTCGGCAAGAAGGGCAACAAGTTCCTGGACACCTTCTTCAACAATTTCACGAACCGAAGCGCCCTTTCTCAGTCGAGGTTCCTGCTCAAGGTACCCGATGGAAAAACCGGGAGCCAGAATGGTCCGACCATCGAAATCCTTGTCGGCCCCGGCGAGGATCTTCAAAAGTGAGCTTTTACCCGCTCCATTGAGACCAAGAACTCCTATCTTTGCGCCGTAGAAGTAGGATAGGGAGATTGAGTCGAGAATCGTTTTTGTTCCGTGCCGCTTACTGACACCGACCATCGAATAGATGATCTTCCGATCGTCATCGGCCATGAAATGCTCCTGTCATCGATGTGTTAGTTTATTGCCACAACCGAAGGCGAAAGATAGAGGAAACCGCTTTTACGCCCTCCTATTGAGCTACGGTAGAGAAACGGGCTCTCCTCCACAAAGAGGGTAAACTGTTCTTCGGGCACTTCCCTGGTAAAGAGGAGTTCGTCAACCAAAAAGGCACCCTTACGATCAAGGTGCTGCATGATAAGAACAAGCTCTTGAGGAGGAAGGCGATCGGTTCGGAAAAGGCGCCCATCGGGACTGAAAACCGGTATGCCGTTCCACTCAAGGCGCCCTTCAGCATCCCCTCCGAAGGTCCCGTCCGAGGCCTCCTCGACGGAGAGAATACTCCGTTCAGGAACAGCCAGGACAAGCTGCTCGCAACGCACCATTTTTAGGGTAATGAAGGAAGCCCCTCCAGGTATGGTAATGGTAAACCTAGTGCCCTTTCCATCTTCACTCTCCGCTTCAAGATAGGCGCCCTCAATGCGGCCTATCTTTCGGTACACAATATCCAAACCAAAGCCGCGGCCAGAGAGGTCCGTCGCTTCATCCTTTGTCGTTATTCCGGGCCTGGCAAGAAGTGCGGCAAGTTTGTTAGCCCGGCCACCGTCCGTTCCCTCAGCATCACCCTCCAAGGTAAGATCTTCACCAAGCCTGGCAGAAAGCTTTTCTTTATCAATACCCCTTCCGTCGTCGGATACCGAAAGGCTCAAGCCTCCAGCTCCACGATGGACATCAAGCCGAATTGTCCCTTCTTCGTCCTTGCCCGCTTTCAGTCGTTCCCCGGGAAACTCAATCCCGTGATCAACGCCGTTCCTCAAAAGATGGAGGATCGTCTCTCCCAGAAGTTCGGCGATTCTTCGATCGACATCGAGCTCTCCCCCCGACAAGACAAGCCTGACTTTTTTCCCAAGCCGCTGGGCCATCTCTGCCACATATCCGGGATATCCGGCAAAAAGTTCCGAGAGACGAACCTTTGAAAGGGTCTTACCGACCGATTCCAATCCCTCGATAAGATTACCCAGTTCCGCTAAGTTGGAGGCAACGGCCTCCGGTTCTTCTTTCCGTCTATCGATTCGCCGTTCGAGCTGGTGAAGTGAAAGCTTCAGCTCGTCGATGTAACCTGCAAGGAGATTCAGCAGCCTCGGTTCAACCCTAATGGTAGCCGAAACATCCCCATGCACTCCTTCATCCTCTTCGCCCTCGCTCTCCAGCACTGCGGCATAGGAGACGGGCGTCAGGCTGATCGAATCAACCTGATCGATATGCACGGCCTGATACAGCTGCTTTACAGCACCCTTGCTTGTAAGGAAAATGGTCAGGGACCTAAAATCATCACCATTGGCGGAGATATCCTGATCAGGACGAAAAAGCGGAATGGTGCGAATCACATTGGAGACCTGTTCCAGGTTACTCAAAAGAAGGTAGGCCTTGGCAAAAGGCATGGCCGCGTCACGGCTAATATTCAGGAAGAGGCGGTACAGCCCTTCACCCCGACGACGGGCTTCTTTCAGCAAATTGGTTTCGAAGGGAGAAAAATCGGGAAGGGCCGTTCCGACAATGCTCGGGATAGAAGTGCCGTCCCGTTCCTTTAGGCCGGAAAGGAGACCTCCGTCGGAAAGAGCATGCGCAGGGGACGTCTCCGAATCCTTTGTGCCTTCGACGGATATAGTTTCCTTTGAATCGCCTCCGGATAGAAGGAAATCGAGGATCTCCCCGATGCGATCGTTGGAAAAAATCAAGTCATCCACCTTCCGTGAAGAAAGGAGCTCTTTGCCGGTCAAAGCAAGATTGATGGTCGTTTCCATCTGGTGGGCAATGGAGGTGACCTCATCAATTCCGATATAGGCGGCTTCGGATTTAAGCGAGTGCGCGTTCCGCAGAAGCTGACGAAGGAATTCCACACTATTCGGTCTGGAGCTCAGCTTCAACAATAAATGGTGAATATTTTGAGAAAAGGCCTTTCCGTCGTCGAGAAAGGTCGTATACAAGCGATCGCCACTCTGCATTCCTTAAGCCCCTTTTCCTGCGACGAACAGAGTAACGGCCCGATTCCTGACCGCTCTGTTTCCATCCTGCATTGCAAGATTGATGATCGTGGAAAAGCCTCCGCCCCCTATCCGTCCCACGGCATCCAAAACGGCAAGCCGTATTTCCTGGTCGGAACGGGAGAAGACAGCGGAAAGCTCACCGGCACATTGCCGGACACCAAGCTTTCCCACCGCATCAACAGCCGATCGTACCACAAGAGGGGCAGGATCAAAAAGGGCCTTTCGGATGAATTGATAGCTACTTCGCTTACCGCTGTTACCCAATTGTTTTACGGCAAAGGCACGGAGCTCGGGCACTTTTGCCTCCGTGACCATTCTGCCGAGGGCATCGGTATTGATCTCTTTTTTTGCATGGGCGCGCGTCGAGGGCCGTTTACGCCCCCCGCCGGGAAACTGTATACAACTGCCGTCCACCTGCCTTACGCTCAATACCTTATAGGCCCGAACCACCCGCTTAAACTGCTCGCTCGTGGCAGGGGTGTGAGAAAGATCGGGATGAAGCTGTTTGACAAGCCTTCTGTAGGCAGATTTTATCTCTTCCTGGCTGGCCCCACGTCGAAGGCCAAGGATTTGATAGAGTCGACTATCATCCATATTTGAGCTCCTGATCACGAAGAATGGCCTCAATCTCGCCCAATACCGTTTCTAAAGCGATACGACAACTGTTCAAATCTTTTCCTCCATTGCCTGCACACGCCTCTGTCGCAGCAACGAGGATTTCGGAAATTTCTTTTTCAAAAGAGGAATCAATGCCGGATCCGGCTCTCCGCCTCTCCTGCTTCACCCGATCGACAAGATGGAGGACCTTGTCCCGTACACCTGTTTCGAAATTACCGGAAACCGTCGGGGGATTCGGTTCTCTGCTGATCGTCACGTGCTGAAGCGATCCCGTATCCACATCGCGTGCAAGGGCATGGAGAATACCATCTTCGTCGACCCGAAAACTCACTTCGATTAATGGTTCGCCCTTGCAACCGTTGCGAATACCACCGAGCAAAAATCGCCCAAGAGAAGTGTTCGCTTCGACCCTTTTACTGTTTCCCTGAAGGACATGAATCTCAACAGAACGCTGTCCATCACAGATTGTGGTGAAATGCTGTTTGCCAACAGCGGGAAGCGGGCTGTTTTTTTCAAGGATGGTAACGACATTTCCTCCCTCAATCTCGACACCGAGAGGAAGAGGCGTCACATCATGAAAGAGACTCTTTCGCCCATCCTGGATCATGCCGGCATGAACCGCAGCACCGAGGGCAACGACCTCTTCCGGATTGATGCGATTTTCGGGACGCAGCCCTGTCAGTTCACCAAGAAGGCTTCTGACCAGGGGGATTCTGCTGGAACCGCCGGAAAGGATAAGCGTGTCGGGACGAACCTTTGCATCATCCATGGCCTGACGACACAGAGAAACGGTCTTCTCGATAAAAGGACGAATAAGTTCATTAAAACGGTTTCTGCTGATCTCGAAGGCGAGATGCAATGGAGAAGTCCCTCCTCCGATAAAAGGCAGGCTAATGGAGGCGCTCTCACGGCTGGAGAGTTCGATTTTTGCCCGCTCTACTTGCTCCATCAGCTGCTGGCGAAGGGTCGGATCTCCCTCAAAATCCACGGAAGGTGCCCTACGGGAAAAGTCACGAACCACCTCCTGGAAAAGCAGTTGGTCGAAATCGATCCCTCCGAGCTTGTTGTCGCCACAGCTCGAAAGAACCCGAAAGTGACCATCGGAAGAAGAAAGAATCGTAACATCAAAGGTTCCGCCTCCGAGATCATATACCATGATATTGCGACTCTTCCCACACGAAGATGCATAAGCCAAAGCAGCAGCGGTTGGTTCGTTGATAATACGCGATATTCGCAAGCCTGCAAGATGTCCGGCCTCTTTTGTTTTTCGACGCTGAGGCTCCGTAAAATAGGCAGGAACGGTGATAACCGCCTCTTTTATCTCTTCACCAAGATAGGCCTCGGCATCGCTTTTCAACTTCCTGAGAATTTCGGCACTAACGACCTCGGGCAGCATCTCTCGATTTCCAAGTTTTAGGGGGGACGTACTTCCCATACTTCGCTTTACGGCGGTGGCTGTTCCCCCGGGGTTTATCATTGCCTGGTTTTTTGCCGCTTCGCCGACTAAAAGTTCACCGGAGCCAGTCACCGCCACAATGGAGGGGGTAATACGATTACCACGATCGTTCGGTATGATAGTGGGCTGCTCCTGTTCGAGAAAGGCTGCTGCAGAATTCGTCGTTCCAAGGTCAATACCGATTACCATGCTCTACCTCTTCCCTGCCGCCGGAAAGATTGATCATAAGTTCAACCTCACCAACGGTAGCACCGGTTTTCTGAGCAATAACCTGACTGGAAAAGCCGTTTCGGCTCATCTCAAGAACTCGCTCCCGAAGAGGAGGCAGTGTTTCCTGCTTCTGTTTCGCAGGAATCTCTTTTTGATCTCCCCTCATCTGATCAAAATCAGGTAATGGGTTCTGCACCTCCGGTAAGGGATGACGCAGATGAGAATAGGTTATTCGCTCCTTCTCTTTATTTTCGGCCGCTTTTCCGAGGAGCGTAATTCTTTTATCGGCATCGGAGAGTTTTTCAGTGAGACGGCGTATGCTATCCTCGATTAAACCGACATTCCGATCGGTAACCTGATTGATTTCGCGCACGATCTCTTCCGCCTCCTCCCTGATCTCCCGCAACAGGGAATCGCTCTTTCGTCTTCGCCCAATCTCCTTAGAGAGCCGTATATAAGCAAAGGCCATGAGGATAATATTAATAGCAACACTTAAGGCGACAGCGGTAACAAGCATTTTTTCATCACCCGCTTATATCGATATTTTTTCCGATATCCGGATCCTCATATATTTGTCGTCCTTCCCCATCGTTTTCCTCTTCCTGCTTCTTCTTTTTAGACTTCTCCTCTTCGGATTGGGGGTTACGATTTTTCCCATCCTCCACCTTTCCGGGGCCGTCTTCCATCTCTCCAGCTTCATTGACACTCTTGTCCCGATGTTGCGTCTCTTTAACGAGCTCTGACCCCTGGGCTTCCTGCTGCAAAACCGCGGCATCCTTCAAAATCGCCTGCTCTTTGCCGACACTGTGGAGATGGGCAAATAGGGTTTGTAGGTCAATAGGTTGAATCGACATTACCGTTTTTGGGAGTAATCCTCCTCCGGTTCCTCATACTTCGTGACCTTCACAAGATTCCCCTCGTTGATGAAGGTAGAGGCTTTATACTCACTCTTTGTTTCGAGCGTAGCATCCTTGATGACAATCTTTACTCCAGGGAAAATGCGATCGCTTGCCGATATCTTCCCCCGCACCTTTAGACTGGAAAGATAATTCTGAAGCTCTTCGATCTCCTCGGAAAGGGTGTTTTTTTCCTGTTGGAGAGTCCGCCGTTGCTTCAACAGATCCTGGAGATACTTTTCCTTTTCTTCCGAAAGCTCTTTTTTCCGCTGCTTCTTCAAGGTTTCAAGGGTGGTGATATTCCGGCCGAGGTCGTCAAGCTGCTTTTCTATATCGTTTCGTTTTTCATTCAGACGGACAAGCTTTTCCTTGCTTTTGGGATCGAAGCCAACTTCGAGAATCGTCTCCGATCCGGAAACCGAACCAAGGGTTTTTGCTGCAATCTCTTCGGCGGAACGAAGGCGGCCGCCGACAATGGTCGCCCGCTTTCCTTGACAAATAATCCGCTGGACAGCCTCAACGGAACTGTTGATGATCCCGTCGCTGGCAACCACCAGTTCTCCCGCTTCGACATTTGCGTTCTCAATAAATTTCGCCCAGACCCCTTTCCCTGCGACAACCTTACCGCCACCTTTACCGAGAATTCCCTGATGAACAATCACATCACCCTCGGCATCAAGCTCGCACTTGCCCACATTGCCGAGGACCTCGATATTGCCGGCGGCTTTTACCTTAAAGCCGTCGTCGACATTTCCCTTCACCATCACCGTTCCGAGGAATATGACGTTTCCACCGGTTTTTAAATTGACATCACCGGGAACGACATAGACAGGTTCGACGTTGATTTTTTCGTTTTGGAGCATCACCTGCCCGTTGATAGAGGCAATGGCGGTAAGACCGTCCTCCGACAACCTGGCGTTCTTCCCGATGCCGATCTGGACGTCCTTTCCGTCCTTCGCCGGTAAGAGCTTGCCGGAAACAGTGCGTCCGGACTGCCCCTCCCCAGCCGGTATCTTTTTTGCAAGGGCCTGGCCTTCGACCACATTCTGGACAAGGTTGGTTTCTTTGAAATCAACCTTTCCATTCTTCTCTTTGAGGCGGATCTTGGAGCGGTCCACTTCAAAGTTGTAGATAATCCTGGCGTCATCCCCATTTTTCGGTTTCGTACCGGAGGCAACAAGAATGGGTTCTCCATAACGGGGGTCGTTCTCAAAATCCCGAACCGCATCTTCATCGATTCCGTGTACGACACCGTTATTTTTTAGAGCACTTATAATACTATCGAAATTGAGATCGGCCCCTCCGGGTGAAGGGGGTTTCGCAACGATGAAAGCCTTCATATCAAAGTCCGTTATATCGACCGAAAGCATTGCATCGGCGGCAGGATTGTATATAAACTCTCCGACCTTGATAAACTCCCCGTCCGCCTGTTTTACGACCCGTTTTACCATAGACCGGTCAAAATCGTGAACGGCCCTGCCTGTAAGGGTATCAACCGCCGTTTTCTCGCTGATCGCAACACCGGAACCGACAGGTGGAAGCACCTTGAGAAAAGCCCCTTCGGGACGGAGTTGGACCACGACGCCACCGTCCCGATCTTTTACCTCTTGCTTATCCCCGAGGCCGAGATCCATGGAAAGTAAATCCGCCCCATCCGCCTCTTCAACCTGTTCGACCATTGGATATGCAACGACAACACAATGACCTTTTCCCAGACCGAAGAGCCCGCGTTTCCCCTGATCACGAATCTCATACTCAAGCTTTTTAACGGGAACCCCCAGCTCTATTGCAGCCTGTCTAAGGGCATCTTCGAGATCCTCTCCTTCAGTCTGTACCCAACGCCGATTACGATCTTCATCAGCTTGAGCCTTCATGTATTCACGAATCTCTTTCAGCTCGACCACTTGATCTCTCCCGGGGTCAATAGATCCCCTTTTTCATATTGGTCAGTTTTGAGCGAAGACGCATGATGGCCTTTGTATGGAGTTGGCTCACCCGCGACTCCGTGACATCCAGGACCTTTCCGATCTCCTTCAAGGTCAAGTCTTCATAGTAATAAAGGACCAGCACCTTTTTTTCTTTTTCGGGAAGTTCGCTGATCGCCTGAACAATAACCCTGCGAATTTCTTCTTTCTCAATGATGATATCCGGATTCAAACTCTGAGGGCTCTCTATACCGTCTACGATGGCAACCGTATCATTCTCATCTCCGGTATACCAGACATCATTGAGAGAAAGGACGGAAGTACCGCTTATCTTGAGCATCAATTTCTGAAAATCAGCGACGCTGATCCCAAGCTCATCGGCAATCTCCTTATCGGACGCAGCCCGTCCGAGGGAGGCCTCGAGTCGATGAATAGTCTCTTCGATCTCTCTCGCTTTCTGACGTACCGATCGGGGAACCCAGTCGATGCTTCGAAGTTCATCGTAGATGGCGCCCCTGATTCTCGTAACCGCATAGGTCTTGAACTTTACATGCTTCTCGGGGTCGAATTTCTCAATGGCATCGAAGAGCCCAAAAACGCCGAATCCGACAAGATCGTCGAATTCAACATTCTGGGGCATTCCGATCGCCACTTTTCCGGCCACATACTTGACCAGCGGAGAGTATTGTTCGATGAAGCGATCCCGGATTTTAGGATCACGGCTGTTCCGGTAGAGCTCCCAGAGCTCGGCTTCCGTCTTCTCTTCCAATAACTGATCCCCCATATATTACCCTTCCTGATCTTTTTTCATAAATGTCCTTACCGCCTTTGCCACCGTTGCAGGATCATGACTGGTACCAAGAAAATCGACTTCGGAACCAGGTGATGTGCCCCCTTGGTTCTCAACCTCTTCCTGACTTGCCGCAACCGACTGAAATGAATCACTAAAGGAGTCTAAGTCGGGCAAATTCCCTTCATCTTCATCATCCGAGACAGCCTCGAGCGTTCCCATATCATCGTCCCCTTCGTCGCCACCATTCGTATCGACAAACGAGTCCTGCTCCTCTTCTTGTTCACTCCTGTAGATGGAAGAGGTCGAATCGTCGTCATCTTCGACAACAATATCGACCATACGCTCTTGTCGGTCACTTTCCGTATCGGCCGCAGGAGCTGCATCCGCAATCGTCCCATCCTCTTCATCACCCTGGTCGGCTTCAAACAACTCGGGCAGAAAACGGACGAATAGAGAACGAACCCCGAAACCGGCGGCTGCAAATAGCAGACCGAAGCCTATCGCCCGTAACAAAAGAGCCAAGAAACCGACCCCGAACAAGATACCGGTAAGAAGGGAAAGAGCAAAGGCGGCGGCCCCAGGTATGTAGGCAAATTTCAGTCCGTCCATGACAATAATTCCCCTCCTCATCTCAGCTTAGGACAAGCAGCCGCAAGCGTCAAGCTACATCCTTCCGATCAGACGGCGGATGAAACGGCCGACTCCGCCGCCTTCCTTGTATTCTACCTTTTCCAGCCGGGAAACAATATGTTTCACACAGATGGCGGCCTTTCCGTTCGGTTCGTTCACCAGAAACGGGCGTTGTTTCAGTACCGATTGAGGCACCGAAAGGTCGTCGTAGACGTAACCGAGATAATCGACCTTAAGATTAAGAAACTGTCCGGCAATGTTGATGACCCGTTCGGCAACCTTTTTCCCTTCGGTAACGCTCTTTACCCGATTCACTATCAGCTTAAGCCCCAGATTTAGACTGTCGATCTCCGTAGCGATAATTTTGATGATGCCATAGGCATCGGTAATTGCGGTAGGTTCGGGAGTCGTAACGATGATTGCATCATCGGCTGCAGCCACAAACGAAAGCACGTTTGCCGAGACACCCGCACTCGTATCGATGATAATGACATCTGCCGATGATAAGGAAGCAAGTTCCACAACAAAGCTTTCCCGCTCCTCCGCCGTAAGGTTTGCAATCTTGGAAAAGCCCGATGCACCGGCAACAAAGCTGATTCCGTAATCCGTATCAAGGATAATATCCTCGAGTCGTTTTTGCTTCCGAATCACGTGATAGAGGTTGTATTTTGGGATAATGCCCAAGGCAACGTTGACATTCGCCAAGCCCAGGTCGGCATCCATCACAATAACCTTTTTTCCCAGCTGAGCATAGGCAATGGCAATATTGACCGACATATTGGTCTTTCCCACCCCGCCTTTTCCGCTGGTTACGGCAATAATCCGCGTGTTTTTCTTCTCTTGAACAGGAGCCTCTTCCCGCCCCTTCATCATTTCCCGCAACTGCTGCGCCTGATCCGCCATGCTTATCTCCATTCCTTTCCGCTAAGATAACGCTGCTCGACTTCGGTAATTCCTTCCTCTTCTTCCTTTCTGATGAAGGTCTCCCGCAGATCAAATCCCTCGAGGGTCTTCAGCAGGACCATTCGATCGGCCTGCAAAATATCCTCCGGAACCGATTGTCCATTGGTAATATAGGAAAGTGTTTTCCGCTTCTCGTAGAGCGAACTTATGATATTTCCTATGCGCATTGTTTCGTCAAGTTTTGTAAGCACTACAGACGAATATCCGAAGGGCTCGAACTGAGCGAGAATATCTTTTACGTCGCTTGCCTTGGTGGTGGCGCTCAAGGCAAGATGAACCTCAGCACGAGTTCCGCAGGCGGAAAGCATCTCCCGCATTTTCGCAAGGTTGACATAATCCTTCGGGCTCTTACCGATGGTATCCACCAGCACGAGGTCGGTATCTTTGTAGATCAGAACCTGTTTCTGCAGCTCCTGATAGGTTTCGACACAGGAAACAGGAACCCCCATGATATCCCCGTAGGTCTCTATCTGCTGCCTGGCACCGATTCGATAATTGTCGATGGTAATAAGCCTGACCGATTTCTGCTTCTCCCCCTTCGTCCCGAGGCTGTGGATTGCCGCCATCTTTGCAATGGTGGTGGTCTTTCCGACGCCGGTTGGGCCGATGAGGATCATAACCTGTGGCCCATCCTGGCCCGTACGAGGAGTGAGTAAAATCGTCTCCATGATCCATCCAAGAACCTTGTCCTGCACGAGCTGAAAATCCTCCAGCTGGTCAACGGAAAGCTCCTTTCGAAGTCGTTCTACCATGGCCGTGATATAGGTGTAGGTAAATTCATTTTCTGAAAGCAGCCGTTCGATTTTCTCGATCGACTGATGCTTTTCAGCTTTGACGGGATAGGGTCCCTCCTCAATCTTTTCACGCAGTCCCCGAACCTCATCGAGTAGCTGCTGAAGGGTTTTCTCTCCCTTGACACTTTCGAGGATCTTCTTCTTCTCATCCGCAGGATCGCTCTTTTTCGGGCGTGGGACGGGATCCTGGGCAATGTAGCCGCTCATCTCCACCCCCTCCCTGCTGAACATACCGAGGAATCCCCCCATGCGTATGGAGCGTTGGGTCAAAATTTTAGCCCTCTCTCCGTACTTTTCCCGAATCTTTCGAAGCACTTCCTGGTGGGTATAGGCTTGTTCAGTAAAGTACTGCATCGTTTTCGCTCCTTTGGGCTCTCATTCTTCATCCAGGTTGATTTCACCGACCCCTTCGGTATCGATGTCGGCGGCTATTTCAGGAACGGAAAGCACCGCTATCTCGGGCAGCTCCCGCTGAATACTTTTCTTTACCAGTAACCTTGCAGCCTCTGAACAAAGAACAACAGGAAAAACCCCCTGCTGCTGGACCGTGTGAATGCCATTGGTGACGGCCCGTATCCATTGCCGATATATTCCCGGCTCCAAGGCCGCAACAGGACCCGATGCCGTATCGACTCGGGCATCGACAATCATCTGCTCGAGAGCAGGTGCGATGGTCAGAACCCTGAGAACTCGCTCTTCCCCTGCATATTGGAGACAAATCTGGCGACCCAAGGTTTGTCTGGTCTTTTCCACAAGAAAAGATGTTTCTTTTGAAACGGGACCAAAATCGGCCAAGGTCTCAAGTATGGGTACCATATTACGAATAGAAACCTGTTCGATCAATAATCCCTGCAACACTTTCTGAATCTCCCCAAGACTAAGGGCCTTGGAAACCTCATCGACAACCGCGGGAAAATCTTCCCGAAGGGTATCCAGGATCGATTTGACCTCCTGCCGCCCGAGCATTTCGAAGGCATGCTTTTTAATCACCTCGGTCAGGTGGGTGGCGACAATCGAGGGACCATCCACTACTGTGTAGCCTGCCCGTTCAGCATCATCCCGATCCTGTTCGCTAATCCAGAGCGCGGGGAGCCCAAAGGTAGGATCTTTTGTCGCCTCACCCGGAATTTCTTCTGCTGCGGTTCCGGGATTGATGGCAAGGAAGTGTCCCACACGGATACTACCCCGCCCCACTTCCACACCCTTTATTTTGACGCAATACTCGTTGGGTTCCAGGCGCATATTGTCGATGATTCGGATCCTCGGAACTACAAGTCCCAATTCGAGTGCCGCCTCCCGCCTAATTCGGGTGATCCGGTCCAGAAGTTCGGCACCCTGATCCTTATCGACTAAAGGAATCAAGCCGTAACCGAGTTCAAGGCTCAACGGATCGAGGGGTACCACGGGGCTCATCTCTGCGGGAGCAGAACGCTCGGGAGTCTGCGCCTCGGCACTTTTTTCGGCCTCAAACTGTTTTATCTCCTTACGGCCGAGACGGTAGGCAAGCAAGCCGGAAAGGAAACTCAACGGGAGCAGAATATACCATGGGAAACCGGGCAGCAAGCCAAGGAGGGCCAGACAAACCGCGGCAATCCAGTAGATCCTGCTTTGCTGAGTAAACTGTTTTGAGATATCGCTTCCGAAGGTCCCGTCGCTTATGGCCCTTGTAACGATCAGACCGGTGGCCGTGGAGATAAGGAGGGCCGGGAACTGGCTGACAAGACCATCACCGATGGTAAGGGAAACATAGGTATTCGCGGCCTGAGCCAAAGGCTCCCCGTGGATCGTTGTCCCAACGATAAGTCCACCGATGACATTGATGGCAGTGATGAGGATACTAACCTTGACGTTACCAGAAACAAATTTGCTGGCACCGTCCATGGCGCCGTAAAAATCGACCTCCCGCTGGAGATCGTTCTTCTGACGGGTGGCCTCTTCCTCTGTCAGTGAACCGGAATTATAGGCCGCTTCGATCGCCATCTGCTTTCCGGGAAGAGCATCCAGGGTAAAACGAGCCGCTACCTCTGCAACCCTCGTGGATCCCTTGGTGATGACGATAAACTGAACGGCGATGAGAATGATAAAGATGATAAATCCGATGACCAGTCCTTCACTTCCACTTGTCCCCGTGACGAAAGTGGCAAAGGCCTTTACCACCTTACCGTCGAAGTCGATACCCTGACTCAGGATCAATCGTGTTGAGCTGACGTTAAGAGCCAGTCCGAAGACAGTGGTTACCAACAGGAGGGTCGGAAAAACCGAAAAATCAAGAGCACGCTTTGCATACAGGACAATAAGAATAATCAGAAGGCTCAACATCAGATTAAAGCTCATGAGAAGGTCCAGCAGAACCGTTGGCAGGGGAATAATGAGCATCCCAACGATAACAATGACACCGATAGCGACAAGCATATCGCTTCGCTCATTGCGAAGGGTCCTCCCAATAAGAGTATGTACGTCAGCCATACAGGCCTCCATCTACCATTATCATCATGATACCTTTGATCCTCCGTTTACACGATACACCTCAGCAAGAATGGTGGCCATCACCTCGTAGTAGCGTTCAGGGATAACCTCTCCGACCTCGACTTCCGCGTACAGGGCCCTGGCAAGGGGTTTGTTCTCTACAATGGGAACATCATGCTCCCGCGCAATGGCCTTGATCCTTTGGGCCATATTATCCTGTCCCTTGGCAATCACCATGGGAGCAACCATTCGCTCCCGCTCCCATTCCATGCCAACGGCGAAGTGGGTCGGGTTTGTAATGATGACATCCGCTTCGGGCACCTTCCTGATCATATTCCGATTTAAAACATCGCGCATCCGCTCCCTTAGCCGGCTTTTTATCAAAGGGTCTCCTTCCATGGTTTTCCGCTCTTCTTTTATTTCCTGTTTGGTCATTTTCAGGGATTCCCGGTGCTGACGCCGTTGAAAAAGATAGTCGGGCAAAGAGAGGGCCAAGAGAGCGATACTCGATTCCACAAGAATCCTGAAGGCGACACTTCCAATGGTACTAAAGGCGACCTCAAAGGGAGCATTCACGAAAAAGGCAAAAATATCGAGGTTATTTTTTATGTTGATATAGGCGATGATCCCGATAATCAAGACCTTCAAAATAGATTTCATCAAATTGAAAAGTGCCTCACCGGAGAGGAAACTCCTTTGAATGAATTTTCCAAAACGGGGCACGATCTTTGAAAAATCGGGAGTAATCGGCTTTGATGTAAAGAGAAAGCCGACCTGGATGATATTACCGAAAAGAGCGGCGGCAACGGCAACGCTGGCAACGGGAGCCACAAGCCTGATAAAGTACCGGAAAAAAGCCACAATCTGCTCACCTGTCAGGTCAGCTTCGGAAAGGAGCGAAAGATAATAACGGAGCATCTCCTCCATGGTACCGAACATGCGAGGCGCCAAAATACCAAGGGCAACAATGGGAAAGAGAAGAACCAGGGAGGAGGTAAACTCTGAACTCTTGGCAACTTTACCTTCTTCCCGTGCCTTTCTGATTTTTTGCTCTGTAGGATCCTCGGTACGTCCCTCATCCTCGGCCGCGAACCACTGAAGATCGATATTCCAACGGGATTCGGCGAATGGGCTACCAAAAGGACGCAACAATGTTTCCATCATAGCCCCCCTGCTTGTGGCACAACGCCCGTCAGAAAACCGGCCATCTCGACAAAACCAGCATCGATCATCTTCCCGAAGGCCTCCATGAGAAAAGGCATGGTAACGAACATCATAAAAAAGGCAATGGCGATTTTCAGAGGAAAACCGAGCATAAGCAGATTCATTTGCGGGGCAGCCTTTGCAAGAAGACCGAGGGCCACAGAAACAAGCAACATCGTTCCGAGAATAGGGAAACTGATGATCATCGCCTGACGGAAAAGATCAACCATTGACCGGACAGCAAGGGTGGCGAATTGCTGGCGGCGTTCCAAGAGGTCCCAGGCGCGAAGGGATTGAAATGAGCCGAGTACACCGTAGAGAAAGAGCTTTCGCAGGCCGTCGTTGATAAGAAAGACGAGCATGGCAACCAGATTGAGGAATTGCCCCATCAACGGGATTTCCACCTGGGCGAGGGGGTCGTAAACCTCGCTCGCCCCGAAGCCCATCTGAAATGAGAAAAACTGACCGGCAACCAGAAAAACGGTAAAAACCACCGTCATCATAAATCCGATCACCACACCGATGAGAACCTCGCCCAAAAGGAGCATGGCGTATTGGAGAGCGGCCTCGGGAATGGGGTAACCGGATTCAGCCACCCACGGATAGATGATAATTGAAGAAAGAAGGGCCAAAACCGCGCGAACGATTCCGGGAACGGCACTACTGGACATGACGGGAGCGACCGCCAGCATAGCAAAAATGCGCGCGAAAAGGAGGAGAAGAAGCTGTGCACCACCGGTCAAGGCATCGATATTCAAGGCTTACACTATCCTCCTATCCTGGGGATCACCATGAACAAATCTATGGTAAAGGTTTTGAGCGTCTGAAGCATCCAGGGACCGAAAATAGCGAGCGCCAGCAGAATAGCGGCAATCTTCGGCACAAAGGTGAGGGTTTGTTCCTGAATCGAGGTCGTCGCCTGAAAAATGGAAATGATGAGACCAACCCCGACCCCGATCAGAAGCACGGGACCGGAGAGTACCAAAATCTGGAAAACAGCACTTCGAATAAGCTCTATTGCAAAACCCAACGTCACCTTTTACCTCCCTATTTAAAACTGAGAATCAATTGCTGTGTAATAAGATCCCATCCGTCGACAAGGACGAAAAGGATCAACTTAAACGGTAAAGAAATCATGACCGGCGGCAACATAATCATGCCCATGGACATAAGGGTAGAGGCAACCACCATATCGATGATGATAAACGGAACAAACAGCAATATGCCGATCTTAAAGGCTACGGTTAGTTCATGAAGCACAAAGCTGGGAATAAGAACGTAGGTGGGAACCTGGGAAAAATTTTCCGGTTTTCCTAATCCCCTCATACGCATAAAAAGCTGAATATTCTCATGATCGCCGTCCATCTGGCGATACATAAAGAGTCGCAAAGGCGCAGCAGCCTCATCGTACATCTCCTGGATGCCGATCTCGCCATCGGCAAAAGGACGGAAGGAGTTTTGATATATCTGTTCTCCCGTCGGCCACATGATGAAAATCGTCAGGAAAATCGCCACCCCCATCATTACCTGATTGGGAGGCACCTGCTGAAGAGAGAGGCTTCGCTTTATAAAATCGAAGACAATGGCAATGCGAAGAAAGCAGGTGGTAAGAATGATGATCGAAGGGGAAAGGGTAATAACCGCAAGAAAAAGCAGAAGCTGTATCGAGAGGGCAACCTCCTGATTACTCTGTGGTTCACGAACCGTGAGATCGATAAAGGGAACGGTAATACCGTTGTCGCTCCGTTCGGTAGGTCGCTCTTGTGCAAAGGAGCTACCGCCCACAACGAAAAGTAAAAATAGAAGAATAACCGTTATGCGCTTTTTCATAGCTTCTTCAACCGGTCCCGCTGTTTTTGAAGAAAATGGACCCCGGAATCACCACCGCTTCCCCGGGCTGCATCACCGAAAATCGAACGAAAGGTACCGGTAAAGCTCTTCCCACCTACTTTCTGAGTGGATTCGACAAGGGCTATGCGATCGAGGGTCTCTTTATCTTCCACCTTGGAAACGAGGCTCACACCGCCATCGGCGGAACCGATGAGAAAGACCTCGTTTCCGACACCGACAAGGTAAAGTGCACGGCTGCCGGAAAGTGGCTGGCTTGCAAAGAGGGTAATCAAATCTCCGCCCCCGCTCTTCGGATGACCGATTCGCTTGAGAAAGAGAAAAAGAGCATAGATAACGGCTATGACGGCGACAAGGACCAGCACCATCCGAAGGAAATCCCAGCCTGAGAAGGTCGTCAGCTCACTTTCAAGCTGAACGGACGGCTGCTGGGCATCGTTGACAACCAAATCCTGTTCGTCGACTGGCCCATTTTCCTGTACACTTAGCGGCTGGGTATCTTCCGATTCCTGAGAAAAAAGAGTAAAGGGCGCTATCATGGCTGTACAAAAGATAAGAGCCAGGACCACCCCTTTGAGTGTCCAATTCATCTATTCCCCTCCCGTTTGCCGCATCGTTCCCCGTTCGATGCGGCTTATCGATGAATCTAACGCATCACGAAAACCCCTCCACCCTATCCATGGGCGAAACGATCTCCGTAACACGAACGCCGAAGTTTTCGTCGATAACGACGACCTCTCCCTTGGCGATTAACTTATGATTTACCAATATATCTACCGGTTCACCGGCAAGCTTATCAAGTTCGATGATGGTTCCCTCTCCCATCCCCAGGATGTCTTTGATGAGCCGTTTTGTCCTTCCCAACTCAACGGTCATCTCCATGTAAACATCCATCAGCAAACCGATATTACCCTGTTCGCCACTTACCATCTGGGGATTCAGCGGAGGAAACTGCACAGGCTGCACATTGGCCTGGTTGTACATTCCCTGACCGCCTCCGTAACCGGGCATGGCGCCCATGCCCATATTATTCATACCCATATTCCCCATGTTTGTACCACCCATGGCTCCAGGGGCTCCGCCCTGAACCTGCGGCTGCTGGTTCATATTCATGCCGGCATTTGCCGACTGAGCAGGCCCGGCCGATGCACCGAGGATTTCCTGTACGGCACCAATGGAAAAAATCTCGTAGAGATAACTGGGCGGTGTATCGTCGATAACCAGAGGATAGCTGGCACGAACCAGCGAAGAACCTGCAGGAACGCGAATATCGGACGAATCAATCAGCTTGGTATCACCGGGAGCATTCATCACGGTTTTACCGATGGAATCCCCGATCACCGTAGCCGCGGAACCGGCAAGGGTGTTACCAGCCTCCTCAATAGCCGACAGGGCCGCCTCATTGAGTTCGACCCCCTCCTGACCCATCATCTTCCCGGCTATCTGAACGGCAATATCCTCCGGAATGAGATAGGAATGCTCCCCGGAAATACCGTCGCTATAATCGATTTTGATCTCGACAAGCCGATCAGGAAGACCGGAGCCCGCCTCGCCGGGAGAGAGTACCTCTACCGTCGGGGCCTTAAGATCGACATTCTCATCGATCATTCCCGAGAGATTAGAGGCCTGGGGGCCTACGATTCCGCCAAGCAATTCCGCAAAGCGGTTCCTCTCCTGAGGCGAAAGCCCCTGATCGGCCCCGCTGTCCGCAGCACCGAAGTCCATTCCTCCGCCCTGAAGCAGAGCATCAATTTCGTCTTGTGAGAGAGAGCCGTCGCTCATGCTATTCCCCTTCCTCGGCTACAAGCTCTTCGAACTCTTCCTTACCGAGTTCCTCGAGTCTGTGCACTATCTGTACCGCAACCTTGTTCCCGACAAGACCGGGGCGGCACTCGAACTTCTTTCGGTTTCCGATTTTGATGGTCATCGGATCCCCTACCCGTACATCCGGCAGCCGGATGACATCTCCCGCCCGAAGGCTCAAGACATCCCGTACGGTAAGATTCATCTCGCCGATCTCGGCGACCACCGGAATGGCCACGGTCGAAAGGCGATCTTTTAATATATTGAGGTTCTCGGTGGTGGCGCCACTGCGAACCGAAGAGTACATATACTGGGCCGACAGTTTCGAAATGATCGGCTCAATGGTCAGGTAGGGAATACAGAAGTTCATCATACCTTCCACCTCACCCACCTTCGTCTCAAGGGTAACCAGGACAACCATCTCCGTAGGCGGCACGATCTGGGCAAACTGCGGATTCGTTTCGATTTGTCCCAGACGGGGACGGAGGTCGATCACCTGACTCCACGCTTCCCGCAGGTTTCCCAGTATCCGAACAATGATCCCCTCCATTACCGTCTGCTCGATATCGGTAAGATCACGATTCACCTTGCTTCCTTCACCCTGGCCGCCCATGAGACGGTCGATCACCGAAAAGGTGATTGCAGGATCGATCTCCAGCACCGCCGACCCCTTCAACGGGTCCATATTGATAATCCCGAGGGTAGTCGGGTTTGGGATGGAACGAATAAACTCCTCGTAGGTAAGCTGATCTACCGAAGCAACGTGGACATGGACCATACTTCGAAGCTGGGCCGAAAGCGCAGTAGTAGTCAAACGGGCAAAGGTCTCGTGCATGATGGAGACCGTACGGATCTGCTCCTTGGAAAATTTATCAGGACGTTTGAAATCGTAGATCTTGATCTTACGCTGATCCTGAACCTGAGTAACCGATTCGGTCTCAATCTCTCCGCTTGAGATAGCGGTGAGCAGCTGATCAATTTCGTCCTGGGAGAGAACCTCGTTCATTCGCCCTTCCTAAAACTCCATGACATTGAAGGAGAGGAACACCACATCCTTCACATAGGGTTTATCCATCATCTTGTTGATCATCTCTTTCAATTCGTTCTTCAGCTGCGGCTCGTAGTTGGCGTTCAACTCCGCTTCCAGCTTCCTGGAAAAAAAGTAACGTGTCTGATCCACAATCTGCTCGCGGCGCTGGTTGATCTCGTTCTGAGCGTTTTTATTGTCCATGTCATAGCCAAGCTTGATGGAGACAATAACCGTCGCAGGATTTTCATCGCTTGTTCGGGTACGAATTTCACCAACGTCGTACCACTGTAAAATCGGCTGAACCTGCTGGTACGCCTCGGAGGGGGATGGATAGGCCTCGGCCTTCGGCCCCTTGGTCATGACGCTGACGGTAATGAACACAACGGTTACGATAAAGATGATGGCTGCAAGCCCGAGGGCCACCCATTTGAGAATCTTGAGAATAGCTGCGGGAACAAAGCCCGGCTTTCCACCGCCTCCGGCATCGCCGCCGCCTATTTCTTCATCGACAAATACTTCTTCATCGCCCATCACACGCTCCTGAAGCTCATATCAGGAAAATTTTACCAGAGAAGCGGGATTATTGCAAACCCCGCTTTCACCAACTTATATCCTCGGAAGGATCAAAGGTGTCCATCGGAGAGTATAATGATATCTACCCTCCGATTATAGGCCTTTCCTTCCTCGGTAGACTCTGAAGCGAGGGGGACCGTATCTGCGAACCCCGCCACCTGAAACTGATTCTCGGTTACACCGAAATCGACTAAATAGTGCAGAACATTGGTTGCCCGATCCGTCGAAAGCTCCCAATTGGTCGGCCATGGACCGGTGGGGTCGGTAGGGGTCGAATCGGTATGCCCCTCTATTCTGAACTTCCTGCCGGGCATGGATCGCAGCAGAGCCGAAAGCTTCTGAAGGGTCTCGCGGCTCTCCTCGATCTGAACCTCGGCACTGGCCGGTTTAAAAAAAGCGTCGGAGGCAAGGGTTATGATCAATCCCCGCTCATCCTGTTGTACCCGGACCTTCTGGCTTTTGATCTCCGGCTCAAACTGACTTATCGCCTTGCGCCTCGCCTCGTCCAGAGCACGCCCACGATTGGTCGAGGGAAGAGACATGATCATGTTTCCGAGTTCGGCCAGCTTTCCCTCCTGGAGGGTCTGACCGCCGGTATACATTCCCAGGCCGCTGAAGGCTGCCAGGATCAAATTCATCTTTGAATCGTCCGGAGTCGAGGTAGTGTAAAGCATGACGAAAAACGTAAGAAGAAGCGTCACCATGTCCCCATAGGTGTTCATCCATGCCGGAGAACCTGTGGGACATTTCTTCTTCTTTTTTTTCGGGCCATCTGCCATAGTATACCCCGTTACTCCTGCATCATCACGTCAAGCATCTCTTTTCTCTTTGCCGGCTCGAGGAAGGAGATCAATTTGTACTTGAGAATATTGGGGTTATCTCCTGCTTGTATGGAGAGAATCCCCTCGATCATGATGTCCCTGCTCAGTCGTTCCGCCCTGTCTCTGTCTTCGAGCTTATTCTTAAAGGGAATGAACAGGAGGTTGGCCAGAAACGAACCATACAGGGTGGTGATAAGGGCAGTCGCCATACCGGAACCGATAGCGTCAGGATCGTCGAGGTTGGCAAGCATGGCGATAAGCCCGATCAGGGTTCCGATCATTCCGAAGGCGGGAGTCAGGGCACCCCAGTCATCAAATATCTTGATACCGACTGCGTGGCGCTCCTCCAGCTGCCCCACATCGTTGTAGAGGATTGACTTTATCAGCTCGGGGTCTGTTCCGTCGACCACCAACTGTATACCGTTTTTGAGAAACTCATCCTCCACCTCTTCGATATCATCTTCCAAGGCAAGCAACCCCTCACGGCGTGCCCGCTCCGAAAAGTTTACCAGGGTGGTGATTGTCTTCTCGACCTCGTAGTTGGGGACTTGAATGGCATGACGGACATACTTCATGACTCCGAGGATCCTGGGGAGGGGGTTAGAAACCATCAAACCGGCAAAGGAACCGCCAAGGACGATCAAAATAGAAGGAATATCAATGTAGATGCCCACACCAACGCCGCCGATGATGATTCCCATGGCGACCATTGCCACGCCGAGGATCAATCCGCCTATTGTAGCTATATCCATTCCCTACTCCTCGTTGCCAAAGGAGCCGATGAGTCGCCGGTATTCGACGATTCGATCAATGACGACATCTGCAGTTTCACGAAGGATCAGACGTTTTCCCGAAAGCATGGTCAGCACCGTGTCGGGTACCGCTTCCATCGACTCTATCTGATGAGGGTTAACAAAAAACTCTTTTCCGTTCAGCTGGGTCACCTTGATCATGCAGATCGGCTCCTATTCATAAGTATCCCTATTAACGTTTGAGCGTCAGAAGCTCCTGAAGCATCTGATCGCTGGTGGTGATGGTTCTGCTGTTTGCCTGAAAACCACGCTGAGTCACGATCATATCGGTAAACTGTTCAGCAAGGTCGACGTTGCTCATCTCAAGGGCTCCCGCAATCAGCTTACCTTTTCCTGCCACGCCTGATTCTCCAATACGCGCCTCTCCCGAGTTATTCGACACAACGAAGGTGCTCTCGCCAGCCTTTTCCAGTCCCCCGGGATTGGTAAAACTTGCGAGGGCTACCTGTCCCAAGGTCCTGTTCGCACCGTTGGAGTAAACCCCGGTAATGACACCACTCTGATCGATCTTGAAACTTTCAAGATAGCCCATGCCGTAACCATCCTGTTTAAAGGCCTTGGTCGAACTTTTTTCGGCGAACTGAGTGATGGTGTCAACGACGCTTCCTACATCTCCAAGATTGAGAACCATGTCCTGACGAACCGGAGCCCCGGCCTCGGGCGTTGCTCCGGCAACATCGAAGGCAACATTCACCTGGAGGGTTCCGTTATCGATTCTGTCGCCCTGACCGTCGACGGCGGCCTGGAGGGTTCCGAGATTATCAAACTCCACCACAAAGGTGTTGGTATCGTTGTTGGCTTCGCCAATGTCCACCAGGGTGTTGGTTGGTGCTTCGGCATCGGGGTCAACGGTAACAGAGCCCTGCCACTGGTTTTCCGTACCCGCTACACGGGTAAAATTAATACGAAGAACATGCTCTTCTCCGAAACTGTCGTAGATGGTCTTGTCGATGCTCCAAGTACCTTCGGCAACATCCGCATCTCCGGCACCAGCAGGAATCAGGGGAGTACGCTTATCCAAGTTACAAGCGAGATCGACCTCACCGGTGGCGCGTGCGGGGTCCTTGCTCCCTACAGGAATAACAAGGTCTTCTACATCGGTAGCGGTATTTATGAAGGTCCGTCCATCGACATCCTGTGCCATCCAGCCCTGAACCCTCAGTCCGTTTGAGGGATTGACCAGCGTACCGTTTTCATCAAGACCGAAGGCTCCGGCCCTGGTGTAGAACTCTTTATCGCCGGAACGTTCAATAAAAAAGCCGTCACCCTGAATGGCGATATCGGTCATGATACCGGTGGTCTGAAGAGAACCCTGGGTGTGGACCGTATCGATGGAAGCCACATTCATACCCAGACCAACCTGCTTCGGGTTGACACCGCCTACCTCGTCGGTAGGTCTGGCTGCCCCGGACATGGTCTGACTCAAAAGATCCTGAAAGTTGACCCGTCCCTTTTTAAAACCAACGGTATTTACATTCGATATATTATTTCCGATGACGTCCATCCTGGTCTGATGGTTCTGCAGGCCGGAAACACCGGCATAAAGTGATCGCATCATCTGGAAGCCTCCTTGTTGCTCACTGTTTCAACCGAGTCGTAGTCATAATAGGTCCCGTTCACCAGCAGTTGGGGATAGTCTTTACCCGAAACAGCCTCCACGGTCCCGTGAATTTTCTGATCACCCTGAAGGATATCAACCTGCCTGCCAATCAGGTCATAGGCGGCATTTCGTCCCAAGGTATTTTTGACGGAAACGAACTGCTGGGAAAGGTTATTCATCTGCTCAAGGGAGGAAAACTGAGCCATCTGAGCAATAAACTCCTTGTCTTCCATCGGCTTGGTCGGGTCCTGATACTGAAGCTGTGTAAGCAAAAGTTTGAGAAAATCATCTTTGCCCAGAGACTGATTGAGCCCCTTCCCTTCCGCAAGGGTTTTATTCAGGGAATCAACCTGCATCTGCACCTTCAGCTGGTCCTGTCCCGACATGACCGTGCTAAAATCCATCAACCTTCCTCCTCCCGGTCACACGACCAGGTTTATCAAATTCTCTTCGCCGACATTATATTGATCCGCCGACGCTATGTTCGCATCCATCGCCTCTACCGCAGAAAAACGGTTTCCGTGAAAAGCCGACGTTTGGGCTTGTTCGGAAGAGGCATCGCCCCTAGCCTGGTCGCCACCGACAAAAACATTCAGCTTTGCCGATTCAAAACCGTTTGCTTCAAAGTTTCGTTCCAACTGCCGAAGGCTTGCTTCAAAGGCGTCCCGTACACTTGTATTGTCGACAAAAATTCTCCCGGCTATATGGTTATCTTCCAATTGAAGCCGAATCCTCACCCTTCCGAGATTTTCAGGATGGAGAATGAGACGAATCTCACCGGCATTATCGTTTTTCACGACGATAGAAGCCTGCTTTACAATCTTTCCGGAAAGGTCCTGCTGTAACCGCGAAGAAAGGAGTTGAGCCGAACGCTCGACACTTTGAGCTTCTCCCCTCGCCGTCCCGTCGCCCTGGGGAGATAGGTGGACATGCATAACCTGATTCTGTTCACCGCCGTCGCCCTTGGCCGATAGGGTATCGCCTGCCTTGCCGGCATCCGCCGTATCATGGGATGTATGGACCATACTGTTCATACGATCCTTTATCCCCTCCGTTTTCTCTTTTACAAGCGCTGCCGGTTTCGTCGAAGAAGCACTCTTTTGCTTTTCCAAAGCAGAAGAGGATTTTTCGCCTTTCGCCTGTTCCTTCACCTTTTTTTCGGGGACAAGTGCCGATCTCTTTATACCGGTGCTGTGATCCGCATTCTTTTTTGCAAGCACCTTAGCACCCTGCTTTTTCCTCGAGGTCGCATCCGCAGACACCATGACCTCATGCTGGCCGCCACGATCCCTAAGGTCGACGATTCGAAGCTTTGCGCCTTTTTCGTTTTCCGGGGCGAGGTGGAGACGTTCAGCCTTTTCCTGCGCCATTTTGCCTTCTTTTGAGGAATTGTCAGCTGCTTTTTTCACCGCGTCGGAAAGATCCTTCTTTTCCGGGGCATGGGCCTTTTTATCGGTATCCGCTTTAAGAAAATGAAGCCCTATCCCCTTGAGGTCCCCGGAAGGGTCTTTCTTTTCGGACTTCTCAGAACGCTTTTTCTTACTTTCTTCGACGGCTTCATCGCCTTTATGCTTTGAAGAGAGCTTTTCGGTCCCCTTATCTTCGGACATTTCCTTCGGCTTCTCTTCCCGTTTCGGTTCTTTCGTCTTTTGGCTTACTTTCGCTTCGACAGGTGCCGCTTCAGATTTCTTTTTTTCCTCCACCTTTTCCTTTGCGGCAGTAATACGATCGAAATAGCTCCCGAAATTCGCCCCTTCTTCCATAGAAGAGCGTAGCTCTTTGACTCCGGATGAGGTAGCAAGATCGACTCCGGTACTCTTTTCCGAAATCGCCATCATTGGAATCACGTTTCCTCCATACCCGACGTCGGTCAGGGCTTTACGATCATTTTTCTGCTCAGGACGGCGGCACGATCCGCAGGCATCAAGCTCAGCCAGTAGGAGACGGTGGAAGCCTCACCACTTTCCTGGGCTATCTCCTCAACCGTCCGAAGAATATCAATCACATCCTGGTCGTCCATCTCCAAAAGACGGTCGACGGCCTGCTGAGGCGGCATACCGACGTAATATTGAGCCGCCTGTCGCAGGTTTGCTCTTTTATTTTCGTACAGTTTCAGCCTTTGGTTAAACGAATTTTCTTGTTCTTTCAGACCATCTTCCCGTTCCTGAAGCACTTCCAGCTTTTGCTCGATCTCAGCTTCCCTGGTATCAAGGTCACTCTCCCGTCGATCGAGCTCTTCATCCCTAATATCGAGAGCCTCAAGCTGCTTGGAAAGACGCTCCTTCTCGAGCATAAGGGTGTCCAGATTCTGTGCTTCGGGAGGCTCTTCGGGAACGTCAACCCCTACCATGTGCAGGACCGGCGCAAAAAGCGGTTTCACCTGAATCAGGCCGAGATAATCGAACCAAAGCAGTCCGGAGAAGATCAGGACTATGATGAGAAGAACCAATACAAAGATCCGTGCTCCGGTTTGTGCCGCTGATGCCACAAATTACCTCCCTTGCCTTACACGTACCGACAAAGAAGAACCAATCTCGTCGAGGCTCCTCTGCTGTACGGCCAGCTCCTGCTTTCTATGAATTTCGGCCTTCCGTTCTTTCAGCTTCTCCAGGACCTTGCGCTTACGGGAAGCCTCGAGGAATTCCTCTTGAGCCTCGGCCCGTTTTGCCTCGAGATCTTCCAGTCTGATGGAAAGCTCCTGTCGCTCGCATCGCATGCGACGACCGAAATGCTCAATCTCCAGAAGCTCCTCAAGATCGAAGCCGTCTCGCCGGTCGAGAAAACTTTGTCGCTCCTGCATGGTACGCTCTTCGATCTGACGCCTGACGGTAACACATTCTCCAATGATCTTTCCGAGATCGATCTCCTTCTGTCGCTCCTCCCATTGACGAAGCTCCAGGATAGATTCAAGCGCGAATTGAAACCGTTTCATATGCGTCCAGCTCCTCTTCAGGAATGGGAATTCCCGCAATCGCTCCCATACGGGCTATGGTTTCTCTGATCGGTGCCGCTTCGGTAATGCCTTGTCCCAGGAATTCACGAATCGCATCGATCTTTTCTATCGCCTCGTCGATGGCGGAATTACTGCCTTCGGCATAGGCTCCGACATTGATCAGATCCTCGGCGTCGGTATAGACCGCGAGAAGCGATCTAAGCTTTCCTGAGGCCTTCTGGACCAAAGGAGAGGTGATCTTCGTTCCGAGACGGCTTAAACTGGCAAGCACATCGATGGCAGGATAACGATAGGCCTGGGCCAACTTCCTGCTCAAGACGATATGTCCATCCAGAATACCACGAACGGCGTCGGCAACCGGCTCATCCATATCATCGCCCTCCACAAGGATGGTATAAAAACCGGTAATAGTTCCCCGCTCTCCTGTCCCGCAGCGCTCAAGCAGCTTCGGAAGGGTGGAAAAAACGGAGGGCGTGTAGCCCCTGGTGGCGGGAGGTTCTCCGACCGCAAGGCCAATCTCACGCTGGGCTCTGGCAAAGCGGGTAACCGAATCGAACAAGAGCATGACATCCGCACCCTTGTCACGAAAATGCTCGGCGATGGTGGTAGCCACAAAGGCTCCGCGAAGTCGGCTCAAAGGAGCGGTATCACCGGTGGAGACAACGAGAATGGAACGCTCGAGCCCTTCAGGCCCGAGGTCGTACTCGATAAACTCCTGGACCTCCCGTCCTCGTTCCCCGATGAGGGCGATGACATTGATATCGGCCGAGGTGTTGCGCGCGATCATCCCCAAAAGGGTCGATTTTCCCACTCCGCTTCCCGAAAAGATACCAATGCGCTGTCCTTTGCCGATAGGGGTCATGGTGTCGATCGCCCGGACCCCGGTAACCATCTGACGCTTGATTGGCTTACGAGTCAGTACATTTGGAGGGGTGTTGACCGTGGAGACGCTTTCAGCCCCGCCGACCGGCCCCTTTCCGTCAATGGGGCGGCCCATGGCATCAAGGACCCTCCCAAGCATCTTTTCGGAAACGGGAACGGAAAGAGTTTCACCCATCGCTACGACCTGGGAGCCAGGCTCGATTCCGTCCATTGATTCGAAGGGCATCAGCTGAACGGTTCTGTCCCGAAAACCGACGACCTCGGCCCATACCGGCTCCCCTCCCGAGGTAAGGATCTGACATAATTCTCCGACAACGACCTGGGGTCCGTGGCTCTCCACAAGCAGCCCCTTGACCTCACGGACGGTACCAATCTCCTTGATCGGATCCATTCGTTCCAGAACATCGGTATATTTCTGAAAAAGAGCGGTCATACCTCGAGCTCCTCATTCGTACGACTGCGTATGGGAGCCAGCTCCAGAATTCTATCCTCAATCTCTTTCAGCTGACTGGAGATTCTGGCATCGATTTCACCGAAATCGGTCTCGATAACACAGCCCCCCCGATCCACAGTGGAATCCTCTACAACAGTAACGGCCCGTACATTTTCAACCATACGGATAAAATCCTTGATGCGGTCACTGGCAAGTTCCACATCCTCGAGGTTGACCCTGACAAGGACCTCTCCCCGGCTTTTAAGCTTTCTCAAGGCCTGGATGACGTTGTTGACAACCACGTTTTTCTGGTTTTCGCTGATCACCTTCACAACCTTCCTGGCGATCATCAAAACCAACTCGATAATCTGGGTCTCCGATTCTTCGATGATGGCGGTTCGCTTTTCGATCGCCTTGTCGAGAACCCGCTGAAGCTGTTCGGCAAGACGGTGGGCATCCTCAAGCCCCTCATCGTATCCAGCCTGTCTTCCTTCCTCATACCCCTCTTTCCGTGCGGCCTCCCGAACCGCGGAGGCCGCAGTATCGGCATCGGCAGTCGCCTGTTCGGCCTGGTGGCGGGCATCCTCCAAGATACGGCGAGCATCCTCTTCCGCATCCTGGATTGTTTTGCGCGCCTCGTCTCCTTTTTGTTTTACCTCGGCAAAAGCCCTCTCCTCGGCGTCGGAAACGATTTGCTTCGCCTCTTGTTCGGCGCTTTCCATCATGTGCTGCTTTTCCTGCTCCCAGTTTTGTCGGAAAAGCTCGGCTTCCCGTCGCAGATCATCGGCGGTGGGTCCGGTATACTCCTCCACCGCCGCAGGAATCTCTTCCTCGATCATGGGCTGGAAAGGAGTTTGCAGCACAACCTTATCCTGTAAGGTTGCAACCTCCTGGGAACGAAACACATTCTTGGCCAAATCGATATCCTCCCGGTCCTATCTCCCGCGAAATCAGACGACCATCTCGTCTTCGCCGGAGCGGGCCACAACAATTTCTCCCTGATCTTCGAGCTTCCTGATGATGGCGACAATCTTCTGCTGGGTCTCTTCCACATCCTTGAGCCTGATCGGTCCCATGTATTCCATCTCTTCCTTCAGAAGTGCGGATGCTCGCTTGGACATGTTCCGGAAGATCTTGTCCTGGACCTCCGCCTCTACGCCGCGCAAGGCCTTTGCAAGCTCGGCGGTATCCACTTCCCTGAGTACCTTCTGGATCGCCCGGTCGTCGAGAAGAACGATATCCTCGAAGACAAACATTCGCTTTTTGATCTCTTCTGCCAACTCGGGATCCTCTTCCTCAAGGGATTCGATGATCGCCTTCTCGGTGGTGCGGTCCACGAGGTTGATGATCTCGACGATATTCTCAACACCACCGGCAGCGGTAAAATCCTCACTGGAAAGGGTCGAAAGCTTTTTCTCGAGCACCCGTTCCACCTCACGTAAGGTCTCGGGGCTGGTTCTATCCATGGTGGCTATTCGCTTGGCGACATCGGACTGGAGTTCGTGGGAAAGACTGCCCAGAATGGCCGAAGCCTTAGCAGGTTCCAGATAGGCCAGAATCAAGGCAATGGTCTGTGGATGCTCCTGCTGGATGAAGTTCATCAGGTGGGCAGGATCGGTGCGTCTGATAAAATCGAAGGGACGCACCTGTAGGCTGCTGGTGAGACGGTTGATAATATCCACCGCCTTTTGGCTGCCGAGGCTTTTTTCCAAAAGTTCCCGAGCATAGTCTATACCACCGGAAGTAATGAAGTCCTGAGCCATCATAAGCTCCTTGAACTCCATCAGGACCCTATCCCGGTCCTCAGAATCCACATTATCAAGCCGCGCGATCTCGAAGGTAAGGGTTTCGATCTCGTCTTCCCGCATATGCTTGAAGATCTCGGCGGAGATCTCCGAACCGAGGGTAACGAGGAAAATAGCAGCCTTCTGTCGTCCCGAAAGCTCTTTTTTGATCTTTTTCCCGCCGGCAGCGGCGGCCTGACCTCCGCTCTGTTTTGCCATACGCTACTCCTCCGCCAACCAGGTCCGTATCAGCTGAGCGACATCCTCCGGATGCTCCCGCGCCATATTGATGGCGTTTTCCTGCATCTCCATGCGAGCCCGCTCTTCCACCGACATGGCCACTTCCATCTCTTCCTCTTCCGCATTCCGCAGGGCCGCTTCCCGCATCATCTGATGCTGACGGGCAAGCTCTTCTTCCCGAAGTCTTCTTCGCCGCTCAAGTTCCCTACTTATCAGCCTGAACACGATAAAGGCGACGATGATGACAGCGAGGCCGATAATCGAGTAGAGGATCGCCTGCTGCAGTCGTTTCTGGGCCCGAAAATGTTCATCTTCCTGGGCAAATTGGTTGGAACGATCGAATTGGATGTGCTGAACGGTGACGGAATCTCCCCGTTCCCTGTTGAAGCCGACCGCATGCTCGATAAGGGTCTGGGCCTTATTCAGATCTTCGTCGGAGACCGGTGTGTATTCCCGCTCGATGGAACCGTCGGTGTCCAGTTTCACCGTTCCGTTTTCATTGTAGCTCCAACGCCACACTCCGTCGACGGCCACACCGACAGTGATGCGACGAATGGTCCACGGACTCTTCTCTTCGACGATATTCCTCGTATTGACTTCCTGATTAATGATTTCGGAATTCTTGTTGTAGTTTCCCACGAGATTATTCATGTCCTTGTAGGCAGGAGGGGTTTGCCCTTCCTGTCCCGGAGGACCCTCGGGATTGAATCCGGTCCCCTTAAACTCCTCCTTGACAATCTCACTGGAACGGGGAATGGAGAGTACATATTCGCGCTCGTTGTAAGGGGTATTGGGATTATCCTCTACGGTGGTAACGGGGAAATGTTCTTCGGTGGAGACCGTTTCCTTTCGGAAGTCGAGATCGATATCAACCTTGAGGATGCTGACACGATCGGAACCGAATATCTGACTCATCTCTGTGAAGATCTGATTCTTGTAAGTAGCCTCAAGCCGCTGCTTCTGGTCAAGCTGCCGCTTCGAAAGTTCCAGACGATCAAAATCGGCCATGTCGGCAAAATCGTTCAGAACAACACCACGCTGGTCGCTAATAACGATGTTTTCATCTTTTAAACCTTCTACTGCCAGGCGTACCAGTTTTACGATTCCTTCAATTTTGGATCGGCTTTGGGTGATATCAGAACCCGGTCTGGGGGTAATAATGACCGAAGCGGTAACAGGATTTTGGTCTTCCTGAAAAAGCTTGTCTTCGGGTAAAACCAGGGTTACCTGCGCATTGTCTACATCCTCAAGTGCTTCTATATGCTGTTCGAGGTTTTCGGTGATGGCCCTCCGGAGGTTCACATTCCGTTCGAAGTCCGTAAGGGTCCAGCGGTCCATCTTAAAGATATCCCAGGGAGAGGTATCTGCAGGGATTAAATCTTCCCGGGCCAAAATCGAGACCATTCGCTGGGCCGTTCGCTTATCGGGAACAAGGATCAATCCCTCGGCGGTTATTGTATGTTCAACCCCTTCTTCATCAAGACGAACACTAATCTTGTCCAGTTTATCCTGGTCTGTAATGGGCGCCGTTATCAAAGGCACCATGCTCGGTGTCGCACTGACATGCAACATCAGCACAATCCCCACCACGGCCACCACTACCACCGCTGCGAGAATGAGCTTTTGCACCATCGACCACTTTCCCCATAAGGCTTTCAGCTGGTCGATACTCTTTTTCAACCATTCGTTCATGTCCCCTCCCATATCCTCTCTGACGATTATGCGCTCTCTTCCCCGTTGAGAGCACAAAATCGATTACTATCTCAGGTTTATAATCTCACGATACGCTTTCAAGGCTTCGTCAACAACACTCTTGGTCATCGATACCGCCATATTCGCCTTTCCCATGGCGATGGTGACATCGTGAACATCCACACTATCGGGATCGGTAATAAACTGCTGGGCAAGGGCATTGGCCTCCTGCTCCTGGTTACTGGCCCCGGTGAGGGCCTTTTCCACCAGGGATCCGAAATCCTGCCCGACCATGGGAGCATCAACTTTTTCCTCATTGGCGTGCACGATTCCGGAAAGATGTGAAGGGTTGGTTTTTGCCAGCCTGACGATATCACCGACGGCGGCTCCTGTAATCGCACTCATCTATTACCTCCCAATCTCGAGGGCCCGCATGAACATTGCCTTGCTTCCGTTCACCACGGCCACATTCGCCTCATAGGAGCGGCTGGCACTCATCATGTCCACCATCTCCTCCACAATATTGACGTTGGGCATTTCAACGTAACCCTTTTTCGGACCCGTCTGAATAGCATCGGGATGGGTCGGATCGTAGACCAGCTTGGGCTTTGCATCCATATCCTTTTGAACAGAAGCAACACGAACCCCTCGCCCCACACCATTATCAAGGGCGGTGGGAAGAAAAGGACTCCGCCAGTAAGGCTGGCTGTTACGTGCTCGAAAAATAACCCGACTGCGTCTGAAGGGCCCCCCTTCGGGGGTTCTCGCCGTGCTTGCATTGGCAATATTATCGCTCACCACATCCAGACGTAAGCGCTGGGCGCTCATGCCGGTGGCCGCCACGTTGATGCTGCTAAAAAGGCCCATACTCTATCTCCTTACTAACGCAGAACGATGTTGACCCGGGAAAATTCCCCTGCAACAACCCTGCTCATCATGTCGTATCGCAACTGATTCTGAAGAAGAAGCATACTCTCCTCCTCCACGTCCACATTATTACCGTTGTTGTCCGATTCACTCAGGTAATCCAGGACCCGTTTGGGCCGGACATCACGATAATTCTGGACACGATTAAATGGAATGTGACGCTCATTGGTAAGGGCCGCCTGAGGCTTGGTTACCTTTTCAGAATCGAGGGCCCTGGCGAGCTGCGATTCGAAATTAACGACACTCCGTTTATAGTTCGGCGTATCGGCATTGGCAATATTATTCGCCATCACCTGACGCCTGAGCATCTCCACATCCATGGAACGGTGCAAAACATCGAGGGTTTTTCCAAAACTATTATTCAGAAACATCCTTTGCCTCCGTTCTTATCATCGGTCCGATATCCATCCCTCTTTACCATCTTCTACAGGATGTACCGTGCAAGGTCCTGATCCTGCACAATATCTCCGAGTTGGCTCTCCACATACTCGGGGGTAATCGGTATCTTCTGCCCTTTAAGCTCGGGAGCGGTAAAGGAGACCTCCTCCAGCAGCAGTTCCATAATGGTGTGAAGACGCCGTGCTCCGATATTCTCGGTCCGGGCATTCACCTCAGCCGCAATCTCGCTCAGCTTTCTGATCGCGGGATCGGTAAACTCAATATCCACCCCTTCGGTTTTCAAGAGTTCGATATATTGCCTGGTCAGGGCATTTTCAGGCTCGGTCAGAATTCTGACAAAGTCGTCGGCATCGAGGTCGTCGAGTTCCACACGCAGAGGAAATCGCCCCTGGAGCTCGGGAATCAGATCACTCGGCTTACTGGTATGAAAGGCACCGGCAGCAATGAAGAGGATGTGACTGGTATCGATCATACCGTACTTGGTGTTGACGGTCGAACCTTCCACAATGGGGAGGATATCCCGCTGGACCCCTTCCCTGCTTACGTCGGCACCACCCTGGTCCGATTTCACGGCAACCTTGTCAATTTCATCGATAAAGATGATGCCCATCTGCTCGCATCGCTCCCTGGCGATATCTCCGGCCCGCTCGGTATCGATCAATTTATCCATCTCTTCGTCAAGCAGGATCTTTTTCGCCTGTTCGACTCTCACCCGTTTGCGCTTCTTACCGCCTCCGAAGATTGAACCGAGATTTCCGAAGTTAACATCCATTGCCTCGGGGCTCTGACCGCTAAAGACTTCTATGGTGGGAAAGGAACCGCCACTGACCTGGACTTCCACAAGTTTATCGTCCAGTTTTCCTTCCCTCAACATGGTCCTGAATTTTTCTCGGGTAGCACCCTGCCCGCCACCGACCTCGGGAACAGAAGGATCTCCCCCAATGCCCGGAAGCAAAAGGTCAAGAAGGGCCTCCTCCGCCCGGTTTTCGGCCTCCTCCTTGACCCCCTCGGACATCTCGGCCTTAACCATATTCAGAGAAACGGCCATGAGGTCTCTGACCATGGATTCGACATCCCGCCCCACATAACCGACTTCCGTATATTTCGTCGCTTCAACCTTGATAAACGGCGCACCGCTAAGCCTCGAAAGTCTTCGGGCTATTTCGGTCTTTCCTACGCCGGTCGGGCCTATCATGATGATATTCTTCGGCGCGATTTCATCCCTTAGATTTTCGGCCAGCATACGACGCCTGACCCTGTTTCGCAGGGCAATTGCAACGGCCTTTTTCGCCTTTTCCTGACCGACAATATACTTATCCAGCTCAGTGACAATCTGGCGGGGTGTCATCGTGTCAAAATCCTGTTTCATACTATCTCCTCCAGAATGAACTGGTCGTTGGTGTAGATACAGATACCGGAGGCGATCTTCATCGCACGAAGGGCAATCTCCTTCGGAGAAAGATCAGAGGCATCAAGATAGGCAAGAGCAGCGGCGTAGGCGAAATTACCGCCGCTGCCGATGGCAATAGCCTCGTTTTCCGGCTCTACTACATCACCGGTTCCGCTGATAAGCAATGTTTTGGTATGATCGGCCACAAGCAGCATTGCCTCCAAACGGCGAAGGGCACGATCGGTCCTCCAGAGCTTTGCAAGCTCCACCGCAGAACGCGTAATGTCTCCGCCATGCTGTTTCAACTTTCCTTCAAAGTGCTCAAAAAGGGTAAAGGCATCCGCAGTGGCTCCTGCAAAGCCGACAAGAACCTTTCCGTCGTATATCCGACGAACCTTTCGGGCATTTCCCTTCATTAGTGTCTGGCCCAATGTTACCTGTCCGTCACCGGCCATTGCCACGTTTCCCTCACGCCTGACGGCGAGGATCGTCGTCGCATGCATGGTGAGGCTCTTTTCTTCGCTCATGATTTCTGCTCCTTTTTCCCGACAGAACCTGTAGATCCATGGGGATGTGCATTTCGATAAACATCCTGAAGCCGCTTCAGGGAAACATGAGTATAGATCCCGGTGGTGGAGAGATCGGCATGACCTAGCAATTCCTGAACCGTTCTGATATCCGCTCCCCGATCGAGGAGGTGGGTTGCAAAACTATGCCGAAAGAGATGGGGATGCAGCCGTTTTCCCGAAGCAAGTCGTTCTTGATGTTTTCTTAAGATAAAACCGGCACCTCGTCTGGTCAATCTTTCTCCATGCGCATTGAGAAAAAGTGCCTGAACAGCGTCTTTTTTATCCGATGCGACCCGCTCTCTTCGATAGGGAAGGTAGGCAGCAAGTGCAGACATTGCCTGGGGCCCCAGATAGGCAATCCTTTGGCGATCTCCCTTTCCCAAGAGTTTTACCGTTCTTTTTTTCGTATCTATATCAAGCATATCTATTCCAACAGCCTCGGAGACACGGGCGCCGGTACTGTACAAGAGTTCCATAAGCAATTTGTCCCGTACTCCTATGAATCCATTTTCCGAAAACGACAGAAGTTCGGAGGCTTCTACCTCGCTGAGAACCTCGGGAAGACGCCGTTCCCGCCCTTTACCCCTTACCGAAGCAAAGGGATTCGATACAGCAGCTCCCTGCTTCACTGCATAACGGTAGAAGCCCCGGATGGAGGAGAGGGCCCGTGCGCAGGAGGCGGGGCTCAAAGCATCTTTGAGTTCGGCAACGAAACGTCTCACCAGGGAGGGGGAGAGCTCGAGCCCGCAGCCTTCATCTTCGACGAAGCGGCAGAATCGGTCCAGATCAACACCGTAGGCATCGACCGTACGGGGAGAAAGGGTCCTAACCGCAACAAGGTAGCGAAGATACGTGTCTACCAACGATCGAATTTCGCTTTTTTCGGTTTCAGGCATTCTTTCGGTCCCCCTGAAAGGCGGAAAACCATGTTCCGCTGTAGAAAAAGAGGTCGCCCTCTATTTCCTGCCTCACCAACCGGGCAAAGGAAGAAGGTTCTCTTGCTTCCTCGCCTCCGACAATAGTCCGGCAGCCATCCCTACCCCAATAACGAAGCAGGTCACTTCCGTGCTCAAGCACAGTGGCCCCGTCTCGCTCGAGATGCAGGGTACCTCGAAAGGCTTCCCGTTCCACCCCGCAGCGATGAACGAAAAGGTCGCGTCCCTGTTCCAAGGCATAGTCCGCTGTAATGAGAGCACCGGACTTCGTTGGGGCGGCTATCACCACGGTAGAACGACAGATACCGGAGATGATTCTATTCCTTGCGGGAAAGTGGAAACGTAGGGGCGCCGTTCCCGGAGGATACTCACTGACAAGCCCCCCGCCCTCGGCGAGAATGCGTTCCGCAAGCCGATGATGGGCCTCTGGATAGATGCGATCGACACCTGAACCAAGAACCGCAAGGGTGTAGCCCCCACCGCTGAGGGCCCCTTCATGGGCGGCCCTATCGATTCCCCTGGCAAGCCCCGAAACAACGGGAACGGAAGAGAGCGCCAGCTCTGCGGAAAAAGAGAAGGCAGCGGCTATCGAAGAGGGATCATCTTTCCGGGTACCGACCACGGCAACGGCAGGATCGGCCGGAGCGGGTAATGAACCACGGAGATATAAGAGATAGGGCGGATCATAAATCTCCCGCAGCAGAACCGGATAGCGAGAATCCCAGTAGGAGATAATGGATGCACCTAGGGCCTTTACCCCCTGGATCACCTCTTCGATGTCTTTCTCGATATTCAGCAACTGTTCATTCTCGAAATGAAGGCGTCTGCCAATCAAAGCCTGGAGATCGAATCGCCCCAGGCGCAAAAGTTCCCGCAGATCGGGAATAATCTCGGAAAGCATAAGTCGCTCGGCACTACGAAGGCCGGGAAGAAGCGATATACCGACGTCAAACCGGATATCATTCATAACTTCCCTCCAAGATTGCCGAACGGTTTTCCCTGGCCTTTGTCTTCTGTTCCTCGCTTGCCTGTTTGCTCTCACCGATCTCCTTATAGAGCTGGGCCGCTTCCTGTGGAAAGCCCTCAAGGATTCGAATACGGGCGAGCAGGAACTTTCCCCCGACATGGTTCGGATATACCTTCAAAAGCCGTAGGGTTCGCCGTTCCCCCTCTACCACATCATCCATATCGTAGAGGGCCAGAACGGCAGAGGCGTACAAAGCGCTTTCATATCTGCCGTCAAGCTCCACCGCTCGTTCAAGATAAAAGGAAGCCTCCTCGATCCCTTTTTCCCGCAATGCCTTATCACCTTCGGCCTTTGCAATATAGCCTCGACACAGCCCTGCATAATAGAACAGGACAGGATTTGCAGGATAGATGTCGAGAGCCCTTGTAAACTGCTCGAGAGCCGGACCGTACATCTTCTTTTCCATCAAATCCAGTGCAAGGATTCGATAATAGAGTCCAAGCTGGCCGGTATCCTGTACACGCTTTTCGATATCGCTATCGTAGCGACGGATGGCCTTTTCCAATTCATCAATCTTCTTTGCATCGACACCCTCATCCCGATACCCCTCCCGTTCGGTAGAGGTAAGCAGCTGGAGCATTTTATCTCCTCCCCGGGAACAGGAAGGAAATAGGAGAGGAAGAAGAAGGAGTAGAAGAAAACAGCGTTTTTTATTCATAGAGACCTCCTTCTTTCTATACATCGGGATAGCCCTCCGACGATTCATCATGAGAGGCAGCACAAGAGCCCCGAGGATGAAACTGTTCGTGGGTATTACGGAGGGTCGGATCATCGATATGGGTGTAGATCTGGGTGGTCGAGATATCGGAATGGCCAAGCAGTTCCTGAACGGAACGAAGATCGGCTCCCCCGGCAAGCAAATGCGTGGCGAAGCTGTGACGCAGGGTGTGTACCTTTCCATCGACCCCGGCAAGAAGCGAGAACTGTTTAAAACGCTTCCACACGTTTTTACGGGAGAGGGGTGTTCCCCTTCTGCTGAGGAATAAAGCATCTGTGGGATGAAAACTCTTTGCTAAAAGGGGCCGGGCATCGGTAAGATAGCGTCCGATCCATTTTCGGGCCTCATCCCCTAAGGGGATGACACGTTGCTTCGAACCCTTTCCTGTAACCCTGATAATCCCATCCCGAAGGTAAAGCGATCCAGCTGAGAGGCCTACAGCCTCGGAAACCCGCAAGCCGGCCGAATAGATGAGTTCGAAAAGCGCACGATCCCGCAGCCCCTCAGGAGTTTCCAGAGGGATGGCATTAAGGAAGGCTTCAACCTCTTCTATGCTCAATACCGAAGGGAGACTGCGTCCCAGCTTGGGAGCGTCTACCATCCGTGCAGGATTATCCTGCCGGTACTCCTCCGAAACAAGAAAATCAAAAAAACTTCGCATGATCGACACCAATTTGGCAATGGTGTGTTTATCGCTTCCCTCCTCAAAACGGAGGGTAAGATAGTCGACCAAATCGGCATCACTGGCCGAGAAAGGGTTCTTTCCTTCTTCCTCAAGCCAGCCGAGAAGACGTGAGATAGCGGAAACATAGCTCTCCCGGCTTAGGGGTGCCAAGGAAAGAACGGCACCGAGATGAGCATCATAATCCCGCAAAAGCGTCTTACCGGTCATACCCTTTGCCTGCTATTTTTCGCCCTGCTGTCCAGCGGCCTTGCGGTCCCGCAGTACCGTGGGAATCCCCAAATCTCCATCTTCCGAATTCCGCCCGAGAAGATAACTTGGACTGACTCCCTGGCTCATACCCCGCTGGAGCTTGATCCAATCTTCGTACTGGATCACCTCTTCATTCTGCTCTTCGGGAACTTCGGGAATGATCTTCTCGCTCGCGGCGTCGAATCCCGTGGCGACAACCGTCACGGTGATGGTATCTTCCAAGGATTCGTCAACAGACTGTCCGGGAATAATGAGAGCGTCATCGTCCGCATTGGCGGTGATGATCTTGATAACCTCTTCATACTCGGTCAAGGAAAGATCGAGCCCTCCGGTCACATTTACGAGGATACCCTTGGCCCCTTCGATGCGCGCATCCTCAAGCAGAGGATTGTTGATGGCGTTGGTCGCCGCATCAACGGCACGATTGTCCCCGGTACCGACACCAATTCCCATGAGGGCATCGCCTCTTCCCTTCATGATGGTCCTGACATCGGCAAAATCGATATTAATCTCACCAGGCTCGGTGATAAGTTCACTAATCCCCTGAACCCCCTGACGGAGCACATCATCGGCAAGCATGAAGGCTTCGCGAATGGTGGTATTTCTCTCCACGATTTTCAATAGGTACTGGTTCGGAATGGTTATGAGGGTATCTACCTGTTCCCGCAGTCGCGCGATCCCCTCTTCGGCAAGCATCATCTTCCGCTTGCGCTCAAAATCAAAGGGCTTGGTTACCACGGCAACGGTAAGAGCATCGAGCTCCCTGGCGATCTGCGCAACAACGGGAGCGGCTCCTGTTCCGGTCCCACCGCCCATGCCGGCGGTGATGAAGACCATATCGGCCCCGCGAAGGATCTTGGCGATCTCCTCTTTCGACTCCTCGGCAGCCTCCCGTCCCTTATCGGGAACGCCTCCGGCACCGAGCCCGCCAGTTGCCTTTTCGCCAATCGGCAACTTTATCTTTGCCTTCGAACGGCTGAGGGCCTGAAGATCGGTGTTTATCGCAATAAACTCCACCTTTTTCAGGCCGCTTTCGATCATGCGGTTGACGGCATTACTTCCGCCTCCGCCCACCCCGACCACCTTGATGACCGTAGGTTCGCTCTGATCCATCTCAAAGGATCCCTGTTCAACAACTTCAATCTGCATAGCCCCCTCCCAGAAGCATCTAAAGTGCCTTTTACCGAAGAGCGAACACACCACACATTCCCTCTTCGGCCGTTAGCTATTTTCAATCTCTATGTTAGAAAAACTCCTTCATCCAGTTTTTCAATTTCGCCATCATACCGCTTCCGCTTCTCCTCGGAGAGACGGAAGCTCCCCCCTCGCTCTGTATCTGGGCGGCCTCATAAAGAACAAGGCCTACCGCAGTAGAGTAGATCGGTGTCTGATAGACATCGGAAAGCCCGCCCAATTTCGTCGGAACGCCGACCCTTGCGCGTCTTCCGAATATCTCCTGAGCAAGCTCCGCCGCACCGGGGATCATTGCTCCTCCGCCGGTGAGAACCACCCCGCCGCCGAGATGACGCAGGTAATCCTTTTTCATCAACTGCTCTTTGACCAGGTTATAAATCTCGGCCATTCTCGGCTGGATGATCTTACACACCTCACGGCGCTGAACCGTTACCGACGGCCAGCCGCCGATACCGCGAATCACCACATCCTCATCCTTGTCGACAAGGGGCAGATAACAGACCCCGGACTCCCGTTTAATACGTTCGGCTGCCTCGTTGGGAATCTTCAGCATGAAGGAGAGATCGCTGGTAACCTGCCCGCCACCAAGGGCAAGCACGTTGGTGTGGTAGGGAGCACCATCGATGTACACGAGGATATCGGTAGTCCCCCCCCCAAGATCGATTAGCAGAACACCCATCTCTTTTTCTTCTTCGGTGAGAACCGCTCCCGCAGCAGCCAGAGGCTGAAGGACAATATCCTTCACCCGAAAACCGGCACGGTTCACACACTTAAGCAAATTCTGGGCGCTGGTCACCGAACCGGTAACAATATGGACCTCCGCCTCCAGTCGAATACCAATCATGTCCAGGGGGTCCTTGATCCCTCCCTGGTCATCTACGACAAACTCCTGCGGAATAACATGAATCACCTCGCGGTCCATGGGGATGACGATCGCCTTGGCCGCATCAATAACACGCCCGATATCCTCACGGTTGATCTCCCGTCCCTTACCGGTGACCGCAACAACGCCCCGTGAGTTGATGCCCTCGATGTGCGCACCGGCAATGCCGGTAACCAAATGCAGCACCTCGCGGCCGCTCATCATCTCGGCGGCTTCAATTGCGGAGGTCACCGACCGCATTGTCGATTCGATATTGATAACGACTCCCCGGCGAAGTCCTTCCGAAGGACTTGTTCCAACTCCGGTGATCTGGAGCCGGTTATTTTCATCGAATTCGCCGATAACGGCACACACCTTGGTCGTCCCGATATCAAGCCCAACGATCATATCATCAACCGGCAAGTCACTCCTCCCTAATCTTGTAGACCACTTCCCCCGTCCGGAAGTCGATCTCATCAAGTTTATCAACCATGTTCTGTTGCGACACCACGTCGAGAACCATCATTATATAGGTCAGCAGCTGCTCATCGATGGAAGTCCCTATTCGAACCCTAACTTTCCTGTGTGCGGGAAAGAGCAGCACTTCGTAATCATCACCGTCCTTTTTAATGAATTTTAGCTCAGATATCAACCGGTAGAGCTCAGGAGAAGTATTTCTTACCGTTTCCAGATCCGAAAGAAAAGAGACAAGTGTGGAAGGAAGGAACATTCGCCCCGATAACTTCGGAATCTCAATACCGGAGAGTACCGGCATCCCCGAACTCTCCTTACCAGGATAGGGGAATAAGGCTCCGTCTGCAGATACGAAAAGAGGAACACTTCGTCCGTCAAGCTCGGCAATGGTGGAGGCGACGGGAATACGCTCGGTGATGGAAACCGAAAGGGAACCGGGAAACCTTTTCTCCACGGCCGCCTTAGCGATAAAGGGCACGGATTCAAGTTTTCGTGCCACGATTTGCGGATCGATAGCAAGATAAGAGCCTCCGGAATCGATACCGGCTATCGAAAGTATCTCGGAATTGGAAAGAGGAAAGGAACGTCCGACATGGATAGTGATATCATTCACCACCAGGCGGGGAGAAATGACAAAGTGAAAACACAGCTCCCCAAATAGAACCAAAAACAGAAAGAGGATAACGACAAAGAAGATCTTTTCAAGTCCGTTGGCGGATTCGCTGTTTTTTCTTCTAACCGAATCCTGCCAATAGGCAATGCTGCTCATGAACGTAAGCTCCTATCCAATTCAGCTTCCCTGGAAACACCAAGGATGATACCAAACATCATCATGGTCACAAGCACTGAAGATCCCCCGTTCGAGAAAAGGGGAAGCGGAAGACCCGTCGCGGGAACTAATCCGCACACCACCGCCATGTTCAGCAGTGCCTGATAAAAAATAGCGGATGTAAGACCGAACACAAGGTAAAAACCAAAACCGTTTTTATCCCGTATTTTGAAAGCGGTCATATAGCCGCGAACCGCAAAGGCGGTAAAAAGTGCTATAACGAAAAGAACGCCGAGAAACCCCGTCTCTTCTCCGAATACGGCAAAAACAAAATCGGAATGAGCCTCGGGAAGCCCTCCCAGCTTTTTTGTTCCCATACCGAGCCCACTTCCCCACAAGTGCCCGCGGCTGAGGGCTGTCTGAGAGGCAAGAACCTGGTATCCCGTTCCCACAGGGTCGCCATAGGGATCGAGGAAGGCAAGAAGCCTTCGCACTCGATGTTCCTTGGTAAACAAAAGCATGGCAAGAATTGGAAAAATCGTAATAAAGAGGAGAAAAAAGTGAATCAGCCTGACTCCTGCGACAAAAAACATGATAAGGGCAATCAGAAGAACAAAGGCCGCTGTGGAAAAATCGTTCTGCAAATAGATCAGCGCGGTAAAGCCCCCGACCAAAAGGAGAGGAGGAAGGACTGCGTTGCCGAAATCGTCAAGACGGTGTTCCTTCTTACTCATGATTCGTGCCACATAGAGCACCACGGCAAACTTGACAAGCTCCGAAGGTTGAAAAGAGTTGCCGCCGAGAAGAATCCAGCGTCGAGCCCCCATGATTTCCCTGCCGATGCCGGGAATGAAGGTAAGCACCATAAGAAAAAGTGTTCCGCCCAGAATAAGGGGGACACTTTTTTCCCAGAAATCAAGAGAAAGCCGGGAAGAAACCACCGAAAGAACCAGGCCTATAACAAGGAACACAAGATGACGATCCAGAAAATGTCGAGGATTGCCGAAGGCTCGTTCCGCATAGAAATAGGAAGCCGAATAAAGCGCCGCGATTCCAATACCGGCAAGCAGCAGCATGAGTACGAGGAGGATAAGGTCACTGTTTTTTCGTTCAATCTTTTCCGCTGCAAAGAGCCCGTTCATGCTTCTCCTTTACTGAATCTTCAAGGTTGAGAGGCTGAGAATGGTAAACAGCCCTCCGAGGATCCAGAACCTGACGACGACCTTTGTTTCGTCCCAGCCCTTCTTTTCAAAATGGTGATGAAGCGGGGCCATACGAAACACCCGTTTCCCACGAAGCTTGAAAAAAACCACCTGAATAATAACCGAAAGCGCTTCGAGGACGAAAACTCCTCCGATTATTACCAGTAAAATCTCCTTTTTTGTCATAAGCGCAATGACACCGATAACACCGCCTAACGAGAGGCTGCCGGTATCACCCATAAAAATTTCGGCAGGGTGTGCGTTATACCAGAGAAAACCGATGCTTGCACCCGCAAGGGCAAAGCAGAGTACCGTAAGTTCCGCACTTTCCGGTAAATAGGGAATCTGAAGATATGCGGCAAAATCGGCCCGCCCCGAGATATAGCTGATGGCGGCAAAGGGAAGCCCCACCAGAAGGATCAGCCCGGAAGCAAGACCGTCGAGGCCATCGGTAAGATTAACCGCATTGCTGGTTCCCACCAAAATCAACATCCCAAAGGGAATATAAAAGAGTCCCATATCCAAAACCGGATTCTTTAAAAAAGGTAAATACAAGAGTGTGGTATGCGCATTACCGTTGATATAGAGAACCACCATAATAAGCAAAGAAAGAAGCACTTGAGCGGAAAATTTAAAACGTGCCTGCAGACCTTCGGAACTCTTGCGAAAGATTTTCAGATAATCATCAACGAATCCGATAAGCCCAAATCCAAGCAGCGATATCAAAGCAATCCAGGTAAAACTATTGCTGATATCCTGCCAGAGCAGTACGGAAACAGAGAGAGAAAGAAGAATCATCAAACCACCCATGGTCGGCGTACCGCTCTTAGCAAGATGGGTCGCAGGACCATCTTCTCTGATCACCTGCTCAGCCTTGCGGTTTTTCAATTTCCTGATAAGCCAGGGGCCGAAAAGAAAAGAGATAAAAAGGGCGGTTACCGCTGCATAGGCACTTCTAAAGGTGATGTACTGAAATACATTAAAGGCGGAAAAGCGAGAAACCAAAGGTAGTAACAATTCTTTAAGCATGGAGAAACTCCTTTTCCTCGTGCTGCAAAAGAGGTATCAATCGTTCAAGTCCCATTGTTCTGCTTCCCTTAAGCAGGACAAGGTCGCCCTCCCTTACAAAAGCAAGGAGCCTCTCGGAAAGTTCATCAAATTGATTTTCGGAAAAATGAAGGATTTGCGACATGCTTCCCTGGTCTGAAATTTCCCGAAAGCTCTCCGATGTTTCCTCTCCGTACAGAAAAACAGCATCGACACCGGAGGAGGCAATGGCTTGCCCTGCCGCCCGGTGAGCATCAAGGCTTGAGGAGCCAAGCTCTTTCATTGAACCGAAAACAATAACCTTGCGTCCGTCCCACGGCAGTGATGCGATATATTCAAAAACCCGTTCGGAGGAATCGAGATTTGCGTTATAACAATCATCAAGAACCGAAATTGCCCCACGCAGCAGGCGGCATCTCCCGGCGACGGGAGCGGCGGCCGATAAGGCAGCTCCTATAAGCTCGGGAGATACCCCAAGTTCGAAAGCAAGGGCGATAACACCACAGCCATTTTGCAGGTTGTGCTGCCCAAGGAGGGGATAGTGAATCGAGACCCCACGGTACCGAAGGAGCCATCCTTCCGTCCCAAGATCTTCAACGGTCTCGAGTCCTGTAAGGGTGGCAGGACCATACGGGCGAAAGGCAAGAGAGGGATACCGACTTTTCAGCGCATCGATACGATCATCATCTTCGGGATAAAAGACAAAGCCCTCTCCCTGCATGTGCGCAAGGACCTTTGTCTTTTCCCGAAAGACACCCTCCTTACCGCCGAGAGGACCGCTATGTGCGGTACCGATATTGGTAATAAGAAGATGCTGAGGATGGTAGAGCGAGGAAAGCAGCTCCATCTCACCGATTCGATTGATACCAAGCTCAAAAACACCAAAATGATCGGCAGGACCAACGCCGAAGAGTGCCAATGGTAACCCAATCTCCGAGTTGAGGTTCCCCGGGTTTACCACGGTGGGAGCCTTCATCGACAAAACCGAACCGAGAAGTTCCTTTGTCGTGGTTTTACCGCTGCTTCCGGTCACAGCTATCCGAACGAGGGTATCGAAGCGGTCGATCCACCACCGGGAAAGCCGTTGTAGTGCAACAAGTGGATCTTCAACAGTCATAACGACAAGTCCGGAGTGCGTTGCAAAGGCTGCCCACCCCCCTTCGACACAAGCACTTTTTTCGTGATCAACCAATACAGCGGAAGCCCCAGCCCGAGCAGCTTCGGAAAGATAGTGGTGACCATCCGCACGTTCCCCCTCCAGAGCGACAAAAAGATTCCCGGGTTTCACATTCCGGGAATCGATGGCAACACCGTCGATCGTAACAGTTTTTCTCTCGGAGGGAGAAAAGACTGCGGCACCGATAATGGCGGCAGCCTCTCGGGCTGAAAAACCTTCCGTTTTTTTATCCATCTGAAGCCCTCCGTATGGAAGGCAACGTTATTTCCAAAAGTGATCGACCGCTTCCTTTTTTTAAGCCCAGTTCTCGGGCAATACGATCGATTCGTTCAGGGGCCCGCAGAATGGCAATATTGACAACGGTTCTTTTATTCTCTTCAAATAGCTCGGTCTGGCGTGCATGGAGCAGGTCGACCTGTCCCATCAGATGATCGTAGCGATAGACCTGATCCACCAACAAAAATGCAGATACGGGCAACGCAGCCGCAATCAATAAAATAAATACCCGTTTGTTGTTCATCTATCTATCCTCATCAATCAACTTTCGGACAACACGAAATTTGGCACTTCTCGACGGGGCATTGACCCTTACTTCCTCTTCCGTCGGGCGTAACGGCTTCTTTGTCAGAATTTCAGCCGCAGTTACTCCCCTATCACTATCTATCGGCGCGCCAGAAGAGGATATGCACCCTTTCTTTTTATCCAAAAAGAAGTGCTTCACAATCCGGTCCTCCAGGGAGTGAAAACTTATCACCCCCATCATACCGCCGGGTCGCAACCTGGCAAAAGCATCCCCCAAGGCCGATTCCAGCCTGGCGAGCTCACCATTAACCGCAATACGAAGGGCCTGAAATGTTCTGGTTGCGGGGTGAATCCGGCCATGACGATACGACTGTGGTGATGCCGTCCAAATGACCTCTTCGAGTTCTTTGGTTGTGGTAAAGGGTTTACTTTGCCGTCGAGCCACAATGGCGGAGGCAAAACGCCGCGACAAACGTTCTTCCCCAAAACGGAATATAAGATCGGCCAACTCTTTCTCCGGATATGTGTTGATAATATCCGCAGCCGACTGCTCGAGGTGTGCTTCAAGCCGCATATCCAAGGGCTCATCCTCTCGGAAGGAAAACCCCCTGCCCGATCTCTCATAATGAAAAACAGAAATACCGAGATCGAATAAAACGGCGTCGGGACGTTCATCTCCCAGTGGATAATCCCGGAAGAAAACATTAAACCAGGTGTTGAACAAACGCACCCTTTCCCCAAAGGGCGCAAGTCGCTGTCTGGCAACTTCCAGAATCTTTTCATCGGCATCCAGTCCGACAATCCGGCAACCCGGAAGCCGGGAAAGGAACAGCTCGCTATGCCCCCCCTCCCCGAGGGTACAATCAACAAGCAATCCCTTTTCAAGGGCTGGAGAGAGATAATGAAAAGCCTCCTCCGCCATTACCGACCGATGAACAATATCCATGAACGTCCCTGTCATACCTAAAATCACTCCGAGGGCGTTGCGAGCACATCGCCAAGCTCTTCAGCCGCAGCGAGGAATTCGCTTTCGCTTTCATCGAGGTAGGAACGATAGGCATCGGTATCCCACACCTCAAGATAAGAATCGATTCCCAGTATGACCGCCTCCTTCTTCAATTCTATTCCGGCAGAATCCCGCAAGGTGGGCGGAATGGTGATTCTTCCGGAACGGTCTATCTCGCACTCCTGAGCGGGAGCGATGATGCGCCGCTGCAGCAATCGCGTCTTGGACTTAAACAGCGACGACGAGCCCATGATCGAATGGGCAATCTTTTTCCACTGCTCCGGGGGAAAGAGCCAAAGGCAGGTATCGACACCACGGGTTACAACGACCACGTTGCCGGTCACCTCTGACCGAAGGCGAGAGGGAATCATGAGGCGTCCCTTCTCGTCTATGGAGTTACGATATTCCCCCATGAACATCTTACTGCCACTTTCTCCTATTTTCTCCCACTTCTTCCCACCTTTTCCCCTTTTATACTATCCCAACGGCCCGAAAAGTCAACCAAAGCCCCCAATTTGCAAGAGCGCAAAGAAAAAAAGAGAGAGATCACTGCTCAACAGAAGTTTAGTAGAGAGATTCGTTTTCCCATGTCACTATGGTATATGTTTATTGAAAGCCACTATCTCGTTTATCCCGATGGAGATACTCAAGAAATTAACGGTTCTGTAGCTTTTAATGCTTTGGTGGATATGAATGGGGGCGCGGTTCGGCTTCCCTTGGCAAGTCATCGAATGATTGTCTACAGGGTATTCAAAATCACCAGAAAAGAGACAAAGGGAGAACGCTCATCCTTCTACCACTTGGAGCTGGTAGGAGGCGAAGAACTGTTCACCCTTGCCGGGGGACACTAAAAGGGATGGTTAACGCTTGCGGAAGAGGCGGTAATCGACATCGGGAAAAATGTTGTTCTTCTTTTCAATCCTCGTCAGCCACTCGGTATTCACCGTGTTGCGGCAAAGATTTTCATAGATGAAGTTGAAGTTATGAAGATGTTCGCGTATTCGCTTTTCGGCATAGGGAACGGTCGTTCCCGTCTTCATGATGAAGGGCCAGTCCGAAGCCATGCTTAACAGAACCTCACGGGAGGCCTGATTGAGCACCCGCTCCTTCAGGCCACTTTCATCGGGGTAGCGGTCAACGAGTTCGATCATACGCTCTATCGCCTTATGAACGTGCCGATAGATCCAGTCGTTTTTGCCGTCGAGCCAAACCTCGGCATAGCCTTTGTTCCCCCAGCTGGAAAAACTGGGCGTGCCCTCCTGATGATTGTCGTGTCGCTTCAGATAATCCGAGGGGGTGATCATTTCAAGCCCGTCCCCGGATTTCGCAATCTTGCGGAAGAGATTTTCCAGCCAGTCGATCCCTTCGAACCACCAATGACCAAAGAGCTCGGCATCATAAGGGCAGATAACAAAGGGAGGCTTATCCATCAACGCCTCCAGTTTACGAACCTGGTTCTGACGCTGGTAAAGAAAATTTTCCGCATGTTCTTGGGTTTTTCGTAAAGCGACCTCGTGACGATAGGGACGCTTATCATCACCGGCACTGGTGATCGCATAATATTTATAACCCGTATACACCCGTACCCCAGGCTCGTGAATATAGGGGCGGATATACTCCATCGGAAGATCATAGCCGATATCGCGATAAAACTCCCGATAGACATAATCACCGGGATATCCGTCGCTGTTGCTCCAGACGGCTTCGGAGGAAGGATAATCCCGCCCAAAGGCCGTTAAACCATTCGGAAGCTGCATAGGTGCATAGACTCCGTAGCGGGGCTTTTTATCGGCAAGAAGGATACCGTGGGCCGCAGTAAAAAAGTAGGAAATATCAGAACTTTTCAGTAGTTTTTCCAAATCCGGATAATAGCCGCATTCCGGTAACCAAAAACCCTTGGGATGGGTCCCGAAATTACGCCCATGACTGATAATGGCACTTTTGATTTGGGCATCCACGGCCTCGGGATACTGCTGAAAAAGCGGTAAGAAGGCATGGGTTCCCGCCGTGGTGATGATTTCAATATACCCATCTTTCTCAAAAGCACGGAAAGCGGAGAGGATATTCCGCCTGTAGAGGTTCTCAAAGTCGGAAAGGTTTTGACGGTAAAGCCCCAGGTACATGGCCGCCAAGGGAGCGAAGTCCCCATCGGAAGCCGTGCGCTCTACCTCTTTTTCGCCAAGCTCGATAAGCCTGTTCACATGATCTACATAGCGCTGCTGAAGAAGATCGTCCGCAAGCATATCCGACAGTGTCGGACTGATCGACATGGTCAGACGAAAGGGAACCTTATCAGCCTTAAGCCTACCGAACATTCGAAGAAGCGGTAGGTAGGTTTCAGAAATCGCCTCGTACAACCAGTCTTCTTCCAGAAACCGGGAATACTCAGGATGCCGAACAAAGGGAAGATGGGCATGTAGAATAACTCCGAGATAGCCTTTCATGAAGCCTCCATTTCTCCATTAGTTACCAATCGACAAATCCTGATAATCGAGAATCTGCAGGACCCGCTGAGGAATCCGTTCACGCTCATCCTCGCGTCCTTCAAAATCCCACAAACCGGAAAGGAGAACCTTCATCTGGTCGGGATGGGAGAAGAAATCTTCCTGGTTCTCGGCGATATAGCCGAGAGGACTTTTGATCATATTCGAACGACACAGTAAGGTTTCACCATGCAGTGATTTCCCACGAAGATCGACGCAAAAGAAACCGCCGGGTTTGGGAAGACTTATATACCAGTTGTCGTCCTCTTCCTTGACGGGAATATCGAAATAATCTATCACATGGTCCTTGCTCGGTATTGCGGAAGAAAATTCATAGACCCGCAAGAAAAGCCCCTCATAATAGGGTTCGTCACAAAGACTTTTCAAACGTACGTCCTGGATATCCCAATAGGCATAAGCCCAGAGAGGATCCCGGAGGAGCAAAACGATCCTGGTCTCGTTATAGTGGTCGGGAAGCAGATATTCTTCGGTCTCCTGAGAGACGATCTCTTCATCAAGAAGAATATCGTATTTTCGCCCCTTTGCTTGCATTGCCGAATTATTTCCGGCTATACGCTCGGAGCGATCTTCTTCCAGGGCATCCATGATCTGATCGATTATCTCTTCCCGATCATCTTCGTCAAAATCAAGATCATCTTCCACATACAGCCCTTCCCTGCGAGCAAGGGCAACCAAGGTCTCTTTGGAAAGGGTAAGCAAACGTTCCCTTGTCATACCACCTCCCGGTAACAGTAAAGAGTATCCTAGGAAAATAAGTGAAACCTGTCAACCCGTAGAAAAGAGACGCTTTACAAAGACTTAACAGTTGCGCGACAATTATTATATGAAAACACAATTAATCCTTCATGGCCACTTCTATCAGCCGCCGAGAATGAATCCGTGGACCGGAATCGTTCCCGTTCAGAGGTCGGCAGCCCCTTATCATGACTGGAACAGCAGGATAACCCGCGAATGTTACGCGGCAAACGCCTATTCACGTTATCTCCGCTACGATGGAAGGATCGATGATATTATCAATAATTACGAGCTGCTCTCCTTCAATATCGGCCCAACGCTCCTTGGCTGGCTTCAGGAAAAGGCCCCGAATGTCTACGGAAGGATCATCGATGCCGACAGGAAAAGCATAGAAAGGCTGGGACACGGCAATGCTCTTGCACAAAGTTACAACCACACGATTCTTCCCCTCGACGATCCGGAAGATGCGGAAATTCAGATCAGGTGGGGAATCGAGGACTTCAAACACCACTTTGGCAGAGCTCCGGAGGGAATGTGGTTACCTGAATGCGGGGTGAACGACACGGTTATCAATCTTTTAATTGCCGAAGGCATCTCCTTCATCATCCTTGCACCATGGCAGGGTGAAGCGATACGGCAAAGCCCCTCGGGCACATGGCTCGAACTCAACAAAGAACCGGTTCCTTATTATCGAAGTTATCGTATACAGGGAGATGAAGGAAGCATATCCGCCTTTTTCTACAACGCCGAGCTCTCCGGCGGAATCAGTTTCAATCACTACCTGCGAAGTGCCGATACCCTTTACTCAAGGATCCTGAAGATAAAAAGCGAAAACGAACATCTTCAACTGATCCACGCCGTCACCGACGGAGAGGTCTACGGCCATCATGAGCCCTTCGGAGATATGTGCCTTGCAGCACTCTCAAAGTTGGTCAGGACGGGGGAGGAGTTAGAGTTTACCAATTACGCCACCTACCTTGAACTGAATCCTCCCACATGGGAAGTCAGGCTCAGGAAGGGCGAGGAGAATTTGGGAACAAGCTGGAGTTGTGTTCACGGGGTCTCCCGCTGGTATAAGGATTGCGGCTGTAAGACAGGGGGAAAGGCCGATTGGGACCAGCGATGGCGCACCCCCTTGCGAAAGGGGCTTAGCCTTCTCAGCCGAAAGCTGAAGACAGTCCGAAACCATCAATTATCGGCCTTAAGCTCTCTCCCTCCCGAAACCATTGTCAAGGAATATGCCGCAATTCTCTGCGCAAAGAAAGATCCTCTATCCTTTGCGCAACGTGTGGGCATAGCAACGGATACAGAAAGCATAACGAAGATGCTCACTATTTTGGAAGGTGAAAAACTTAGGCATTTTATGTTCACTTCCTGTGCCTGGTTTTTTTCCGACATTTCGGGAATCGAGACACTGCAAAATTTGAGCTATGCACTGCGAGCCATAGAACTCGCACAGGAGCTCGGAGAAGCAGAGGAGTTATACACACTGCTCAAGAACGAACTATCATATGCAATAAGCAACCTTCCCGACCACAGGAACGGGGGAGAGATCCTCGACGACCTGACAGATGAAATTCTTCCGGGAGGATTGGAGCCTGCACTCTTTTTTCATATGAATCGCCTGCTTCATCGAGAAAAGAGTGATGAACTTCGTTACGGAATCTACAGGTTGGAATCACTTGTTCTTTCTGAAGAAAAAACAGGTAAAACCTCTCATATAAAGGTGGTGAATACGATAACAGGACAGCACCACCTGTGCACGGTAACTACGCGCATTCGGCCAAATGAACCGATGGATATTCATGCGGAAGATCAGTACGGCAGGAAAATTTCCATCGGCAACGACAGAGCCGCCCACCTTCCGGAACAATTGCGCTACACATTAAGCGATCTTCTCAGCGCATCATCTCAGAGGCTATGCGGAAAGGCGGGAGGGGAATTGGTCGGCCCGACAACACACGTTCTCAACTGGGCCAGAACCCTGAGGCTTCCTATCAGCCCCGATATCCTGAAGAGTGCAGAGGTGGCCGTGGACTGGCGGCTGCAGCATATCATGCCCTTGCCGCATAAAAAGCTGTCGACAGCGGACCGGCGTGAGCTGGCGGAACTTCTTGATTTTGCCGTCAACAACAAATTGGAATTTGACAGAAAAGAGGCATCTCGTCGCTTTACCTATTATCTATCTCAACGCTTCTCGACCCTTTCTCCGCAGCTTACTATGGAAGAAGCACGGGAGATTATCGAACTACACGCCCTGGCGGCAAAGGCTCAAATCGAGGAAGATATTACCATAGCGCAAAATATCATCTTCGATCAGCTGAAGATATGGAGAGAAAAGATAGCACAGGTCGAAAGCCAGGCCCCTTCAAAGCGTGACCAGGAGGCCATGGCTCCTATATTGAGCCTTTGTGAGGGGTTCGGGATCTATGCCGACGACATGAGAAGGAAAAAAGGAAAAAAACAAGAGGAAGAAAAGGATACTTCCCGGCCCACTAATTAAGGGTCCTCTCCTCTCCCTCAGCTTCCCGTCACCTTTTTTCGGAAAGGACAATCATCACATCACCCAGGCCGGACAATTTAGCAAAACGATCGACAGGACGTTTAATGGTTTCAGATACCAGACCTTTCGCGATACCTCCCCACGTTTTCCAAGAAAGCGGTGAAAAATCGTTGGAACGGAGAAGCGTCAAGAAATTCTTGCGACCGAACAGATGGATATGGTCGGGTATGACAGATCGCCAGCCGGAACCGAACAGTTTCGCTTGCAGTCCGGCACTGTTGGGTGTTGTAAGGACAAGAAGGCCCCGATTATCGAGAATTCGATGTGCTTCCTGCAAAAAAGCAACGGGATCGCTCAGGTGCTCGATCAGATGGCTGGCATGCACGACCTGAAACGCCTGGTCACCGAAAGCTGCCTGTTCAAGAGTGCTTATGGAAATAGGAACGCCGCGGTGTTCTATGCCGTATCTTGCAGTCGGAGAACACACTTCGACCCCTTCGGCCCGCCAGCCATGCTTACGAAGGTGCTCAATAAGGCGTCCTGTTGCACAACCGATATCAAGAAATCTTCCACCAGCAAGGCCTCGGGAGGCTGTAAGAGAGGAAAAACCCACATCATCCAAAGCCTTGGCCATTAATGAGAAGAAGGCCTCTTCATTGCTCAGTTCATAGCTGAGATACTCTTCGCCGTAACGAAGACTCAACTCCTCCTGAACCGGCACCGGATATTGCTGAAGATGACCGCAACCGCAGCATCTATGGAAACGGGCCCCTTCGACCTCCCACAAAAAGGTAAATACGGAAGAACCGCAGATCGGACATGCATACCCGAGGCAGCGTTCATTTCCAGCCGGGTTGCTAAAGGTCCTAACCGACATGTATCAACGAACCCGAAGAAGAATAGAGTGGCTTGTCTCATTGCCGGCAAAGTCGGAAACCGCCACTTCCAAGGTCGAGGCACCAGGGCTTAGCATAATTTCTCCTATACGATAGTAACCGGACCTCTGATACAGACGATCCGCAGTAAGATTCCCGGTACGTATCAGCTTTAAGGAATCACCGTCCATTTCAAGGGTCTCAAAGGAAACGTCTCCTTGCGACTCTCCGTTTAAATAGGTATCGAATCGATAAGGAGCCTTTCTATCACGACTTCCCGCCACAGGATCAAAGGCGGAGACAAACACCTCCCAGCGTCCCGCATCCAGCCGTGCCTCCCTATTAAGGGTAATCGCTTGATCGCCTCGGCTCAAAAGAACCCCACTGATGATCGGTGCAAGTGAATCTTCAAGCGGCGGCAACGAAAGAAGCGGATTCACATAACGCAAATACTCATAATCAAGAATCTGCAAAAAGAGAGGGCTCGGATTGCCTGAAGAAGTAAGCAAAAGGGTGCCAAGGCTCTCACCTTTTTCCACCTCGACATTCGAAACCTTCACCGTACCGAGATTTCCGTAAAAAGAGCGAATTCCCCGCTCGTGCTCCAACACAATAAAGGAATCATACCCGGAAGGTAACTGATCCAAGGCCTCATTCTCTCGCTGAAAAAAGATCAACGTACCGGATTCCACGGCCCTGACATCATTGCTGCTGCCTTGAATCATCGCCCCCGGCAAAAAAGCCTTTCCGTTGTTCTGACAAAAATCCAGAACGACCGTAGGATTCTCCAAGGGCCACTCGTATCCCAAAAGTAAACCGGAAGAGGAAAACAACATGAATAGTGCCGACAAAACCAAGAAGCTTCTACATTTCATTTTCTATTTCCTTTCAAAAGAAAGAGAGGCAAGACGATCCTGATAACCGATGAGAAGGCCGTGACCGGTTTTACCGAACCAGAAAACCGGTCCCTTCATTCCAATTTCGAGAAAGGAAAGACCCTTATCATCAAAAAGTGAAAGACGGCCTTCCGAACCGCCGACGAGAACCGCAGACATCGATAGGCCGGAAAGCTCACGACTCCCCAGATACCTTCCTGTGAGATTGTAGCGGCTAACGCTACCACTCAGTAGATCCATGGTAAGAAGGGAGGCTCCTCTATCAAGGCGCAAGAGAGAACCATCACGGAGAAATTGGACCGAGGTTTGTCGAAGCAAAACTCCGGGCAGCTTCCATTCACTACGAAGCTGCCATTGATCTTCGACCTTCTCATAAAGAGAAAGCTTCTGTGGTTCGATTCCACGAACAAGTGCAAGACGATCGGAAGCATCCGAAACAGCCACACCATAGACGACAGGCACGCCACTTGCCTCCGGGGCGAAGCGGGAAAGAAGTGAACCCTTCGAATCAAGGAGGTACGTGTCGCCATTGAGCGTCCCAAGGATTCGTCTATCAGGAGTATCGGAAAAAGCGGTAATAAGGGAGGGCACCTTTTTTACCCACAATACCTGACCGGAAAGGCTAACCTCTTCAATGGCCAGACGATCGGAAGCAACAAGATAAGAGCCCTGAGCGGTAAAAAAAGGCAACCAGCCGGCAGGAACGATACCGGCTGCTGTGCCTCCGGCATCGTACATGCGCCCGCCGTAGGAAAAACCTCTTTTGTTCATGGCAAGCCGTTCTTTCCCCGAGGAAAAGAAGAGTAGTTTTCCTTCTTCGGTTACATACCCGAAATGATCAGCAGTGGCAAAAGAGAGAGCATCGTCCCCCGTATGCCCGCCCCCCCCCGACTGCCCGGCAACAACACGGCTCCAAACAGGCACCCCGGATAAGCGGGGCTCAATCGCCCTTCCGAAAAGCAAAAGATAGGCAAAAAGTAGCGTAATAAAGAGAAAAATCGAAGTTTTGCGTCGCTTCATAACCTGTTCGTACCCGAAGATTCCTGTCGCTTTCTATCGTTATCCATTTTTGTCTTCCACACATCAATTTTCTTTTTGATGTTTTCTGCTTCGGTTGAATCTCCCAAAAGAATATTTAAGCGCCTCAAAGCACTTAAATAACGTATGGCAAGTTTAAAATCGTCGATTCTTCCGGTAGAAAGTTCATATTTCTGACGATACCCATCGGCAGATTTTGCAAGAAGCCCCTTCACCAAATTAAGGTGGCGCATTCGGCTTTCGTATCCCGCTTCCCGCGGATCCATCTTTGCAACAAAATTTTTGAGATCGAGCAAATTCTTTGCAACGGTGGCAAAACGCCCTTCTATTTCAACAAAGGACCATTTCCATTTGCTGTTTTCACCAAAACCGTCTTTTACCGCATCAACGGCAAAGCCCAATTTGCGAACAAGGAGCCAACGATTCTCGTCGTCGAATGATCCTATCTTTTCCGCCTGTTCGGCATAATCGGAATAGGGCACATCAAGATAGCCGGTGACTACTTCCTCGAGATAGATGATGGCTTTATAGCAAGCCTTTCTGGCATCGTTCAGAAATGCATCATTCCGAACACCGAGAAGGGACATAGAGAGATTATTCATCAGCACATAGTAGGAAACCAAATTAAGGCTCTCGTCGACAAGGCGAAGTTTTTTATACCCCGCCCCCAGCTCATCATTTTCAACGGTCTCCAACAATTTCTTTTCCCGCTGGAGAATCTGATCTACGGCAAGCTTATATTCCTTTATCTTTTCAAAATAGCGTCGCTTTGCTTCTCCGCTGACTTTTCCCACGCTTAAGCTCCTTGGATCCTGTTACAGCCGTCCAGAGGTTTCAAGCAAACGACGAGCGTGCTCCAACGACGCCTCTCCGCCGCTTGTACCCGACAGCATCCGGGCTACCTCGGCAACCCGTTCTTCCCGGGAAAGAGGATGCGTATCCGTCACGGTTCGCCCGTTTCGCTCCTGCTTTTCCACGATAACATGATTATCGGCCTGAACAGCAATGGAGGCAAGATGTGTTATACAAAGGACTTGCTTTTTCTTTCCCAATTCGGCCAAATAGCGGGCAACAGCAACCGCAACCTCACCTCCGATGCCGGTATCAATCTCATCAAAAATAAGGGTTTGGACCTGATCGGTTTCCGACAGAACACTCTTTATTGCCAACATGACCCGGGAAAGCTCACCGCCGGAAGCAATATCCTTCAGAGGACGCTCGGGTTCCCCTACATTGGGACTGATGAGGAATTCGATTCTATCGTAACCGTGGGGTCCACAGGAAAGTTTTCCGCTCTTTCCTTCCCGATACCCCGTCGATACGGTAAAACGGACCTTCGGCATTCCGAGAAAACGCAACGCTTCACTGATTGCTTTCTCAAGACGGGAAGCGGCCTCCTTACGGCGACGGGAAAGCTCCCGTGCACGTTCGGCAAGGCGGCGCTCCGCCTCTTTGAACTCCCCCTCCAGACGTGCAATCTCTTCATCCCGTCCGGCAAAGGCTTCCAGTTTTTTCCCGGCTTCTTCGCGATACGCCAAAACAGCTGCCGGATCTTCTCCATACTTTTTCTCGAGACGATGGATCGTCTGGAGCCGTTCTTCGCAGCGATCAAGGCGCTCAGGAGAAAAATCTACCATCTGGAGATAATCACGAAGCGTTTGTTCGATATCTTCGATTTCATAAAAGGCATTTTCGATTCTGGTACTTTGCGTCTGCAACGAAGGATCGATACCCGCAAGCGCAGAAACAACATGCATGGCTTCGCGAAGTTGAGAAAGGGCCCCACCCTTTGTCTCGGCCAAAACAGAGTGGCACTGTTCCAATAGCGAGAATAGTTTCTCGCTTTGACTCAGCAAATCACGCTCTCGTGTCAATTCCTCTTCTTCTCCGGGGACGAGCTTGCTCTCGTCAATTTCATGGATTGCATACTCAAGGATATCCCGTTCACGAAGAAGATCCCGTTCATCGCTGCGAAGGCTCTCCAACTCCTTATGGAGGGATGTAAGGGAGGTAAAAAGCGAAGCGACCTCGCCGGCACGTTCTTCAAGGCCGGCAAAACGATCAAGGAGCAGCCGATGGTTATCCACCGAAAAAAGGGATTGGTGCTCATGCTGGCCGTGAAGATCAAAGAGAAAACCGGTCAGATCACGGAGGTCCTTCAGCGTTGCGGGCGTGGATTGAATAAAAGACGAACCACGACCGTTACGTTTAAGCACCCTGCGGAGCAGCACCGCTCCGTCTTCGTCCGAAATGTCGTGATCGGCCAACCACCCTAGGGCGCCGTCACAGGAGTCAACCCGAACCATTGCAGTAATCTCAGCCTCTTCGCTACCTATTCGGATCGATTCGGTGTCACCCTTGCCTCCAAGCAGAAGGGAAAGAGCTCCGATAAGGATCGATTTACCCGCCCCAGTCTCACCGGAAAGCACCGTAAGATGTTCGGAAAAATCAAGATTCGCGGAATCGATCAAGGCATAACCACGGATCGTCAGCGTCTCAAGCATCCGAACCTCCCGACCAATTCAACTTCGACCTGAGGACCTCAAAGAAATTTCTCCTGTCCGAACGGACAAGGAGAGCCTTGCTGTGACTCTTTTCAAAAAAGACAAGGTCCCCTCCCTGAAGAGGAAAAACCTCCTGACCATCTATGGAAAGGATAATATCAGTCCGCTGATCCTTTTTCACATTGATCTGTGCGACATCGTTTCCGGAAACGACAAGAGGACGATTCGAGAGGGTAAAGGGACAGATTGGGTTAATGATAAGGGCTTCCATTTCGGGATCAAGAATAGGGCCGCCGGCTGCGACGCTGTAAGCTGTCGAACCGGTGGGAGTGGCAACAATGACTCCGTCGGCTCGATAGCTTCCGAGTTCATTATGATTGAGACGAAGATCCAACTCCACCACTTTAGACATCCCATTAGCGCTGATAACCGCATCGTTCAAACCCGAAAAGGTCATAATTCGTTTTCCGCCTCGTTCCACTATAACCTTGAGCATAACACGACGAGACAGGCCTAAGCCCCCCTGCCGATAGCCTTCAAAGACTTCCTTCCATTCACAGGAGGAAATTTCGGTCAGAAATCCGAAATTTCCGAGATTGACGGCCAGGATAGGAACCCCAAGGTTGTCAAGAAGCCGTGCCGCATAGAGAACGGTTCCATCTCCACCAAGAGAAAAGGCAAAATCGACACCCTCGGTTGAGATATCCTCCGGTTTTCCGAAAAAACCGAAGGGAATAGCATCAATCCCTTGCTCCCGCAGAAAAAAAGCGATCTCATCCATCAGCACAGCGGCGGCCGGTTTTTGGAGATTTGCTATGATCAGCACTTTTCGAATAAGACGCTCCATGGTTCTCCTAAGGAAGAGTGGATAGTACTTTCGATATTTGTTCGGCCTGGCTCTTCCCAAGCATCGGATAGAGAGGGAACAGAAGGCAACGCAACATAAACTGCCGCGCCTTCGGGAATCCGTCATCCATGCTCTCCATGACCGAATCGGCAAAGGCGAGACAGGTTTCGACCCCTTTTTTTCGGGCATAGGAGCCGACATCTTTTACGCTACTTTCGATCATGATCGGAAAAGAGTAATGAACATTCTCCCCCTCTCCCGGCTGGACCAACATATTATGTCGTCCCTTCATGACCGCCTTTGAAAAAAGAGCGGCAAGTTCCTTTCGCCGTTCGAAATAGCCCTCGGACTCTTTGAGCTGAACCAGAGCAAGGGCAGCACAGAAATCGGGCATCAGTCTGGCACATAAAGAGCCTTCAACCGATTGTTTCAAGCGTGAAAGCTGTTTACGCCCTCTTGCGATTACGAGAGCGCCTTCGCCCGCAGTAATCAAATGATTCGGTTCAAGACCGATGACCGCATAATCCCCTGCGGTTCCACACAGACGGGAACCATCGTGCCCTCCGAAAGCAGAAGTCACATCCTCAATCAACGGAACGCCGGCCTCCACAAGCGGCTCGGTTTCCGGAATAAAGCCAAGGGGATAGTGAAGAAGGACAGCCTTAGCCCCTTCCTCAATCGCCCGCAGGGCATCAGGAATAAAAAGAGAGCCGTTCTCCTCGCTGACATCGATAATGGAGGCCTCGAGCCCAAAACGCGCAAGCTCATCGAGATAAAAGGCGGGAGAAAGAGCCGAAATAACGACAGAACTTCCCGATTCGAGGTCCAAGGAGGAAAGGGCAAGTCCGATAGCATCGGGATAGGTTGCAAAAGCAAAGCCTCCGCCGGCGGAAAGCTTATCGGCAAAAACCTTTACCAGCTCTTCGCCGACAGGTCCAGGGCCGATTACATCTGAGACAAGGGTAGTAAGTACGGAATCCATCTCTTTCCGCTTAATAGTGGGCCTGAAAACCGGGATCATATATGGCGGCTCCGAATTATTCGTTGATATATTCCAGCTGTTGCAACTCCTTAGGATCGAAGAGCCGAAGAATGTCAAGCATGATAAGATAACCGTCATCCCGGTTGAACACGCCTTGAATATATTCAGCACCGATTCCGGAGAGCATCTGAGGAGGAGGCTGCATTTTATTCAGATCGACGGTCACAACCCGCGATACTTTATCGATAATAATGCCGAGCTTCATTCCCTTGATATCGATAATAATAAAACCGCTGAGCAGTTCGTCTTCTTCGCTAAGCTCAGCTCGTTTGAGATGAAAACGCTTATGCAGATTGATAATCGGAATAATTTCACCACGGAGGTTGAAGATACCCTCTACATATGAGGGAGCATTCGGAATGGGACGAGTCTCTTCGACCCTCACAATTCCATCCACCGACATAATATTTATTCCGTAATGTTCTTCTCCTAGCTGGAAGGTGACCAGCTGCATTCTACGTTCTTCCTGTTCTACCATCTCTCCTCCCGATAGTCTTTTCAGCATAAATGAGACGGGGGGATTTTGCAATACTGATTTCTCGCCCGTCAAAGAGTCAATACACGATAAGAACAGGAACTTCGCTTTTACGCAATACGATGGTCGTCGTCGAACCCAGAATATAGGCTACAATCTTATTCCGGCCGTGCGAGCCAATCATGATCATATCGCTTTTCTCGCGTTTTGCAGCAGCAAGGACCTCGTGAACGGGAGATCCTTCGGTAAAAAGCATCTTCGGAGTAACGCCATGCTCTTCGAGAAAACGTCGTTCCTGTTCATACGAATCATACTCCGAATTCCCCTCGGAAGCCGTCATCATAATAAGCTGATCCGTGGTTTCATGAAAATTGTTGATATAATAACGTAAGGCGTTCTCGGCACTCCTGCTTCTGTCATAGGGAAAGAGAATGCGCTCTATGGCCCAGTGCTCCACAGGACAGACAAGTACGGGACGGACGGAACGACGGACCAGATCCTCCGTTGTCGATCCTACCATATCTCGCTTGTATTGTGCGTTTTCACCACGCTGGCCAATAGCAATGAGATCGGCGCACCGCCCTTTTTCGGCTATACGTTCGGCAGGAAAGCCTTCCTCTATCATTCCGTTACATTCAAGCCCGGCTTCCTTCGCCTCTTTTTCACACTGGCTAATAACCTTTTCACCGAAACTACGGATATCGGCATGAATTTTTTCATAGAACTCCCTCATCTGAGGATCTGGGGGTATGTAGATACGTTCATACGAAATGTCGTAGGCTCCACCGGTATACATATAGGGCATTTGGGTCTTTCGCCGATCAATGACAAAGAGGGCTCCAATCGAAGCATTGTTCTTACGGGCTATATCGAGTCCGTAGCGCAAAGCACTCATAGAATGGGGGGAACCGTCTACCGCAACCAAAATATGTTTTATCATGCCCGCCTCCTTATACCCTATATGGTAAAGAGCTGGAGCAATTAGATCAAGGATAGAGGGAAAGGATAAAAAAAACGCCTGGCGACGACCTACTCTCCCACCGTTTGGCAGTACCATCGGCGCAGGAGGGCTTAACTTCCGTGTTCGGAATGGGAACGGGTGGGACCCCTCCGCAATTGTCACCAGGCGAATAAAAACAAAGCTTATTCACAAAGGTGGAAAGGATTACATGATAATATGGTCAAGCCTCACGACGAATTAGTACTGGTAAGCTGAACATGTTACCATGCTTAGACTTCCAGCCTATCAACCAGGTCTTCTCCCTGGTGTCTTTAGTCACCTTAAAGGTGATGGGATGACTCATCTTGAGGTGGGCTTCCCACTTAGATGCTTTCAGCGGTTATCCCTTCCGAACTTGGCTACCCAGCAGATGCCGTTGGCACGACAACTGGTACACCAGAGGTTCGTCCACCCCGGTCCTCTCGTACTAGGAGTAGCTCCCCTCAATCATCCAACGCCCGTAGCAGATAGGGACCGAACTGTCTCGCGACGTTCTGAACCCAGCTCGCGTACCGCTTTAATTGGCGAACAGCCAAACCCTTGGGACCTGCTCCAGCCCCAGGATGCGATGAGCCGACATCGAGGTGCCAAACCCTGCCGTCGATATGAACTCTTGGGCAGGATCAGCCTGTTATCCCCGGAGTACCTTTTATCCGTTAAGTGACGGCGCTTCCACACGCTACCGCCAGATCACTAAGACCTACTTTCGTACCTGCTCGACTTGTTGTCTCGCAGTCAAGCCACCTTGTGCCTTTACACTCGCGCACTGATTTCCAACCAGTGTGAGGTGACCTTCGCGCGCCTCCGTTACTCTTTGGGAGGCGACCGCCCCAGTCAAACTGCCCACCTGACATTGTCCGTTATCCAGTTTCATGGACACCGTTAGAAACCTAAACTAACAAGGGTGGTATTTCACCAACGGCTCCACACAGCCTAACGACCATGCTTCTCAGCCTCCCACCTATCCTACACATGTTAGTCCAGATTTCAATGCCAAGCTACAGTAAAGGTTCACGGGGTCTTTCCGTCTAACTACGGGTAATCGGCATCTTCACCGATACTTCAATTTCACCGGGTCTCGCGTTGAGACAGCGTTCAAGTCGTTACACCATTCGTGCGGGTCGGAACTTACCCGACAAGGAATTTCGCTACCTTAGGACCGTTATAGTTACGGCCGCCGTTTACTGGGGCTTCAGTTCGCAGCTTCGACTCTAGGTCTAACCACTCCCCTTAACCTTCCAGCACCGGGCAGGTGTCAGTCCGTATACGTCTCTTTACAGATTCGCACAGACCTGTGTTTTTGGTAAACAGTCGCTTGAACCATTTCTCTGCAACCCCCTTCAAACTTTAACATCCAAAAAGGGCCACACTTCTCCCGAAGTTACGTGTGCATTTTGCCGAGTTCCTTAACGCGAGTTCTCCCGAGCGCCTTAGCATTCTCAGCCCGCCTACCTGTGTCGGTTTACGGTACGGTCCCTTCCAACCTAACTTTAGAGATTATTTCTCGTCACCTTGACTCCACGTGCTTCGTTCCGCCGTAGCTTCACTCGCCTTCACGACTCACCTCATGGTGCGGATTTGCCTACACCACTCATCAGCTTATCGCTTGGACCGGGACTACCATCGCCCGGACTCGCTTCGCCTCATGCGTCATCCCATCAAAATTGGAAGAGGTACGGGAATATTAACCCGTTTCCCATCGGCTACGCCTTTCGGCCTCGCCTTAGGGGCCGACTAACCCTTGGGCAGATTACCTTAACCCTGGAAACCTTAGGCTTTCGGCGGAGGGGGATCTCACCCCTCTTTTCGTTACTCATGCCTGCATTCTCACTTCCACTCCCTCCAGCAAACCTCCCGGTTCACCTTCATCGGTATGTGGAACGCTCTCCTACCCACCGTCCAAAGACGATGCCGTAGCTTCGGTACTATGCTTAGCCCCGTTACATTATCAGCGCAAAACGACTCGACCAGTGAGCTATTACGCACTCTTTGAAGGTGTGGCTGCTTCTAAGCCAACCTCCTGGCTGTCTTCGCCGTTTCACTTCCTTTTCCACTTAGCATAGTTTCGGGACCTTAGCTGACGGTCTGGGCTGTTTCCCTTTTGACCACGGACCTTATTACCCGTAGTCTGACTCCTGCATATTAACACGCGGCATTCGGAGTTTATCTGGGGTTGGTACCCGGTGAAGGGCCCTAGCCCAACCAGTGCTCTACCTCCGCGTCTGTCCTTGCAAGGCTAGCCCTAAAGCTATTTCGGAGAGTACCAGCTATCTCCAGGTTTGATTAGCCTTTCACTCCTATCCACAGCTCATCCCTGCCCTTTTCAACGGACTAGGGTTCGGTCCTCCACTCAGTTTTACCTGAGCTTCAACCTGGCCATAGATAGATCACCTGGCTTCGGGTCTACCACATGCAACTAGTCGCCCTATTAAGACTCGGTTTCCCTCCGGCTTCGGGACTCCTATCCCTTAACCTCGCTACATACGGTAACTCGCAGGCTCATTCTACAAAAGGCACGCCGTCACCATCTTTCAATGGCTTCGACCGCTTGTAAGTCCACGGTTTCAGGTTCTATTTCACTCCCCTCCCGGGGTACTTTTCACCTTTCCCTCACGGTACTATTCGCTATCGGTAGCTGTCGTGTATTTAGCCTTGGAGAGTGGTCTCCCCTGCTTCCGACAAGATTCCTCGTGTCCCGTCGTACTCAAGCTCGTCTCCCACGCAGTCAATTCTATTTCGCATACGGGGCTTTCACCCTCTCTGGCTGCCCTTCCCAGTAGCATTCCGCTATACAATTGTTTTATCACTGCGCGACCGGTTCTACACCCAGTCCAGAAACCGCTTACAACCCCCATAATGCAACGCTGTAGAACTTACACACTATAGGTTTAGGCTCTTCCCCTTTCGCTCGCCGCTACTTAGGGAATCTCGTTTGATTTCTCTTCCTGCAGGTACTTAGATGGTTCAGTTCCCTGCGTCTCGCTCCATACGGCTATGGATTCACCGTACAGTGACCGTCATCTAAACGGCCGGGTTACCCCATTCGGACATCCCCGGATCAGCAGATGTTTGCTCCTCCCCGGGACTTTTCGCAGCTTACCACGTCCTTCCTCGCCAGACAGCTCCAAGGCATTCACCGTGGACCCTTATTCGCTTGACCATATTATCTTGCAATCCTTCCCTATCAGCTATATGACTCCTCGCCTTATAGCTCCCCTGTTAAAGATCAATGTGCACACCAATGATAGTATCGGAGCGCACGGTATACTTACCCGGCAAAAGCCAGGAAAAATATCATAAACATGGAGGCATGGGGATTCGAACCCCAGACCCTCGGCTTGCAAAGCCGATGCTCTAGCCAGCTGAGCTATGCCCCCGCAACATGTCATAAGAATCTGGGCACAGCCCAATCAGAGAAAAGAGGGAAAGGAAGAAGTACCGACGCGTTAGCTCAAAGGATCAGAATGATCTTATCTTTCTTATCAGAAAGGAGGTGATCCAGCCGCACCTTCCGGTACGGCTACCTTGTTACGACTTCACCCCCCTTACTAGGCATACCTTCGGCACCGTCCTCCGTTACCGGTTAGACTAGCGACTTCGGGTACCCCCAACTCGGGTGGTGTGACGGGCGGTGTGTACAAGGCCCGGGAACGTATTCACCGCGCCATGCTGATGCGCGATTACTAGCGATTCCACCTTCATGGAGTCGGGTTTCAGACTCCAATCTGTACTGAGAACGGCTTTTTGCGATTTGCTTGGACCTCGCGGTCTCGCGGCGCTCTGTACCGTTCATTGTAGCACGTGTGTAGCCCAGGACATAAGGGCCATGATGACTTGACGTCGTCCCCACCTTCCTCCGGTTTGTCACCGGCAGTTCCATCTGAGTCCCCAACTTAATGATGGCAACAGATAGCAGGGGTTGCGCTCGTTGCGGGACTTAACCCAACACTTCACAGCACGAGCTGACGACAGCCATGCAGCACCTGTATAGCGGCCCCGAAGGGAAGCGGTATCTCTACCACCGTCCACCATATGTCAAGCCCTGGTAAGGTTTCTCGCGTATCATCGAATTAAACCACATGCTCCACCGCTTGTGCGGGCCCCCGTCAATTCCTTTGAGTTTCACCCTTGCGAGCATACTCCCCAGGCGGTGCACTTATCGCGTTTGCTTCGGCACCGACCCCAACGGGCCGACACCCAGTGCACATCGTTTACGGCGTGGACTACCAGGGTATCTAATCCTGTTCGCTCCCCACGCTTTCGCGCCTCAGCGTCAGTCTATGGCCAGAAGCTCGCCTTCGCCACCGGTGTTCTTCCTGATATCTACAGATTTCACCCCTACACTAGGAATTCCAGCTTCCCCTCCTAGACTCCAGCACGACAGTTTCAAGCGCGTTTCTCCAGTTGAGCTGGAGCCTTTCACACCTGACTTGCCATGCCGCCTACGCGCCCTTTACGCCCAATAATTCCGAACAACGCTCGCCCCTTACGTGTTACCGCGGCTGCTGGCACGTAATTAGCCGGGGCTTTTTCCTCGGTTAACGTCATCACCCATCCATTTCCTGATAGGCTTATTCCTCTCCAAGAAAAGAACTTTACAACCTTTCGGCCTTCTTCGTTCACGCGGCGTCGCTCCGTCAGGCTTTCGCCCATTGCGGAAGATTCTTAGCTGCTGCCTCCCGTAGGAGTCTGGGCCGTGTCTCAGTCCCAGTGTGGCCGTTCACCCTCTCAGGCCGGCTATCCATCGCCGCCTTGGTAGGCCTTTACCCCACCAACTAACATAATGGACCGCAGACTCCTCTTAGGTCGACGCCTAAGCGCCTTTCCTCTATCACCCTTATGGGTAAAAGAGCTTATGCGGTATTACCCCATGTTTCCATGGGCTATCCCCCATCCCAAGACAGATTATCTACGTGTTACTCACCCGTTCGCCGGTCTCAAAAGTCCGAAGACTTTCTACCCCTCGACTTGCATGCTTAAAACGCGCCGCCAGCGTTCGTTCTGAGCCAGGATCAAACTCTCCATTATAGTATGTTCAACATCCGAAGATGTTGACTTCTTACTTATAAAAAGTCCTTATCCTAACCCGTTTTCGCTCGCGTCGGATACTTTTCTTCCCTTCCCTATTTCCTCTGACAAAGATCCTTTCTCACTCACTAAAGCTCCTCACTCTCATGAGCGTGACGCCAGTTGTACCAAATCTCCTCAACCTTGTCAAGCAGATTTAGACGCTTTTTGCGGTTTATTTTCAACCGGCATTCACCAAGTAAGCTACGGTCGAACCGTTGCTCAATCGGTGAAGCGTATTATATCAACAGAACATTTTGTGTCAACCAATTTTTCAAAACTTGCGAGAAAAAACGTTACTCATCCGCCGAAGCATGCTCTCCGTCGCTTTCGGCATCAAGATGCTGTAAGGCTTCTCGCTTCTCGGCAAGCCGAGTTGACACATCTTCAAGCTCTGCAAGCATATCCCTTAGCTCTATGGTGCGAGAGGAGATCGAACCGCGCCCTTCTTCTACAAGAAGATGAAAAACAGAAGAACCAAGACGGCTGACAAGATCATCATGTCGAGCCTGAAGTTGCCGAATTTCCAATGAAAGGACACTATAATCGCCGATATCCCTGGCTCGTTCTTTGGCCCGATCAAAGAGCCGTTTGGAAGAATCCACTCCGCTCTTTAGCCCCTCTTCAACCTTTTTTTTCCAATCCTTCATATCTAAAAGGTAAGAAGATATCATGGCAAAATCAAGAGACAAACCATGCCACTCTTGTGTATACTGGGTTTTGATGGATGAATCGCACACACCCCTTTATCGTCGCTGCATCAATTGCGGAGCATGGATCGAAGAGGGCTCACGTATTGCCGATAGATTTTGCAGCATCGAATGCTCACTTCGCTATAAGCGTTGTGTAAACTGCGGAGCTTATTATCACGCCGCAGGCGATAAGGGGGAGACGCTCTGTCCGATGTGCGGATATCGTCAGGAACAGAACGAAGAGGGAGGAACATAGTATGAGGCTCATTTTTCTCGGCCCTCCGGGAGCCGGCAAGGGAACCATAGCGGTGAAAGTGAAAGAGGCGTATCAGATTCCCCACATATCAACCGGCGATCTTTTTCGAGAGGCTATTGCCAACCAGACTCCTCTTGGGAAAAAGGTTAAGGCCATTCTCGACAGCGGAGAGTTGGTGCCTGATGAGGTGACGGTGGAGATGGTAAAGGAGCGATTATCTCGTCCGGATGTAAAGGGCGGATATATCCTCGACGGATTTCCCAGAACAACGGGTCAGGCGGATGCGCTCAAGGCCTTTGCATCTGTGGACAAGGTGCTCAACTTCGTGCTGAGTGAAGAGAAGATTGTCGAACGCCTTTCCGGCAGGCGAATAGCCAAGAAATCCGGTAGGGTGTATCACATACAGTATAATCCCCCGGCAAAAGAAGGCATTTGCGACGAAAGCGGAGAGCCCTTGATTCAGCGTCCGGACGATAAACCGGAAGCAATCAAAAATCGACTACGGGTCTATGCAAAACAGACGGCGCCGCTTATCGATTACTACCAAAAAGAGGGAAGTCTCGTTGATATCGATGCATCCCCATCCCCCGAAGAGGTGTTCGAATTGGTACGAAAGGCCCTTTCAAAGCTCTCATAGTAGGATCAGGGAGAGGCTCCTTTTTTCGAGGCATCCAGAACCTGCCGGATTGCATCCGGATCGAGGAGGTCCGGCTCGGAAAGGAGCTTCTCTATTGCAGCATCATCCGTGAACCCGGCCTCAAGGGCGAGGCGAAGCTCTTCAAGCCCTTCCGGATAACGTTCCAGATCAACGAGAAGTATACGTGCAAAATTAAATGTAGCTTCAGCCGTAAGGGTGCCGGCATCGGATAGTTCCTGGTAATACGTGACGGCCTCTCCAGGCTCCCCCTGATCGGCAAGAAGAGCAGCAAGCCGTAGTTTGAGAGCCGATTCATCGTCTTGCTTTTCGGCCTCTTCTGAAGGTTTCGGGCCCGAAGAAGCGGCCCCTGCCCTGCCATCCGCCCCCCCCTTTGTCTCAAGGGCTTTTGTAAGCCAGATAAGCTCATCCCCCGGCATAAAGGCCTCGGAAGCAAGATCGGCAAGCCTGAGGTAAAGCTTACGCTTGCCGAATCCGGCAACCGTCTCATCCTTCCATTCGTCGGCCGACGGTCTGAGGATATCGAAGGCCTCACGATAAGCTCCTCGGCGCTCAAGGAGCAGAGAAAGGTTGAGTGCAACAGGGCCATAGCGCTCATGTTTTTCAAGAAGCTCCCGGTAGAGGCGCTCCGATTCATCATCCCGTCCCTCCAACATGCAGCCGTAGGCAAACAGTTCAGAGACAAGCACATTCTCCGGGTAACGGCGATGGAGGGCTTCGGCCTGGCGCGTACCATATCGAACATCGCCTGCCAGAAAAGCAAGGCGTGATGCTTCATACCGATAGTGCAGGGAATCAGGTTCAAGCTCAAGAGCCGATCGAAAGGCGTCAAAGGCCTCTGCATAGCGACCATCTTCTTCAAGAAGCATCCCGCGTCCGGCCTCGCTTTCCGCCAGTCGACGAGATAGCACGGCATCGCTCATACAGCCGGAAACGAGCAAGAGAAACAGGGCACAAGAAATAAACCGCCGTAGTATCATCCGGCCGTCAGCCAAGCACCGTTTCCTCAATTTCCTGTACCTGGGATCGATAAAGACTGGCGATATTCGCTCCATAGTCGGCAATAAGCTGGATAATATTCCGGGGCCGGTCATCCTCATCAATGCCATTGATCCGGTCTCCTGCATCCCCAAGACCGGGAAGGATATAGGCATCCTCATTGAGAACGGGATCCATCCAGAGAGTATAGACCTCGACATTATCAAGAGCCCGAACAATGCGAAGTGCTCCCTTAAGAGCCGATATTACATTGATACACTTGATAGATCGGGGCTGCACCCCTTGACTGAGAATATATTTCACGATGGTGACGAAACTACCGCCGGTGGCATTCATGGGATCGGCAAACACGAGATCCTTCCCCTGAAGCTCCTCGAGAGAAAAATAGGAACGCTCAAGATCGAGAATATACTCCATGTTGTACTCTTTCTTTGCATCGTCACGTTTAATCTTAAAAAGGGCAAAAGGGGTAACATAATTGGTCGAACTATATTCCTGAATCTCCTTACTGACGATCATCGAAGGAAGCAAGGCGCCACGAAGCATAACACACATGACCGTGTTTTCAATGGCTTCATCGACATCGGGGATTTTGTGAACGGCAAAGTTCTGTACAGGAAGGACGACAGGAGTTTCGGCAATGAGATAATTTTTTTTCGGACTATGCGACTCGACAAACGAGAGATTAAAAAGCATCTCATAGGCACGCTGAATATAGTAAACAAACTCATCGTGAGGGGTATCTACCGTTCGGAGCTTGGCAATCAAACGAGATGCCTCACCATGCACCTCATCGGGAGTGTCGAAGCAATAGACATGGACATGATCCTCCCCCTGGACAATATCCTGCATCTTCTTTCCCATTCGGTCGTATACATCGATAAGGCGTTGTTTTGCATCACTGAGACGGCGCTCATTAGCGGCCTTGTTCAGGACCTCGAAAATTTGCTGAGCCTCATGATAGAGACGATCCATCTCCGATAATTGTTGCTTATCACTGTCCGTGAGATATCCATCCAAATCCGTCGCTTTTAGGACAATCTTACTCATTCTTCTTCTCCTGCTATATATGCAGCACCACTCTACCCCATCTCCGGGACACCGTCAATTCTCGCTTTTTTCCGCTTTTTTTGCCGGCAGATTGACTTTTCAAAATTGGGAGATATACTAGTGAAGGAATAGAATATAAAGGAGTTTTAGTGCATGAAAAAGCGAATCTTTGTGGTCGGCCTACTTCTCTTGTTTACGGCAAGTACAAGTGTTTTCTCCCTCGGAATCGGTGCGGCCTTCGGACTAAACGGAATCGGAGATGAAAACACCGGCGGCAATATTATGCTTAGTGCAAAACTTGACCAGCTTCCTATGGTACTTGGACTTTCATATAACCTTGACGATCCTTTTTCTTTTGGTCTTTATGGCGATTGGCAGATGGTTCGGCAGCCCCTCGTTAATTTTGTAAATATCTATGCAGGTCCCGGTTTCTTCTTCAGCTACACCGATGTTTCCGACGATGCACTCCAGCTCGGACTCAGGATCCCGGTGGCCCTTTACATCTTTCCCGTTGATTTCCTCGAGCTGTTCCTCGAGGTAGCTCCTGCTTTTAGCTTTGTTCCCGAAATCGATCTCGGCTTCCAGTCGGCACTCGGCTTTCGTTTCTGGTTCAACTGATACTAAATCTATTATTGCATCCGTTCCGGCCGTCCGCATTTAGCCTGCGGGCGGTCTTTTTGTTTGGTCTTTTTATTTCCTTTGCCTTTTCTGCCGCCATTCTCTACAATAGTGCTATGAGCGATGAATTCGATCTTTTCGACGATCTTGAAGAAGAGGCAGAGACACCTTACCTGCTCTTTTCCGTGGGAAAAAGACTCTTTGCAGTCGAAGCTCTTCAAACTCGAGAGATGGTTAAGCTTCCTGATACCGTTCCGGTCCCGGAACAGCCGCCGTGGGTACGTGGTATCATGAGCTTGCGGGAAAAAACATATCGGGTCATAGATTTCAGGAAACGGATTGGTATGAAGGGGAGCCGAGAAGAAATCAGTGATCTGGCGGAAGAGCTTGATAAGCGGGAGACAGAGCATAAGCAGTGGCTCAAAGCACTTGAAGAGTCTCTTGCCAATGGGTCAGAGTTTACAGGTGAAGAAGATCCGCACCAATGCGGCTTCGGCCGTTGGTATGACCACTATACATCCGACAACGTGAACGTAACAATCGAATTAAAGAAGTTCGAAACGCCCCATCAGCTTATTCACGAAACGGCACATCAGGTTTTAGCGCTAAAACAAAAAGGCAAAAAAGAAGAAGCGATCACATTGATCAGACAGCGAAGGGAAGGCGAACTTGCAAAGATGATTGAGCTTTTCGAGAGCCTAAAGGAGACGCTTTTTTCAACCTTGAGAGAAATCGCAATCATCATCGATTCAGAGACTCATCCAAGTGCGATTTGCGTAGATACGGTAGTCTCAGTGGAGCCCCTGGAAAAAGAGGACTCGGCAGAATTTGTCTTTGCCCAAGACAAGGCCTCTTCCCTGAGCAGAAATGCGGTGATAGGCAAAAGGCGCGGCGGAGAAGAACTGGTTCTTATCCTTGATCCCGAATGGATTCTCAACGAAACAGAAGAATAGAAGCCGAAACGAAAAATGGTGACCGGACCTTCCAATAGGAAAATCCGGCCACGCATGCCGAAAATACTACACCCGTTCGATCCGTGCCACGACCCGCGCTTCTGGATCGGGGCATGCGACAAGCGCAACGCCGTCCTGTTCCCAGCGCAAACTTCCGCCGGCGGCAAATGCCATACAGGTTGGGAAGGCGACAAAAAAGAGTTCCGGACAAAAACCATCGCTGTTCTCCAATTTCATGCAGCCATGGTCCCTTATGATGAACGAGTCACCTTTCTTTAGGCCCGCCGAACAGTGGCCAAAGATAGATTCAACCGTCACTTGTACCGAATGCCTCATGCGGCCACAGCCTCCTTTCTCTTTGATTTACGAAAAAGATACGCAGCAATGAATAGACACACTGCAAGACTGATGACATTTACCAGAATGAGGTGGCTTAATAAGCCGAGACCACCCACTAATAAGAGTATCTGGGCAATCCGATCGAGTTTCATAAAAAGGAAACGACTGAAACCGGCAGAGAGAAACAGTACGCCCAAAAAGGCGGAACCGACAGAAAGAACGATCGAAAGCGGAGTGCCTATTGCCATAAGAGCGGGGTTGTAGACAAAGGCAAAGGGAACAAGAAAGGCTACGATAGCCAAGCGACAGGCGGTCAAGGCCGTTTTATTATGATCCGCACCGGCGATCCCTGCAGCGCCGTAGGCAGCCAGGGCAACGGGAGGAGTTAGCGCAGATGCAATACCGTAGTAGTAGACGAAAAAGTGTGCAGGCAGTACCGCAACCCCCATATCAAGCAGTGCGGGTACCGTCAGGGCCGATACAATGACATAAACGGCAGCAGCAGTCATCCCCATGCCGAGAATGATGGAACTGATCATTGTCAGCACCAATACGATAAATAGGTTGTTCCTTGAAACGGCGAGGATCATCGAGCTGAATTTGATTCCGAGTCCCGTCCCGGTAATAACGCCGACCACTATTCCGGCAACGGCACAGGCAACGGAGACCATGACAGTATTCTTCGCGCCCTCTTCCATTGCAGCCAGGATATCCCAAATCCCCATTCTGGTCTCTTTACGAATAAAGCTCAAAAGAACCATGGCAACGATTCCGACACTGGCGGCAAGCATCGGGCTATAGCCCATAATCAGCATGGCAGCCAAAACAATAATCGGCAGCAGATAATACCAGCCCTTTTTCAGAACCTCTCTTTTGGACGGAATATCTTCATCACGCATGGGTCCAAGACCGAGTCGTTTGGCCTCAAAATGGACCATTGCCAACACAGCGGAAAAGTAAAGAAAAGCGGGGAATATCCCCACCAACATGATCTTTGAATAGGGCGTATTGGTAAACTCCGCGATAAGGAATGCAACGCTTGCCATAATCGGTGGCGTAATCATACCACCGTTGCTTGCAGCCGCCTCTATCGCAGCCGCGAAATGAGGCTTATATCCCACACGTTTCATGAGGGGGATGGTGATACTACCGGTAGCAACGGCATTTCCCACACCGCTTCCGTTGATTGTGGCCATCATGGCACTGGCAACCACGGCAGCCTTTGCAGGGCCTCCCCACATTTTCCCCGTCAAGCCGAATGCAAGATCAATAAAGAAATTTCCCGCACCACTTTTATTGAGGAAGGCCGCAAAAAGAATAAACATGATGACATATTCCGCAGCAACCTTTATCGGAATACCCAATATGCCTTTCGTTTGGTTGTAAATAAAATCGACAAAGCGGCTTATACTCATTCCCCGGTGATAAAGCGACGAAGGGAAAAGATAGCCGAAGAAGGCATAAAAAAGAAAACAGACGGCGATGATCGTCACCGCCCATCCCAGCTTTCTTTTGCTTGCCATCAACGTCACCAAAACCAACAAAATGCCGATAACGATATCGCCGTGGTTCGGCCTGCCCATTCTCAGAATAATGTGTTCATAATCGAGAAATGAATAAAGCGCGATCACTGCCACCAGAATGATGAAAATAGCAGAGATTACCTTTTTTACCTTTCCCGCCTGAGGCATATTCAGATCGGTCAAAAACGCAATCATTAAGATACAGACAAGATGTATCATTCGGTGAAGCCAGCTTTCGAGTAGACCCGTAAAGCCGGTATAAAGGCTAAAGCCGCTCAGGGCCAAGGCAAAAAGACAAAGCAGGGCCTCTCCGACCCTTATATTTCGGATTCCACCCGAGCGGAGCTTTTCGACTATTGTATTGCCAGAACTTAGCTCTTCAGTCATTGTTGTGTCCTTCTAAACAGCAATTCCGGTCCGCCTGAACAACGGATCGGAATTGCAGGTTTTTACTGGATGAGTCCGATTTCTTTGTAATATCGTCTGGCTCCGGGATGGAGGATACTCTGATCGATCCCCAAGAGAGCATCATCTCCGATCTCGATACCTTCAATCTGATTAAGCTTGTCCTTGTTTTCAAGGATCGCCTTTGTAAGCTGATATACAAGCTCCTCAGGGAGATCATTGTTGGCAAAAAAGACCGAAGTATGGCCGATGGTCAAAGCGTCGCTATCCTGACCCCTGTAGGTTCCTGCCTTGATCGTGCCTTTGAAATAGCCGAGATTCTCTGCAAGAAATTGATTCAGCTTTTCCTCACTCAGCCCTATGATCCTTGCCTTATTGGTCGCATCGATCTCCATAACGTTGGAATTCGGTACGGCCCCTTTGAAGGCTGCCATATCCGCATGACCGTCCTTGAGCAGGCTTGGAGCCTCCCCCCAACTGACAAAGCTCACCGATCCACCATGTGCCTTGATTGAATCATACGAAAAACCGTATAGATCGCAAACCGCTCCGGTCAGGGCTTCAATCCCCCAGCCCTTTGGCCCCGGAAGAATCCGCTTGTCACCAAGCTGGCCGAATTCGGTAATGCCACTATCAGCAAGAACGGTAAACTGAACATAGTCAACGGCAAAGTTCATGATAGCCGAAATATTATCTATTCCGTCCTCGGCAAAGACCCCTTTTGCATCAAGAGCATCTATAACATTCGGAAGACTAGCCATACCAACATCCAGGTCACGGCCTTCATTCGTGAGCCGAACATTACTGATTGCTCCCCCCTCAATAACCGAAACAGAGACATCGGGCATTTCCGCTTTCAGGATTTCGCTGATCTGGGCAGCCAACAGATACCACGAACCGCCTGCGCCTCCGGCCCCAATGATGATGTTTCTCCGCCCACCGTCTTTCTGCCCGGAAGCAAAAAGTGGAAAGCCTGCAAGTAGTGCACATAGTACAATACCCACCAAAATCTTGTTTTTTCTGGATTTCATATCCTTAACTCCTTTTAGTAGTTGTTTTCTCGGTCCTCTAGAACATGTATTTGCTCATTTGCACCTCCCCTTCACCGACCAATGATTTTCCGGCGGCAATAAGCAGAGTCCAGTAGGCAAGACGTCGACCTAGAGATCGCAACGAATTTCCCGCCTCTTCATCAAAAGAAAGGACATCCTTTCCCTTATCACCACTCCAAACCATCGCCCCGGAATAAAAGCCCGGCTCTCCGCCGATATACACAATTCCACGTGTTAAGCAGGCATGAACGATATTGCTGATCGCAAGCTCCTGCCCGCCGTTGCGTCTGCCTCCCACGGCAATGGCGGTAGCAAGCTTGTTTCGGAGCTTGCCTCCGTCTCGATCATGCAGTGCCCGCATACGGCTAAAAAATGCCGACAGCTGCGGAGTCATATTCATCGCATATACCGGAGAAGCAAAGATAAAAGAATCTGCTTCAACCAAAGACTCGTATAACGGCGTCATGTCGTCATCTACGACACAACGCCCTCCGTTTCGCTTGCAAGCGTTGCAGTGATTGCAGGGGGCTATTTTTTTTCCCTTAAAAGAGACAAGTTCAACATTCAACTCATCGGCGCAAAGCGTTTGTGCCCCTTCCAGGGCAACCTGCAGGCTCTCATAGGTCGCAGCCTTTCTGGGACTTCCTGCTATTCCCAAAATCTTCTTCTGCATAACAAAAACCCTTACGATTAGTTTTGGTTATAATACAATAGGTCTGATGAGCTGTCAACCTGACCTTAACAAAAGGTAGTGTTCTGAAAATTGGTGGTATATGGCGTATAATTCCTTTACCGCTTTTAAGTTGCGAGTTCTGATTTTGAAGTGAGCAGTTACTAGGAAAAATAAAAGGAAAATTCCAGTAGAAAAGTCTGTCGATCACCAGGATTCGAAACACTACACAAGAGCCCAATAAAAAAGGCCGTCCGGTTTTTACCGAACGGCCTTTAAGGCATCTCCTGGGGGAGTTGAACCCCCGTTGCCGGGATGAAAACCCGGTGTCCTAACCACTAGACGAAGGAGACACGATGTAGAGTGGATATTATCCACCGGAAAACCTTCTGTCAAGATGGCTCAAGCATATCCTAAGAACCCTCTTTTCTGAGCCGCACAGGGTTCGAACCTGTGACCCACGCCTTAAAAGGGCGTTGCTCTACCTACTGAGCTAGCGGCCCAATTGCTTGTGCGGTGGCACTATACCAGTGGTCAAAAAAAATGTCAACCTGCTTTCGATTTTTAATAACGAAACTCAAAGCCCAGCTGCAGATTGTACACAGGGCTCATTCCAGGCTCGGTCGACCGCTCGGTTCCAAACATCGAGGCATTTAAGGTAAACCACTTGAGGTTGACGCCTATTCCGGCAGCAGGCAGCCCCTCGGAAAAACCAAGTCGAATAGCAAGGATTCGGAGCATGGTCAGCTCCGCCCCCAAGCTTACGTGGAGAACAGGGTTGACCGCCAGCGTCGGATACAACCAAAAATCCAGTATATCAGCATAATCAAGATAGAAATTAACTGTGCTTATAAAAAGATTTTTTTCCGATAGATCGAGGAGATAGCGTGTACCTATGTTCAAAGTGAAGGGAACCACCCCATACTCCTGCGAGAGCTCTGCATCACCATCCAGAAAGGCCTGAAAACTTTCATAGTTTTTTTTACTTGTCGGTGTATACACGTCCTTTCCCGTAAGGCCGACGAACAAACGCTCTTGCCAACTATAGAGCAACCCAAGATCCATACCGATTAGGTTGATAAAAGCAAATGGCTCGTCGTCGGTAAACTGTGAGGCATCAAAATCCTGAATATCGACAGCGGTGACCTCTGCCTCCAACTCTCCGCGAAAGCCCCCCTTGAGCAGGACACCTCCGTCGAGTCTGTGCCCCTCCGGCATAATATTGATAAGGAAGGAATAGCCGCCTACAAGAAGCAGGTCTTGCCGAACCCTGGCGGTTGCAGCCAACGGAGTATAACTGGACAAAAGCACATCCGAGGTCCCGATAATACCGAGCCCAAGGCCGTTTCCGACATACCCGAAAGAAAGAGGTCCGCTGAGCCCAAGGCCTGCGTAGATGCCGGTCAAAAGATCACCGATCGAGGTAAGATCGGTATCCCCGTCGACAATGGCATCGGCTATGGAGAAGATAGGGCCCTTCAAACCAAGGGTAATCTCACCCCACGAAAACTCTTCACCACTTTCAAAAAAGCCGGCGGGATTCGTATAGAGGGTGGTAAAACCGTCGGCATAGGCGGCATGGATGCCTCCCATCCCCGTTAAACGGGAAGAGAGGCCGACCATCGGATCCTCATAATAATCGGAGGCATAGAGCAACGACGAAAGGGGGAAAAACAAAAGGTGAAGGAACAGCATAAGTAGCGTGATGTTCCGCATTGCGTCGTCTCCTTACATTTAGGGATTAAGCATATCGAGCAGAGAGTCGATATCGTCGATATCCATGGATGCCTGACTAAGAAAGTAGGCGGCATTTTCAGCATCACTTTGAGAGGCGCTGTAGGAGGATGGGGTGGAAGGCAATGTATCAATAGTATCAATAACGTCCTCCAAGTCGCTCTGAGTACCTCCTCCAGTAATAGCCTCAGAAAGGACAAGTGATGCGGCGGCCAAAAGGTAATCGGTATCGGAGATATCCGCACCTCCTTCTTCGGCGGCGGCAAGGCTCGACCCTGCGGCCTGGAGGTAGGTTTGGTCGAGATCATCGAGGATATCGCCGGCATCGATATCTGCTTCATCGATACCGGCATCAAGTTCATCAACGATGTTTTCTACCGCTTCGTTAAGGCCTGAAGCTCCAAGAGCAACCTGGCTTGCAAGAAGCTGGACATCGGGATCACTATTGTCCGCTATGGCGTCGTAGGCCTTCTGAAGGGTCTCTGCATCGCCGCTGGAAAGAGCCTTCTGGGCATATGCAACCTGCTGATCATCCGAAAGATGGGAAGGATCTCTGGCAGCCCAGGAAAGGAGACTGTACGTGAACATTTGTTCACAACCGGCCAGTAACAGGGTAAGAGCCACAATATAAAGCAATGTCCATAAACGGCGATTCATACGAGCCTCCGTGACTTCGTATCAGAAACGAATGGCAGCCTCCAGGGAGAAGCCCTCGTTCGGCCGCGACCCCGCATAATTACCCATTTCTCTTGTAAAATAGGCAAGATTGACATCGAGAAACAGCAGCTTCATACCAAACCCTGCGGTGAAGTAGCCCTGGTTGATTCCGCCCCTTAGTTTCAGGAATTTCAGTACCTTAACCTCGGTACCGGCATGGATTTTGGTCCAGCCGCTGGGATCAGACTCCTGGTAATAGGTATTGCGGTATTCCATATGAAAGATCGGATCAAGAAGCCAGGCAAGAGAGCCCAAATCGGGATGATACGACAGACCGTAGGCAATGGTCATGGGAATGGTAAAGGTATCACCGTCAACCGACGAGGCCCCGGAATCATCGAAGGTAAGAATCGCGGAAAAGTCTCCTGTGTCGTCCAGAGAATAATCCATCTCCGTGCCGCCGATATCCCTGACCGAAAGGCCAAGATTAAAGGGACCCAGCTCGGCTATGATTCCGGCATCCACGGCAAGCCCACTTCCGTAATAGACGGGAAAGGCGACATCCTCATCGCCGTTGGCAGCCTCGAAAAAATCGACGATCGCAACATCCTGAGCCTCCGCCCTGAGCATGTAGCGAAGATCCCCCCCGATATAGAGGGTGGAAAAGCCGATCTCGATGGGGACCGCGTATCCTGCGATCGCCGCCCAGGTGTAGGACGCATCGATCTCCGTTGCCATGGCATAGTCGCCGCGACCGTAGAAATCGAATCCGCCGACAAGCCCCAGCCCAAGGCCCTTCCCCACGATACCGATGCCCGTTGAGACGTTGCCGCCGATGCCGTTGTCGGTAATGAGATCACTGAGAAGAGAAATACCGTCTTCGGGATGATCACCCACAAGCTCACCAAGATTGTCGATATCTCCTTCCGAGGGAACAAAATAAGGGGTCACCGATGCCGAGAGAAGGGTGAAAGAGCCACCCTTTCGCGCAAAACCGGCAGGGTTGGTAAAAAGCGCGTTATAACCGTGGGCCACAGCCGTAAACGAGCCGCCCTGACCCAAAACCTCCGCGGTAACAGGCGAAAATACGGGACTATCGAAGTCGTGGGCGAACAGGGAGGCTGAAAAAGCCGCCAAAACGGCACATATAAGTAGTATTCGTTTCATTCACGTACCTCCTTTAGAACGTAGTATCCAATCTCGCCCAGGAAATGATGTTGGAAAGGCTACTAATATTCTCAGAGCCCTCATCCAACTCATCAAAAGGGTCATATCCATCGGAAAACTGAACACTCGGATCCGTCGGATCCTGCACGAGGGTCCAGAGATTCTCTACACTTCCCAGATTATCGACTGCAGTACTCACCACGATGGCGACGATGGCCATCTGGGCGATTCCGCCTGCGTCCCCGTCGCTGAGGCCGATATCACCGGGATCATCAGTATCGGATAAACCACTACCAAGAGCATTGAAGGCATCCGCAGCGGCAAGCAAATCATTGATTGCCTCGGTAAATGCCGTTTTGTCGTTCTTCAGATCGCTGGGAACAAAGGTGGCGATCAGGTCTTCAGGGTCATCGGGGTCGTCATCGGTCAGCTCACTGATGATGTCCGGAAGGCTGTTGACAAGCTCCTTGGCGTCATCGTTGCTTTCGATCATTACCTTACCGGCCGCAGCAGCCGCTGCCTGTTTTTTGGGAGTATCCGCATCCGCAGTGCCGCCGTCTGTTGCATAGTCAAGTAAATTGTCATAGGCCGTCTGAGCCTCGGATGAACTCAGAGACTCGGAGATCTCACCGTCGAAAATATCCTCACTATAGGACATGACGTTGGAATCGGTAATGGTCACATCCGCATCGAAATCCGGGCCTTTCTCAAGCCCTGCATCCATAAAGAGATTTCCACTGCAGCTGCCGAGCAGGATGAGCGACAAGGCAACAATAAAGAACGGGAGCCTTTTTTCCATAGGTTCCTCCTTTTTGATGGCAGTTATTGTTCAAATTTTGTTTTACATAGTTTACAAAAACTTACATAACAAAGTGTAGCACCTGGAATTCCAAAAAACAATACCAAAATGACAAAAAAAGCTTTTTAGAGTTATTTGATTTCCTGAATAAATGTTGCCCTCAACGATTCCGAATCAGGCTCATAGTCGAGAAGCACACGACAGAGATCGCCCCGTTTTTCGGATGGAGGAATGGCATCGCAGGGAAGGTGAAGATAGCGGTCGGTCAGCACCAGAGCCTGACCATTCTCGGGCAGCCGTTCAATGACGGCCTCTTCCTGGCTTCCTGCCCGTCTGGCAACAAAAGATGCATGAAGTTGGGAAGAAAGTCGGCCGATTTCCACCATCCTCTCGGCGGCAATTCGCTCGGGGACCCTCCCCCGGGCCGTATAGAGGGGTGTTCCCGGACGGGGGCTAAAGGGAAAGGCGTGGATGTGGGCGAATCCGCAGCGTTCGACAAGAGAAAGGGTTGCCTCAAAGTCGGCATCGCTCTCTCCGGGAAGACCGACGATAATGTCGGCAGCAAGGAATGGGTCTTCTTTGGCTTTTCGAAGCAGCGCTACGGCGCGCAGAACATCGTCTGCGGTGTAGTGCCTTCCCACGGAAGCGAGAACGGTATCGGATCCGCTTTGAACGGGAAGATGGAAGTGGGGGCGTACCCTGGGAGAAGACGCGGCTGAGGCAAGCTTCTCATCAATGGCATCGGGTTCGGTACTGGAGAGACGGATGCGATAAGCACGGGAATCAGATGTCATGAGGGCAAGAAGATCGGCAAAGCGGAGATCCCCCTCCTGCCAAGCAGTAAGATTAACACCGGTTAGTACAATTTCGCCGAAGCCCTCGTCTGCGAGGGCTGCTGCACGCCGCAGGACCTCGGAAGAAGCAAGCGAAACCGAGGGCCCCCGGGCGAGACGTACCCGACAATAGGTACATGCATTGTCGCAGCCATCCTGGATTTTGAGAAAGCCCCTGCTCCGTCCCGATTTTTCGGCCCCGGAGATCTCAAAGCGGAAGCGATCGGAAGCCGAAGGGTCGCCGGCGAATGCCGCAGCACTTTTTTCCCGGGCAAAGCTTTGCACCGCATCCAGAAGGGTATAGCCGCCGGCGGCACTTTCAAGGAATTCTGGCAAATCAAGGATCGAGGCCTTCGCAGAGAGGGGCAGCACAACCACATTCTCGCCAAGGGCGGCAACCTGATCGGGATCCATCTGGGCATAGCAGCCGGTGACAAGAACCACCGACAAGGGATTATTTCTGGCAAAGGAGCGTATCATTCTCCGGGCCTTCTGTTCGGCCTTACTGGTAACGGTACAGCTATTCACCACAAAGACTTCGGCCTTTCCTTTTGCGGAAGGAGGGACTAAAGAAAAACCCCGGCGTCCGAAGGCGGTCGCCAGGGCCTCACTCTCACTCTGATTGAGTTTACAGCCGAGGGTAAAGAAAGAGACCCGCATCAACCCCTCAACTTTGTTTCCACCCGCTCTTTTCCACGGACAGCATCGGAAAGTCGTGAGTTTAAGTCGAGGGCCTTGTTGTATGCAGCAAGCGCATAACGGTAGTCTTCGGCCATCTCCCGTGCATAACCAAGCCGTGCCCACCATCTCGCCACCGAATCGGTGTGATACACCGCGGTGGTAAGGGCGATATCGGCATGGTTGTATTCACCCATCCGTATGAAAATCTCCCCCATAAGATAATAAACGGAATCGATCCGCATACCTGTGGGAGCAATTGTCACATACTCTTCGAACCATTTCAAAGCGTCGAGGTTGTTTCCCTTGTAGTAATACCCCTCGCCCATCACCTCGACCATGCGGGCATCGTAGCGGCTGACCTGCATTCCCTTTCTGGCCCACTCGAGGGCCTCGTCGTACTTACCGCTTCGAAGAAGACTCCAGCAGAGTACCGAATAGGAATCCATATTTTCCGGAGTCGCTTCGAGCTCCTGCTTACAGACCTCGACCGCCTGGTCATAGCTTCCGTCACGATAGAGCTTTAGTGCATCGGGACGTTCCTGAGCCGAGGAAAACTCCACAGCCGCAACCATCAAGAGCGGAATAAAGAGTAATCGTATCCCTCTTTTGCTTATCATTACCACCCTACTCCTTCGCTTCGGAGCGTTCCGGCGGAGCCTCCATACGGCAAATTCCGTTAAAACGGCAACCGCTTTCCATGATAACGTCCGGTGCGGTGATATCACCATCCACCATGGCTGTGGAAAAAAGCTCAACCTTGGTGTGGGCAAACACATCACCCTTTACATAGCCTTTGACAGAGACAATATTGGCCTCTACCCTGGCCTCCACATAAGCCTTCTCATCGATATAGAGATCTCCGGTAGCGGCGATCTCGCCCTTCAGACGCCCCTTGATCATAAGGCTGTCCGGAAAACTTAAGGTACCGGAAAAATCAATATCCTCAGCAAGAATAGTTACAATATCATTTTCATCGATGTCTCTGATATAGACGTCGGACATCAGCATACTCCTCGAAATAATACACCTATCCTATAGGCGGCCCTGCGGGGCTGTCAAGGGCGATCCGGCGGTAAATCGGCCTGAGCGAAAAGCGTCATGATCTGCTCGAGAGCACTGGTCAACTCCATTCGCATGCCATGAGTGTAGGGGTTGTAACGTTGCAGATCAATAAAAAGCTGCAGAGGGTCGTTGCAGGTCTGTTCACGCACCTGCAAAAGTCTTTTATAGCCGCTGGTCGCTATCTCGCTTTCATGAAGATCCAACTCACCAAGTATTCTCCCGACAACATGGGTAATACCTTGGGTATAAGCCGCTTCCTTGTCATGCCGATCGGCAGTGATTTCAATAACACGAAGTCCCATCTTCGAAAAATGATGCCTCCAAAAATCGACTTTTCCCTCATCGTCGCGGCCGGGGCAAAGAACCATGGGAAGGCCGTCCATTCCTTCAGATGCGGAGTCGGGGCCGAACATGGGATGGGAACCTGCAAAAGTACAGCCTTGAGGCAGGAGCCGCTCCATAGTCCGCACGGGTTCGACTTTCACGGAACAGGTATCGAAGACAAGGGTATGTTTCCCGATTTTGGCAGCCGTACGAGATAAGACCTCTTCAAAAGAGCTTATGGCCACGCAATAAAAAAGGGTATTACAGGAAAGCACCTCGGTTTCTGACCCCGAAACGACACCTTCGGGAAGAGCACGTTTACTTCTGTTGTATCCAATGACCTTCAAGCCGCTTGCGGCAAGGCTTTTTGCCCAAAAAGAACCGAAACGACCCAGGCCATATATGCCTACGGTGTGTTCTACCATACCAGGCATACTACTCAGTTGAATCGTATCGCACAAGCGGCAGAAGGAAAAACCAAGAAGGAAAACAGGCTGTTCACCTCGTTGTATCTTTGGTATGATAATGGTCGTATCAGAAGATCAATCATTGCAAGGAGCAAAAATAATATGACGTTTGCCGAAAAGATGAAGGAAAAAGCAAAGAGCATGAAAAAAAGCCTGGTTCTCCCCGAGGGGACCGAGGCAAGGACTCTTAAGGCGGCGGGAGAGATTCTCAAAAAGGGCATTGCTTCCGCAGTAACGGTATTGGGCAAGGAAGCAGAGGTAACAAAAGCGGCACAACATGCAGGGGCCGATCTCTCCGGGGTCACGATTCTCGACCCATCAAGCTCTTCTTATTTTGATGACTTTTCCGCAGAACTTTTTCAACTGCGCAAGCATAAAGGCATGACTGAAGAAGAGGCGAAAAAGCAGATCCTTTTGCCGCTTAACTGGGGCGCAATGATGGTTCGCAAAGGAAATGCGGATGCCATGGTTGCAGGTGCGGAAAACTCCACAGGGAATGTACTGCGATCGGCCTTTACCATCATAAAAACAAAGCCGGGAGTCACATACGCCAGCAGCTGTTTCGTCATGGCGATGCAGGACAAGAGCTGGGGTGTCGATGGTAATCTGATTTTTGCCGACTGTGCAACAATTCCCGATCCTACTGCGGAACAACTGGCGGAGATTGCCATTGCCAGTAGTGAAAGTTGCCGAACATTCCTGGATGCCGAACCGGTGGTAGCATTGCTGAGTTTCTCGACCAAGGGGTCGGCAGAACATCCCAACGTCGACAAGGTTCGAGAAGCGCTGAAGATTGTTAAAGAAAAATGCCCCGATCTGAATATCGATGGTGAATTACAGGCGGATGCGGCATTGGTGCAGTCGGTTGCAGAGAAAAAGGCCCCAGGATCCAAGGTCGCAGGGAAAGCAAATGTCTTGGTTTTTCCCGATCTTCAGGCGGGAAATATCGGTTACAAACTGGTACAGCGTTTGGCAGGAGCCGAAGCATTCGGTCCCGCACTTCAGGGCTTTGCGAAGCCGGTTAGCGATCTCTCAAGAGGATGCAGTGTGGAGGATATTGTCACCACCAGCGCTATTACCCTGGCTCAGGCAAAATGAGGGAGGAGACCGGCGAACGGAGACTCGTTCACAATCGGGCTTCACTGCTCAGGATCTTGGTTCGCCATGTATTTATCTTTAGGTGTATGCTTACGGTCCGCTTTCGAGCGGCGTAAGCAATGGCGTCATTGCCCAATAGAGAGTTTAGACGGGATAACTACACAATGAAAAAATCTTTTTCCAAAAGACAGCGACAGATCATCGAAGTTACCATGAACCTGATTCATGAGCAGGGCCTGGTTGCCGCAACAACACGGAATATTGCTGCAAAGCTCCAGATCAAAGAGCCGAGCCTCTACCGGCACTTTGCCAATAAGAAGGCAATTTTCGAAGGAATGTGCGACGTAGTGGAAGAGTATTATCATGACTTTTCGGATCAAATCGAGACAATCCAGGGATCGCCGCTGGATATCATCGGAAGCGCTTTTATCCTTCGAAGTAAGGTGTTCAGCGAGTATCCTCATTTGGGCTTTCTGATTACAAACAGCGAACTGGTTTTTCAAGCCTATGAGGATCTGAGAAAACGCGTTGGGGAACTTAGAAAAAACGATTACACAGGAATCATAAAAACAATAGAAGAGGGACAGAGCCAGGGAATCATCAGGAAAGATCTGGAGACGGAGAATATTGCGGCCATGATAGGAGGATCGTTTATTGTCGCCTCCCGCCGCAACACAATCGATTATTCACCCTCTCCATTGAAGCGCTATAAGTCGGTATGGCAAGACCTACGAATGACGCTTGCTGCATAATAATAGCATTACGGAAAGATCGGTGATCACTTCTTTTTCATAGGCGCAATTAATATAGAAACAAAAAGGATTGAGCCCTGTGCAATACAGGATTCAATCCTTACAATAAGTAATAGGCCGTCCAGCTTTTGGGGTTCACCTCAAAAGCTGGACAGTCTTTTTTTTGTTCTTATACGCTCCTAAGGATTGAGCTTTTGAAGAGCAGCCTTTGCCTCTCTTCTCACGGACCCTTCCCAAAATTCCGAAACAGTTACCATGGTAAGAGCCTCAAATCCGGCGGAACTGCCGGTTGATCCCAAGGCCTGGATGGTTGCCTTGGCAATCCGAAGAGAATCGCTTGCCCCATATTGCCGTCGCTCGGTTTGGTAACTGAGAAAAAAGGCAAGAGCCTTAGCAACCTCATCATCCTGAAAGCCGCCCATCGCATCGAGAAGAGTAAGCATCGTATCTTCTTCGTAGATTCTATTGGTCTGATAGCCGATGAGCATTGACTGCATAGGCTCGACCGCAGCGGGTTCTTTCGTCTGAAGCGCTCCGATGGCACGAAGTGCCGACAGCCTGAGGCTTTTGAGCTCCCGTTTCTCTATTCCATCCTTTGCCGTATAGCGAAGCCCTTCCTGCAAAGCAAAAGTCGCCAATGAGGCCTTCGCCTCATCAGGAGCCTGAGAAGCAAGCCCAGCATCAAGGGCAGCCGTTTTTACCGAATACCGTTCGTTATTTTCCATGATGGAATGCAGCTGTTGTGTGGGGTCTTCCACAATGACCGACAAAGCCTGCTTTGCACGTTCTTTCACACCGCTGAGGGATGAATACCAGCCCATGGATGCAAAAAAGATGGGCTCGTATCCCTCTTCTGCCTTCAAACGCTCCAAGGCGAGTACAAGTGCATAGGCAAAGACCTCATTCGCCCGCTGATTCTCAATCTCATCATAATTAAAATTGAGGTTGCGCAACATGGTTGCCATCTGCCCGGCATACTGGCGTGCACCCATCTTCCCAAGCGCAATAACCGCTTCCCCTTTGAGAAAAGGATCATCGACGGCCTCAACGACCTCCCAGGTGTAGGTTGCGGCTTGGGATGCCTTAAGGCGGCCGAGCTCTTTTACAATCATCTTGATTAGCTCATAGGTTTGCGTCTGTTCCGTGGTCGACCTTTGATTGTTGAGGTTTCTAACCTGCTCATCCAGGGCCGAAGTGAGAACGGGAATCATGTCTCGATCGTGCTGTTCCACGATGCTTTGCATGATTGCCAACTTATGGTCGACCGTCGATGCTCGTCCGTACAGACGTCCCCACACCGCGGTAACTTCGTTCGCACTCAGCGGCAAGACGGCCGTCAGAACAAACAAAACAGCTAATCCTCGAAAAACTTTGACGTTCATTCCTACTTTACTCCTCTCCGACTGTCCTGGTTACGCTTCTTGCAATATATGTTTTCGTGATCCGTTCCAAGACATTATCGGATGCATCCAGATAGGTAATCTCAACAGGCATTCCCTCTTCGTTGTTCCGATAAAGGGTTTTCCGGATTACGGTGCCGTTTTTTCTATGTTCGATCTCCTCTACCAAAAGAGCGTTTTCATATCGGTAGCTTGTATATGATTCAAGCTTTTTATTCTGATCATACTGAGAACGTTTTACAAGAAGACCATTCTCATATTCACTTTCGAATAGCTCTTCAAGACCACCTGCAGGATTGTAATTCTCGGTGCTGCTGAGTCTGCCGCCTTCATAGTGAAAGAGTGTATAGGCAAGCAGTGCACCGCTACCGTTGTAGACCTCCCACCGTATTTTTCTTCCTTCCGCATCGTAATCCCAGTGGAGACGAGTCTGCAGCTCGTCGTTTTGATCGAAGAGTCGGTCCTCGACGAGGAGAGAGTTGCCATACTCATAACGGTGAGTTGAAGTCGCCTCCCCTGCACCATTTTCGGTTCGTTCAGAGAGCAGCAAACCCTCTTTCCATTCATAGATTGTACGTTCCTGAAGCTTCTGCTCCGCATCATAGAGCTGGGACTCAAGCTTATTGGTCGTTGCTTCATCGTACCTATTCACCCGCCGTTCATCGGCCACCCCATCGGCAAACCAAGATTGTTCCTCGCTTACCAAGTAGACCGTTTCGATAACAACGACAGGTTTTTGGGCTTTCTCTTCTTTTATTGGCTCAGGTTGTGCAACGTCAGCCTCAGGAGCGGTTGCACATGATGCAAACCACATGACAAACATTATGGCCGCCGAACCAAAAACAAGCTGCCGAATTGATCTTCTTTTCATTCCTACGTTCCTCCGCGTAAACTTAGAATTACCTTTCTCAATCACAGTATATTAGAAGCGAATTTATCGGTCAAATGGCCACAGGCCTTGGCAACCATTTCGACGCTCACCTCCTCCCCTCTTTGCCCTAAACCGATACCGGCCTCCTCCGCAGCATTGAGAATAGCATTTTTCCCCAACCTTGCGGCAAGAATTCCGCCGGAAAGTGAATTTCTGACGGTTTTTCTTCTATTTGCAAAGAGATCCTTGGCAAACGTTGAAGCCAAACCAGCCGATAAACCGGAAAAACGATGATGAGGAACCATCTCGATAATGGCCGAGGTGACCTCGGGAACGGGAAAGAATGATCCGGGTTTTATTATGCCGGCGATACGGACATCCCATGAAAAGGCACAGATCATGGAAAAAGCGCCGTAACGTTTAGTCCCGGGAGAAGCAGACATTCTTTCGGCTACCTCTTTTTGGATGGTAAAGACCATTTTCCTCGGATTTGCCCCTGCTTCGATGAGATCACCGATAAATGAGGCGGCACAGTTGTAGGGAAGATTACCGAAGATGAGAGAAGGAGGAGCAAAACGCGTATAGGCCGGCTGCCAATTTTTCATGACATCCCCCTCTACTAATTCGAACCCCTCTACCATGGAAAAATGTTCTCGAAGAAAGGAAATGAAGCCTCGGTCAATCTCAAACACCGTTATATTACGACACAGCCCCAGAACCATATGGGTCATGGCACCGAGACCAGGCCCTATTTCCCATACATGATCATCCTTCGAAAGCTCAAGAAGCTTTACGATTTTTGACCGAACCCCCGGCGAAACGAGGAAATTCTGTCCGAAGCGTTTCTGCATGCTCAATCCCCGCGCTTCCAGAAAAGCGGCAAGAGACGCGGGCGAATCGTAATCGAAGGGGTATTCCACCATTATTAAAAAGATAGCGTAGCGACAGTGTGATGGTCAACAGAAGTGTGGCAAAGATCGCGGCAGTGTTGGGATCTTGGGGGAACACCGCAGGAAGCGAGGCACACAATTGTGCAAGCGAGAGCACAAGAGCCGCCACGTGGTTTGACAGCATCGAACAGCATGCCAGAAGTGAGGAAAGCTTGGTGATGTGTAAAAAAAGCTGAACCAGGCCGCTCCAAATAAGAAGAAGAACAGGAAGGGAAAGGAGCACAGAAGCGGCAAGAGAGGCAGGGCGCAGCTCCCCAAAGTAGAAAAAAAGAAGCGGAGCAGAGGCAAGAATCGCCGCTATAGAGGCGGCAAGAGGAGAAGACAGAGCCGAAGGTATCAAAAGGTCCTTCAGAATGTCATCGATAGGAGCAGCAAGGGTGAGAATTCCAAAAAGCGCAAGGTAGGAGAGTTGAAAGGAAAGTTCTGCCGGGCTTAGGGGGAAGATGACAATCTGTATGAGAAAGGTGAGCGTGAGGGCACGAAGCGAAGCGCTTTTGCTCCAGAAGATTGTTCCCGCAAGGATAAAAAAGAGGAGGGCCCGCACAAGGGAGGGGCGTAAGCCAACAAGAAACAGATAAAACGGCAGGAAGAAAAGCAAGAGAACTTTCGCACATCGCTTTCCCACAATGGGTCTGAGGAGGGAAAGGACCAAGGAAGCGAGAATCCCGATGTGCATACCCGATAGAGCAAGGATGTGGCTTGCACCGGCCCTACGGAAAAGCGTAAATACAGGGCTCGAGGGATCACGTTTTCGCCCCAGAAGCAGGGCATCCAACAGGAGAGAGGCCTTCGGCGAGCCTGAAAAAAGCTCCGAAGCCGACCGAAAGAAGGCATAGCGTATACGCCTGCCGAGGCCGCAGTGGCGTGTCAAGCGTAGCGTTGAAGATCGGGCGAGGGGCCGGCCGTCCTCATCAAAGGAGAGATCGAGGGATATCTCACATCCGGTCAAGGCCTGCCTGGCCATATCACGGCAGTCCGGCACAAAAAGGGTGCAGATACCCCTCCCCGTGGCGATCGTGCCATCCCTGCCCCGCACGGAATCAACATAAAATTGAAGGATGGCGCCATCGGAAGCGGTAAGAACGGGATCCCGGTAAAGGTGCCCCTCAACCGATCGAAGCCGAGTCGGATCGATACCCCAAGAGGGCATCAAGGAAGTTCCGGTACGTACAGAGAGAAGTGCGGCCCCCGACCCCAAAAAAAGGAAAAGGAATACCCTCCCTATCCGGTATGCCTTATCTGAGGCAAAAGAGCGTAGAACAACGGAAAAAGCGGCGCAGCACAAAGGGAAAAGAAGAAAAACAGGCCGAAAAATCGCAGATGTGAGGAGGAACAGAGCAGCCGAAGCGATTGCAGCAAGATCGCAAAGGAATTCCCATGACTCGTTCCGTCCTCTTCTTCGTACTATGGTTTCAGTTTTTGAGATTATCGAGCGCCTCCCGGGCGGCCCGCTTCACGGGAGGTGCATAATCAAGGTAACCGGTATAGAGAAGGTAGTCGAAGGCAACGCGGTCCCCAAGGGCTCCAAGATTATTTACCACCGCAAGAGCCACCTGGGTATCCACAGGCTGCCCATTTTCAACATATGCATTCATCACTTCTAAATACAGCGATAAACGCACAGCTGCTTCATGGGTACCCATGGCACCGAGACACGCGATAGCCTCGAGTAGGCTTGAGGTACTGGTTTCGCCCCGATCGACCTCGACGGTTGTCTGGTCAAAATGGTCGATCACCAACTCGGTCGCTTCGGCCCAGCGATATTCGGTCAGGGCTCGGACCGCTTCATATCGAAGTTCCCGAAGTACGGGTTTCTCTTCCTCGGCTACAACCCGGGAACCGAGGCCATATGAAAGCGCCTTCATGGCTATTGTGGCCTTCTGCTCGACGCTCAACGCCTCCCGGGAGTCCGCACGTTTGAGAGCTTCTAACTTTTCCACCGGCGGATTTTGTTCGATAACTCGGGAGATGTTGGCAACATAGTCGCCGCCGAGCTGTTCAAGAGCCCCATCGGCTTTATAGGTAATCTCGTCCGAATATTTCAAATAGGAGGCACTAAATAGGAGTCCGTAGGAATTTTCATTACCGATTTTGCCGAGGGTAACGACACACTCTGCAAGAACCTGACGATCGACGTTGCCGCCGGATCGCATGGCATTGTTCTGAGACGCCATCCAGGTATTGAGTTTGCTTATCAGCTCAGGATCATCCCCGGCCACAGCCCCAAGGGCGCTCATAACCGCAATCTGGATACGGACAGAACTGCTCTGTTCGAAAAGCCTCCAGATAATATCGGCTGCGGGGGTGTATTCATGCATACCGATAAGATTGACAGCCAACACGGCAAGCTCCTGGGCTGCGGTATCATCCCGGAGGGTGCGGATATTATCAAGAATAAACTCAATGGCCTGTCGATAGAGAGGGCCCATTTCTGGGCCGTTCATCTCAGAGGCATCCTGAAGCACCTGAATTTTCGTCGAAAGGCTTCCCCGTGCAAAACTCTTTTGAAAGGCAAGCAGCATGGGATCTTCCTCGGAGGCATCCTGAGCAGAAACGACGGAAAACGATGCCACAAGCAAAACCGCAAAAACGAGTGTAAAGAGCCGGTAGAAACCTGTTGTCCGATTCATGTTGAAATGCCTCCTCACGATAACGCTGTCGCCCGCCGGGCTGTAGTTTGTTGTTTGGAATCCATATCCCTTTCTCCAAAAAGATTATACACGAAAACAAGGACCCTGTTGCGTGCCGGAGGAGATAGCGGGAGTGCCTGAATATGGAGCAGAGACTGATTTGTCTTTGCATTATAGTTCACCCCCCTGACCGTACCGTTCATGACGATGGTTCGATCTGCCAGGGAGAACTGAATTTTGACATTCATGCCGACCTTTCCCTTCCCGCCTATACGAACGGCCGCCCCGTCTTCGGAGAGATCCTCAAGCCTTGCCCGGAGCCCTTTTCTGGCCTCGGCAACCTCATCGGCATGATCAAGAGAGGAGAGAGGGTAAATCCATGCGGGCTTACGGACCTCGACTCGAACGGAATTCCTTTTCTGACTCCTGATAAGGCTGTCGGAATGGGAAATGTGGAGAATCGGATACTGTTTTTCGGAATAATCTTCGATCACCCGTGTTTCAAAGGTATATCCGGCATCATCGACCCGCCAAAAATAGACCTGAATAAGCTGCCCCTTCCATAGAAAACCGGGAGCGAGCTTTGGTCCCTCGGGATAAGAGACGGCAAGATAGCGGCGAAGATTTTCCACCACCTGGGAGTCAAAGGTACCGGCACCAGGTAACGATATCTTTATTCGCTGCCGCTGCATGATCTTCCTGCTGGATTTTAGACCTAATGTATATTTGGGAAGATTGAGTTCTACCTGACGCCGAAAATTGAAGAGTTTCAGAAGAAATTGAGAAGCATTGAAATCATCCATAAGATTCTGCGAACGGAATTTCGTAACCACACCTCGAATGGATCGATCGAGTTGACCAATCGACCAGAAAAGACTTGTGGGGTTTTTGAGACGGGCCTCAACTGCGATTCTGCGGAGCAGATTCACCTCACGAAAACTAAAACCGGCCTCTTTCCCCTTCACGTAAAAATGTATCCAGGGGAAACTTCCTCCACCCGCCCTTCGCATAAGGGCGATGAGAAGAAAAATAAGACCACATACTATCGCTAAAATTGTCCAATTCATCAAAATTCCTTTTCTCAGGCTTCACTATAAACAGCTTCTCATGATACATCATACCATAAGGAGTAACGGATGACAATTTTCCCAGAAGAGAGAAACGAAAAAAGCGGCAACGATCCGAAATCTTTACTCGAACCGATTTTGCTTTTCTTTGTTCTGTTCTTTCCCGGTTACCTCTCCGGCACCGATTCAGGTCAAGAGATAGACTTCGCCAACCTCGGCTTTCTCTTTCGCTATGCGGCAGTGGCACTCCCTCAGATTCTGCTTCTCCTTTTTATGATTTCCAAAAAGGGGCCGGGCTGGGCCGAACGATACGGTATTACAAGGATCAAACGGCGGGATATTCCGGGGGCCCTGCTCCTGCTTCCCCTCCTCCTGGCAATCTCTTTTTTGATTGCCCTCCTCTTTCCTTTCGGTTTGCAGGAGAGTTGGGGTATGGAAAAACGAACGCTGCTTTTGCCGGCGATCGTCGCAATGGTTATAACGGGTTACCGGGAAGAGCTCTTTTTTCGAGCCTACCTGCTCAGAGAGCTGAGCACCTTCCTCGGCGGTGAGGAACAACGGCCGGGCTGGCGGGAGATTACGACCTCTTCGCTGCTCTTTGCCGCAGGCCACCTCTATCAGGGATGGGGAGGAGCGCTTACCACCCTGCTGATCGCAATGGTTCTCGGCTTCCGCTACTCGCGAAAAAAGAGCCTCCACGAGGTCGCAATCGCCCATTCACTCTACAACAGCGTCGCCCTGATCATGATCTCTTTCGGCTCCTACTAAAGAACCGAAGCCTCTTGCCTATCCCTTCGCTTTATAGTAATTTTCATATATGAAAAAGCATATAAGTTCTCTGTACCCCATGCTTCTTTTGTTGGTTTTTGCTCTTAGCCCCGGATTGTTCGCTCAGGAAAGCGGAGACGAGAGTGCTTCCATGTCAAAGGGTCAAGCCGCGCTTTATCAACTCGGCTTTGATATCCCCAGGGGCAGCCTGGCCGCCCCACCTTTTTCCCTGACGACCCTCGACGGTGAGACGGCAAGCCTTTCGGCAGCAAAGGGAAAGCTGCTGCTGCTCAATCTTTGGGCAACATGGTGTCCCCCCTGTCGCCAGGAGATGCCCTCCATGCAAAAAATCTATGAGCGTTTTGCCGGAAAAAACTTTGAAATGTACGCCGTTGCAGCCCCTACTCCCCCGAGAGAAACCCTCGAACTGATTACAGCACATGTTGCCGACAACGGATTCACCTTCCCCGTTCCCATCGATAATGAATACCAGGTCAATTCGATATACGGAACGGGGAGCATTCCCACCACCTGGATCATCGATGAAAAGGGAAACATCATCGCCAGGCTGGTAGGTGCAACCGATTGGTCCTCACCGGAGATCATCGGGGCTCTTGAAATGCTGATTCCATAGGGAAAGGAGGCGGCGGTGTACCGACTAAGAAGAGTCCCGGCCCTATTGTTCTTCCTGTTTGTCGTGCTGCTTCCCCTTGCCGCCGCCAAGCCTCGCATCGTCGATGTGGGGGTCTTTGGGCAGGGAGATTCGCAGCGCATCACCCTCTCGCTGGAGATTCCCGAAGGCTATCATCAAAGCTTCAACGAAGATTTCTTCTTTTTTGAACTGGTCGATCCAGCGGGGGCGAATCTCGGTAGGATCGATTATCCGAAGGGGATCGATACCGAAACCGGACCTGCCTACTACGGAACGATATCCCTAAGCGCTCCACTGCTCCCCGAAAAACTCCGGTCCACTTCTGCACAGACGGGAAAACTCAGGCTCCATTATCAGCTTTGTGACGAGGCAGGCACCTGTTTCCTGCCCGGCACCGTTGAAGCATCCTTTTCCATACCCATACCCGACAAGAACTCTTTTTCAAGCAGCATCGGGGGGCTTAAGGGGGAAAAGGGTATCTGGCTCATGCTCGCCTTCGCCTTGCTTGGGGGGATTCTCCTCAACATTATGCCCTGCGTCTTTCCCATTCTCTCAATCAGGGCCCTTAACCTTGTAAAACAGAGCAGGAATGACAAAAAACTGTTGCGTTCCGGGGCCCTGCTCTATGGTGCCGGGGTTCTGGTCTCGTTCTTGCTCCTCGCTCTGGTGGTCATCATCCTGAAACAGTCGGGAGAACTGGTCGGCTGGGGCTTTCAATTTCAGAATCCGGCTTTTGTGCTGGCTCTCAGCGCCGTTCTCCTGGTATTTGCCCTCAGCTTGTTCGATCTCTACCTCTTTCAGCCGCCGATATTCGGGTCGAAACTGGCCGCCGCCGGCTCGAGGGGGCTTGTCGGTTCCTTTGTAAACGGGCTTGTTGCCGTAATCCTTGCAACCCCCTGCACCGCCCCATTTCTTGGGAGCGCTCTGGGTTTTGCCTTTAGTCAGCCGCCGCTTTTAATCATCTTCTTTTTTCTCACCATTGGGATAGGCTTTGCCCTCCCTTTTGTTTTGCTCGGCTTTATTCCCCGGATCATCCATCGGATACCGAAACCGGGACCATGGATGGAGCTCTTCAAAGAAGCGATGGGTCTGGTACTGATTGCCACCGCCCTCTACTTCTTTGCTATTTTCGGGCGTCAGACAGGGGCGCAGGCAATGATCGGGGCCCTTGCCTTTCTCCTTTCCCTTGCATCGGCAGCCTGGCTCTACGGAAAACTTGCAAAACCGACCTCATCGAAACGGCAACGTTGGCTTTCGCTTCTTTTGTTCGTTATACTTTCCTCTGCGGCCGCTATGATTTTCATCGATCCATCCTCCTGGAAGCCCCAGGAAGGAAGCGCGAGTGAAACAGCCATGGCTGAAAAGGGTGACGAAGGGGTCGAACGGATTGTCTATTCGCCCGAAAGGGTGGAAACGATGATTCGTTCCCAGCAGCCCTTTCTCCTTGTCTTTTCCGCCCAGTGGTGCAGCGTCTGCAAGCTAAACGACCGTCGGATTTTTGCCACCGAACGGGGAAAAGAGCTTTTTCAACGTTACGGCATCCAGATGGTCTACGGAGATTACACCAATGCCGATCCTGTGATAGGCGAAGCGATAAAAACCCTTGGCAGAGCCGGCGTTCCGGTGTATGCTTTTTATCGGCCGGCGGCCGATAAGCCTATTCTGCTGCCGGAACTACTGACCTTCGAGAAACTCGAGGAACTTTTCTCGAAGGCAGACCATGAGGCGGAAACCGGAGAAACTCCGGCCGCTCAGCCGCTGGGAGATGCCCTTTTTTTCTAATCTTCCGACGGCACCATATGCCAAAAGGAGGTAGAGATGGCCCCCCTTGACACCGTACCGAAACGAATCAGAGAGATTGCACAGAAACACCCCGATATGACAGCCTTACTGGCAAAGGGGAAGGAAGGAGAATTCGAAGCGACAAGCTTCCGGGAGATGATGGAATCGTGCTCAGCTTTCTCCTGTGCCCTGAACGATATCGGCGTGGAGCGAGGTGCGCATGTCGGTATCATCAGCGATAATCGAAAAGAGTGGATTCTTGCAGACCTCGCCATGCTCGGCCTCGGTGTGGTTGATGTGCCCAGAGGCTCGGACTCCACCGCCGACGAGATTGCCTATATCCTTGGCCATGCCGAGTGTGAGATTGCTTTTGCGGAAAATGGAGCCCAGGCGGATAAGATTATTGCAAACGCCCACGATCTTCCCCTCTTAAAGCGAATCATCCTCTTCGATGCCAGCCGGAGTCCCTCGAAAAAGCTGCCGTCCTCCCTCGAGTTGTCATCTTTCGATGAAATGATGAAACGGGGAAGCGAACTGCTTCCGCAGAAACAGGATTTCTTCGACAAAGAGATCGATAAGGGCTCGCTTAACGATCTTGCAACCATCATCTATACATCGGGTACCACAGGAGAGCCCAAAGGGGTGATGCTCCCCCATCGCAGTTTTATCTTTCAACTCGATCGTGTGTACGACCACATTCAGATCGTGCCCGGTCACATTCTTTTAAGTGTTCTTCCGGTTTGGCATAGCTTTGAGCGGGCGGTGGAGTATATCATGCTTGCCCGCGGCGCCGCCATCGCCTATTCAAAACCGATTGGTGCGGTGATGCTTCCGGACATGCAGAAGGTTAAACCTCAGTGGCTTGCCTCGGTGCCGAGGATTTGGGAGGGAGTAAGGGCTGCAATCTTTAAAAACATCTCAAAAGAGGGAAAGGTAAAACAGCTTCTGTTTTCCTTCTTTGTTACTGTAGGAGAACTGCACAGCGCCATGTTTAACATGGTAACCGACAGAAAACCGGACTTTGTCGGCCGACATCGCTGGCTCGACATCCTTCTTGCGATTATTCCCCTGATTCTCCTCACGCCCTTTCAGCTTCTTGGCAGTCTCCTGGTATTTGGAAAGCTGAAGGCTCGTTTGGGAGGAAAGTTTATTGCCGGTATTTCAGGGGGAGGCGCCCTTCCCCCCTACGTGGATCGCTTCTTTCAGGCCGCTGGGATCCTGTTACTTGAGGGCTACGGACTGACGGAGACAGGGCCTGTACTTGCGGTACGCAAACAGAAGCATCCGGTACATGGAACAGTAGGGCCACTTTTAGCCGATATCGAACATCGTGTGGTGGACAGGGAAGGTGTGGTGCTTCCTCCGGGCAGAAAGGGGGTCCTCTATGTGAAAAGCCCCCAGGTGATGGACGGCTACTACAAGCGGGAGGAGGCCACCGAAGCGGTGCTTCACGACGGTTGGCTCAACACTGGCGACATTACGCTCTTTACCCGTCAGGGTGAGTTCAAGATTCTTGGACGGGCAAAAGAGACCATCGTCCTGCTTGGTGGTGAAAACATCGAACCGGTTCCGATCGAGGAGCACCTCTGTGCCAGCGACGCAATCGCACAAGCCATGGTTGTCGGCCAGGATAAGAAATTTCTCGCCGCGCTTATTGTTCCGGAGATGGAAAAGCTACAACAATATGCCCAGGAAAAGGGAATCAGCTATATTCAGGCGGAAGAATTACTGATGAACCCCGAAATTCAGGAGTATGTCCACGATCGAATACAGGAACAGGTGAACCCCAAAAACGGTTTTAAACACTTCGAACGCATCTACCGATTCACCCTCCTGCCGAAACCCTTCGAGGTAGGAAAGGAGCTGACCCATACCCTGAAGATCAGGAGAAGCGTGGTCTACAAGTTGTACCGACATGAAATCGATTCCCTCTTCAGATAGCGTTCGTCTCTTTTCGGCAGATGCCGATGCACGCTTTTTAGCCCGCCCCAATCGCTTTACGGTTGAGGCGGAGCTGCGGAAGAAGGGTGCGGGCAACAAGGTAGCGGTTCACTGCGCAAACCCCGGCAGGCTCAAGGAGCTTCTTTATCCCGGTGCCGAACTCATCCTCGAAAGGGCAAAGGGGGGGACAAAAAGAAAGACCAACTGGAGTCTGGCCGCCGTCCGGTTCCAGGGAAAAATCATTCCCTTAATCAGCGCCAGGGCAAACCTGGCGGTACGGAGCCTCTGCCTTCCTCGACTCTTTCCCAACGCCCTTTCCATTGAAGCGGAAAAAACCCTTCCTCAGCAGCCGGGCAGCCGTTTTGACTTTCTCGTGGAAACGGACCAGGCCCTCTATCCTATCGAGGTCAAGGCCTGCACCCTCTTAAAACCCTTCAAACAGGCAAGCTTTCCCGATGCGCCGACGCAGCGGGGAAGGCGGCATGTGGAAGAGTTGACGGCTCTCGCCGCTTGCAGGGATGGGACGGGGAAGGAATATCGGCCTAAGGTGATTATCGCAGTCTTCCATGCCGATGCCGAAACATTCTCTCCAAATGCAGAAACCGATCCCGATTTCGCCAAAGTCCTCTGCCGCGCCAGGAATCTGATCGATATAAGAATACCGCTCTTTGAGACCGATGAGGAGGGGCTGGTCAGAGTGGTACGGGAAACCATTCCATTTGTCCTTGCCCCGAATCACAGTCTGTAATAGAGAAAGGTCAATAAGCCCAAGGCACCCAAAAGTATGATGATAATCAGAAGATAAAACCAGGTAGGAAGCGAACGGGGAGATGAGTCCTGCGCAACCTGCTCAAGCGCAGGTTCCCTACCCCTTTGGGACGGGGCAAGATAGCCGCAGGACGGGCAACCCTTTACAAAAAGAGAGGAGGGCCCTGCATAGCCGCAGCGGGGACACTGGACCCCATAGAAACGACTGCCGCAGGAAGGGCAGCGGATAGTTCCCGCATCCACCTCGGCTCCACAACTTTCACAGTAGAACTTCGCCTTTTTTGCCATCGCTTCACACCTTTTCAATACCGAGGACGGTCAGGTCGTCGTACTGCTCATCCTCTTTCAAAGAGCCGTAGGTGATATAGGTATCGTTTCGGCCGATTTCCTTCCCACCGAAATAGTGTTCGAACTGCACGAAACAACATTGCAGGAAATCATCGATTCTGATATCGACATTGACAACATCACTCTCGCCTGCCTTTGGATCCGGGTTGAGCCTGAAGATTTTTTCAACCGCGACCAGGGCGAGCACGGCATCCTCTATGCCGGAACCGCAGGAGGCAAAATCAAATTCGAGGACCTCGCCGGGAATTGGGTTGTGATACTTCTCCAGTCGGTAACGTCCCTTCCTGTAGAAGGTATTGATGATTTCATGGATCCGGGGGATCCCCAACTCCTCGTTGTCGTTGCCGACCGGGTGGGTATCATGCAGCTGCCCCTGCTCCAGGCCTGGTTCTTCGCAGGTGACAACTTCGAATCGTTCATTACGAAACTTTCTCTGAGCCTCTTCAAGACCGTCGGTAAAGAGAAAAAGCTTGTCTCCGGATCTTAGAACATGGGGAACCTTGGAAAAACCGCCTTTCATATCGATCAGATCATTCGGAAAAACCCCTGCCGCAGGCGCGGCAGGGAGGGTCATCATCTCCATGGACTCCTCTTTTCCCTGATAAAGGTGAACCTGATTATCTCCGGCATTGCAGAAAACGGTTTTTCCCGTTGCCCCGTCGATAAGCACGACGATCAAGGCCGCAAACCGTCCCTGAAAGCCCCGTTCCTGCACAAGACTGTTGATACTGGCCACCAGCTGATCGATGGCCGGTTCCTGCTTGCGGGGGGCAATTCCCTTCGAGGAGGCGACAGATAGAATTCTCTCCTGCTCCCGTTTCCACTCGTTGAGAAAATTCCTGAAAATCGTCGCAACCTCGACCATGATCAAAGAAGCGGGAACGCCCTTTCCCGCGATATCACACTTGATGACGGCGTAAAGATTTCCGGGCAGCTGCATATAGTCGAAGTAATCGCCGGAAACACCCTTTGCCCCCTCATAGTAGCCAAAAAAGTTGAGTCCAGGATAGTTGTCCGAGGCTGTGGTTTTTTTGTTGCCCCTGGAGTCCTGCTCCAGGGGAATAAACATCTTCTGAACCTCTTTTCCAATGGTAAGGTCCTTTTTCGCACTCTCCGCCTTTACCAGTCCGCGGGTCATCTCGTTGATGGTCTCCGCAAGTTGGGAAAGCTCGTCCCGGGTTTTTACAACGATGACGTGGTCCTTGAGCTTTTCCTTATCGTCGGTTTCGCTGATGACCTCAACGCCCCGGACCAGGGTTCGAATCGGGATGATGATGATGGCCGCAAGAAGCAGGGAACCCAAAATTCCGAGAAGAACGGCACCGAGGGCAATAACGGCAGTCTGCCGAATCAACCTGTCGCGGCTGGCAATGATTTCACCGCGAATACGTTCTGTTGTGATACCGAGCCGGACCAGGCCGTGGTAATATACTCCCGGACGATTCGAATCCTGATAGACAATGGGCCGGTAAAAGCTATATTCGCTGGGCCCGGTAAGGATGGTTTCGGGATCGAAAGCGGGCACGGAAGAGACCTCGCTCCCGATACCTTGCAACGTTGCCTCTATCTCCTCACTGACCGAAGCTATGGAATCCTGCAGCTCCTGGAGCAGCTGGGCCGTATCCTCATCTCGCCGCGTGACCAATCTGGTGGCTGCATCTCTGGCTTTTTCCTGCAACTCTGCCAATTCCTGGCTAAGGGCCCCGACCTCGGCCTCCGCCCTGTCATCGATACGCTCCCTAAGTTCGTCGATAAAGGGAGAAACATCATCTTTGATCCGGGCAGCCCCGCGCCGAAAGGAGTTCTGCCCTCCTCCGGCATCTTCGCCGGTCAATTTTTCGGCGATAGAGGGGTCGTTCGTCGCCCAGAGGTAATCAAAATAATCATTATCGGTATCGGGAACCTGCGTACTGCGTACCCCTGTAATGGTAGCATAAAGTGCATCCTCGGCCGCCCGACTCTGTGCCGGAAGTCGACCAAGCTCTATGGTATTCTCTTCGGGAAGATATTTTCCCGCACCCGATGCAAGGCTCTCCACCAAAACCCTGGTACTTTGCAAAAGGCCGTCTGCAAGACTCCTCTGCTGTGTATTAATCATAAAACGGCCCATCGGCAGGGCGACAAGCAGAACAACAATCAAGACCAGAGATGTAACAAGCAGGGCAAATTTTCTTCTTAGCCCCTTTCGTTCTTTAGCCATGGTGATAATCCTCTCTTTTCGTTCTTCATGCGGCAGGCGGCGCTGCTCCAGCAAGGCGACGGCTTCGTTCCGGAGCAGGTTACCCTCCTGAACCAGGCGAAGGATACGCCAGGACACGAAGAGAAAACTTGCTCCTAAAAGAACCATCACAAGGACAAAGGCGACGGTTCCTCCCGATAGGGTGGAAAAGGGAAGCCGGATAAGATGCAGGGCTGGACGCTGGAGAATCGTAAAATCTCCGAACTTTACGGTACCGGTGTCGGAGAAGCTTAGCGTTCTTCGGGTAAGGTACAAGCCCCTGGTCGGGTGGATGACCCCGAGGTGATAGTCGCCGCCGTCGATGTCTTCGATCACCGGTCCCTCGATTCGACGGTCGGAGACCACTCGATACACGGCGCTTTCCGCATCAAAGCTGTAATCGTAGGGCGGTTTTCCATCCCTATCGAGCAGGACCGTCCCGATCTTGCCCCCTACCGAAAAGCCACGACCTACAATCGATATGAGATAGCGGCCCAGGTCATCCTCCCGAAGGGAGATATCCGTAACATAGGTGACCGGAATATACTTATTCAATCTCATCCGAAAGGAAACGGCCTCGCCGACATTTCCTACCTGATCCACAGGCGCCACGGTAACGGCCCACAAACCGTTATCGATATTTCGAAAGCTTAGGGAAGGAACCTGCAGCCGGATACTATCTGAAGGGGGACGAACGGGCAGGGCCTCGGGATCCCCTGTATAATCGGCAGACGTAAGATACTGAAGTCGGTATGTGTAACCCGCAACATCCGTTTCTGAAGGAGGCTCCCAAGCGATGTTTCCGGTATTGGAAGGAAGAAAACCGTCGCCGTCGAGCTCGGGATCAATAAAGAGAACGGGAGAGGGAGGTGTGGTATCACGAAGAGCCTCAATGGTCACGCTTTTCGACCAGTTGCCAGCGTAATCTTGTGCCGCAACATGAAAGAACCAGGGGCCGTCCTCCTTTAAGGAGGCGGAAAAACGGCGCTCTTCCCTGCGCAACAACATCAACCGTTGAGGAGGATCGCCCTCCGGATCACGATCGACGGAATAGCTGAAACCGCTGATACCCGAAGAGTCGTCCGGAAGGTTCCAGGATACGATGAAACTATCCTGTTTGGCGGGACGCCCCTGCCGGAAATTGAGGGGACGGACTTGGGGAGGTGAAGCGCTCTTATCCGGGGCAAGGAAGGCGATACGCGATCTGTTCGCAAAGCTGTTCTCCCAGAGCAGGGAGAGCTCTCCGGAGCGGAACATGGGAACGGGAAAGGCGCTGACACCGTTCATGACGCTCACATCTTCCGCATCCCAGGAAACGCCTCGTCTGAGGGCGAAAAAGATACGATTATCCCCCTTGCTATCGTCGAACCAGAAGAGGACCCTTTCCCCCGCCGTCTCGGTAATGACCGGATTCCTACAGACGTTGCTGCCCTGGGAAATTCGCTCGGGTACCCCGACAACCGCCCCTTCGGGACTCAATTCGGCGTAGAAGATCTGGGGAGGGGAGCTTCCCGAGTATCTGCGCTCCCATGCCACAGCAAGCCCCTTTCCATTGCCGTACAGGTAGGGGCGTTGATTATCGTAGAGGTTGGGATCGCCATCATCGGAAATGGATCGATCCTCAAAATCGCTTATCAGCCGAGGCGAACTCCAGCTCGCTCCTCCGTCGCTGCTTGATACGAGATAGAGCTGATAAAAACGGCTTTCCTGAGGAGAGGCCTGAAAGGCCACATAATCCTTTCCTCCGTAGTGGGCAAGCGAGGGCAAATAGACGTATGCAAGATTGCTTCCTTTTGCAAGGGAAGTGAACTCACTCCACTCCCGTCCATCCCGGCTCACGGAAAAAGCGGCCCCAAGACTCACCTCACTGGTAAGGGCTTGGAGCCCCTCTGAGATGAGAGGGCTGGTAACGAATAACACGAGGGAACCTGTAGAAGACAAAAAGAGGCGGGGAGCAACAACAGTCCTCTCTTCCGATCCGATTCCGGGCTCGGCAACCTTTACAAAGCTTGCTCCGTCGTCATCGGAACGGTAGATCGCGATGGTATTGCCTGAGGTGGCAAGAGCGATAAAGATATGTCCGGCTTTATCGATCACCATCGAAGCAACGGGAACCTTTTCTCCTACATAGCGGAAGGGTCCGAGCACCCGCTCGTGGCGTTCCCATGTATTCCTGTAGCTCATCAGTGAAATATAGAGATCACGATAACCATCGGAGGGCTCACCATATTCATGCCAGAGAAAGGCAGAACGTTCGCCATTTGAGCTACTTCGGACAAAGGAGGCGTTCGCATCAACCAAAATCTCGGGACGTTCCCAGTAGAACTGCTGAGCCTCCGCCTGAAAGGCAGCGAACAGCACAAACGCCAGGCAAAAGAGCAAAGGGGCTCGGCGGTACATCACAGGCGTGCCTCTATTCGCTTCTGGAGATCGAGGAGTTTCGGATTATTCCTGTTCTTCGTGTTGTTCATCAGCTGCTCCACAATAACGCTTGCCTCGAAATAGCGCCCTTCTATGAAGAGGTCCTCTGCCTGCTTAAGCTGTTGCTGCGCGACACTGGAAAGAACAACGGTAACTGCTCCGCCGCTTCCGGCTTGTATCCTGTCCTTGAGCACAATGGCATCATTATAATCGGGGTTAAGCTTGATCGCCTCGTTCAAATAGGCAATAGCCACCGGAAATTGCGCCCGCACGTCGTTTTCCACAATCTTTTCGGCATCGCCGTAAAGGTCCCTGGCCCTGGCAAGCTTCGCCCGATCGGGAGGCGGCTGCCTGATACCCGTTGCAATTTCCGCATCGTATAGGGCCTTTTCCATTCCGGCGAAATCGGGTCGAATCGCTTCAAGAACCTTGAGCTCCCGATACGCCTCTTCCGGCGTCGAATTCAATTGGCGCCTTGCATTGTTGAACCGACTGGAAAAAATAGCATCGAAGTCGTCGGGCTCGGTATACTGCAAGATCTGAAGATAGAGGATACTGGCATCTTTGTTATTTGGGAAGGGCTCCTTCACGTATTCGATCTTACGTTCGGCCTCGGAAAATTGCGCAAGCGCTTTATCTCGGTCGCCGGAGGTGAAAAGTCGTTTGCCATCGAGAAAATCTTTGCGGGCGAGATTGAGCATCTGAGTCATTTCGGGATAAAGGGGATCGGCAATCGCAAGTTCCACACCACTTGTGGTATCCAGGGCTCGCTTGACCCGTTCGAGCCAGCTGTTGACTTCGGGTTCCTCTTCGGTATTGGTTTGCAGCCAGCGTGCCTGGGCCCTTTGAAGGGTCTGCTGGGCCTCGATAAATTTTTCCTGAAAGAAAAGATCACGGCCCTGGTTGATTAACGCACGTACCTGCCGAACAATCTGCCGATTTTGTGCCGCAATGATCCGGTCTGCAAGATCCGGTATATCGTTATCGATACGACTCCTGACCTGCTGATCTTCACGATAGGTAAGACTTTGGGCCAATGCCGTGCCTGCCTGCTCCAACTTGTCCCTTGCCTGCTCAAAACTCTCGTCGTCGAGACGGCTCTCCGCTTCACTGAAACGAAGCTCCCCCTCGGCAAGGGCAAGATCGGCCTGTCGGTTTAATGCTTCCCCCCGTGCAAGGAGTGTTGTTCCGGTGTTGCGAAGCGAAATGATATCGGCACGCATCGTATCTGTCGAAGAGAGCGATTCTTTCATCGCAGGAGAAGCGATAATCGCATCGCTTTCGGCGGAAAGAGAGGCGGAGATGGAGGCGATATCCTGATCAAGGGCATCCAGGGTCGGCAGGGTCTCTTCAACGATACTGATCCCCTGATCAGGGCGCCGCACTACGATGGGATCGGCCCCCTCGACAATTGTCTCTTGGCTGCCCTCGATAAGAGCCTGTGCTTTTTCAATGCTGTTTTGCCTCTCCGAAAGACGGCTGCTCAGTTGAGCAATGATAATCGAAGCGCGACGCGAAACCGCCTCAAGCTCCATGGCAGAACTCTGGTCGGATGCCTCGTCCACGGCGCTCAATAACTGCCCGGCAAGGGCCTTGGGGCGGTCAACGGCGATGGGGGCTTCGTACTCATCAAGAGAGGAAGAGAGGCTTTTCACGGGATCGGCAACGGCCTCGATCCTTGCCTGAAGATCGAGGATGCGGTCTCTGCGCAGGGCCAGGGCTTCGGTATCCAGGCTTTCCCACGCTTCGTTTTCTCCTCCCAGCTCAGCCTTCAGAGCAGCAAGTTCCGTAAACTGACCACTGGCGCTTTCCAGAACCCGAGAAAAAAGAAATTGCTCCGTGATCTCACTACCGCTCTCCGCCAGATTCTCCATGGTAGGAGCGGTTCCTCCGTTTTCAAAAGCAATCAGCTGCTCCACCATCTGTGTATATTCACCTGCAGATCGAAAAAAGCGGGCAGCCACGTCCTCTCTTCCTTCATGGTATGAAGCGACCCCCGACTGGTATTCCTTTTCGGCGAGGTCACCAATCCCCTCGAAGAGAGAGGTGTAGGAACCGTTGGAAAAGCGCAGAATGGTTCCGGCAATTCCTTCGGGGGCTTCGGCATCCGCCCTCCCTCTTGCGAGAACCCTCAATGTGGAAAGATAAGGAACATCGTTTTCATCTTCGCTCTGCACCGAGACTTTGAGTTTTTCGAGCTCCTCAGCATCGTAGAGGATCCCCCCTCGCTGCTCGTCTACAGCCAGCATAGCCCTTCCGAAGGTGTCGATGGTATTGGTAAGATCCACTTTATTTTCCTGCCGAAGAGCTTCCACAACGTGATCGTAAAAAGATGATGCCTCGGGACGATCAAGAAGGAAGGCATCGGAAAGATTCTCCAGACTCTGACGAAGCGTGCGAACCTGTTCGAAAACATCGTCACCGTAATCCTTCTCCAAAAAAAGTTTTTGATGAAGATCGAAACCCGATCGGTAGAGTGCAACGGCCTGATCGTACTCCTTTTTTTCCAGGAGCTGCCATGCCTCCTCGATAATCCGACGGAATTTTCTATCGTTGACGGCAAACACAATCGAAGCACGCATTTGAGCAAAGGCCTGGACGGCCGCCGGGTTAGGATCACTGTCGAGAGCCTCCATCTTTGTAATCAGATCATACGCATGATCTTCATCGATCTCCCCGCCGTCCGGAGGATCCAGAACCTCTATCAATTCGGCATAATAGCGATTGTACTGGTCCCGAATGGCCCGAACCTGCTGAAGGAGTTCTTCAGCCTGATCAAAGCGATCAGGATCCTCCTTCATCATCTGGGTAAGAACCAGGATGGCATCGTTGTACCGCCGCTCGGCCATAAGCTGACGAGCCGTATCGACAGGGTCCTCCTGCTGCCCTCCGGCAAAGAGCCAAACCGGCAACAAAACGAAAAAGATGAGAAAAATATATGTTTTCAAAGGCCGCGTACGTACTGGCTCCATTTGCTCCGCTACTCTGTTTCTATCCCACTGTATCACATTATCGGCAGGATAATTACTGGATAAACCAGAAGGAAGATAGTATAGTATAAGATGATGAATATTCGGAATAGACCGTTATTTTTCCTCCTCATTCTGTTTGTACCGGCGATCCTTTTCGCCGATCTTTCGGAATTCTACAGCGGCTATTCCTCCTTTGCCGATTCGGGTTTCATCACCGATCCCAATACCGGCCAAAGTGCCTTCACCACCCTTCTTATCCCTTTCGGAGGACTCTATGAGGGGATGGGAACGGCCTTTACCGCCGTTGCCAGCGATGTCGGTTTCCTGGAGGCAAATCCTGCAGGCAGCAGCCGTATCGATGTTACACAGCTATCCCTTATGCACAACGACTGGATCGCGGATACCAATATCGAATCAGCCGCCTTTACCTCCAGAAAGGATAACTTCGGGTTCGGCTTCGGAGGGAAATTTCTCTACGTTCCCTTCACCGCCTACAACGACTGGGGAGACCGAGCCGGAAGCGGCTACTATTCGGAAACGGTACTCTACGCAAACGCTTCCTACAATGCCTTCCGCTCCTATGACTTCTCGGGTCTTTCTGTGGGAGCCACGCTCAAGGGAGCATACAGAAATGTACCGGAATCGATAGCCTCCGGCCAATCGGCCTTCGCGGGGATGATCGACCTTGGAGCCCTCACCAGATTTAACTTTTTGAAGCCGTATCCATCGCGGGACAAAAATTTCTCCCTCGGCCTTGCAGTACGAAACATCGGTTTTGCCAGCCTCGACGATAATCTTCCGTCTAACGCCAGCCTCGGCTTTGCCTATTCCCCCCTCAGGCCGCTTCTCGTAAGCTTTGATTACACCGTTCCTTTTTCTCTGACCCTTCCGGCCGAACAGTGGGAACATCCCTACTTTGCGACCGGAGCGAAAGTCGCTGTCACCGACAATTTTGCCATGCAAACAGGCTTTACTCACAGGGGTTCAAACCCGCGATTCACCCTCGGGGGATCGGTGGACCTGAATGATTTGACCATTATTGCAAACTACACCCTCGATCTTACCACCCAGCTCAGCTCTCTCGACCGTTTCAGTCTTCAGGCGACAATGGCATTAGGGGATGATGGGCGACAGATGACAGCCCAACGTATCGACGAGTACTACATCGCCGGTCTCGAAGCCTATGCCCAGGGCGATTTTGAGCGGGCAATCCAATATTGGGAAGCTGTTCTCGACCTCGATCCCACCTACAGACCCGCTCGTGAAAACCTTGATTTGGCACAAAGGAGCCTCGATCTGCTGCTCGATATGCGAAGGCTCAATACCGTAGAGTAATTAGCGCTTCAAGGCCCGATACACACCGAAGAGAGGAAGATCCAACTTATTGTTTAATTTGACCGATTGCCGTTGTTTGCGTCTTCGCAACGCCTTTTCCTGCTTCCGATAAGCCCGGCTGGCAAAACGGCGGCGGAGATAGGAAACCAGCTGATCGAGCCGCTCTTTCTCTCCCGTAACGGAAAACTCCACGGCATCGGCCAGGGATTCGGCAAGTTGACGGGTATCTTCCGCCTCAAGGCGAAGGAGGAGTTCCTCGGCTTCCTCGACTAAAGAATCATGCTCGAAGTAGATTTCGTCGACTCGTTCACGAAGGGCGATTCGTTTGGCAGTTGCAGCCTTGGAACCGGTATCGCGTCGGGAAAGCAGATAGTAAACCAAAAAAGAGGCCGCAAGGGAACCTCCCAACTCATCAATCATGGGAATGGGATCCCGGATAACCAGGGAGAGGAAAAAGTAGACAACAAGAAAGAGCAAACTTGAAATCAGAAACCGGGGGATAAAACGCTTTTCCGAAATCCAATTTTTCACCGCAAGTTCAATTAAGCGATAAAGCTCATTTCTCAGCATTGTTACGCTTTCCGGACGCGGTTCTCTTCCATAACGACCCGCAATAACAGTATTGGCATCAAGCTTGAGCAATGTGTCAGGATCATCAAAGGGATGGAGAAAGAGAGGAACTCCCCCCAACCTTTGCAAATGGAAGATGTTAATCTCTGTTTTCATAACCCCTCCGAGGAAAAGATAGTAGGCGAGCGCCTCCACGTCAAGATGTTATCTTTTCGACATAGTCGAGGATAAAGCGGTAGGCAAAAAGGCCGGAACGGACGACAAGGAAAAGTCCTACGACAAGGGCGCTAGCGTCGGAGGCTATGATATAAGGCCCCTTGAGCATGACCGATGCACAAGCGCCGAGAAGTAAAAAGCAGGAGGCAATAATGACCGCTATGCCGGCTCGCTGTTCTTCCGATTTTCGAACGATTTCACCGACCACCATACACAAGAGAAAGAGAGCAACGGTCCAAGAGCCGGGAGAGGAAACAGCCTTTCCGTGGATAAAAAGAAGCAAGGTACCGATTCCTGAGAGGGTCTCGGCCGAGGAAAGAACCAATATAACGAGGGCACAGGCCCCCTTCAAAAATCGATGTTCCCGAAAAAGGAGTCGGGAACAACATATGTACGTCATAAACAGACCTCCGGCGGTAACCGCCGGAATTTCCGTCAGAAACCCGACAACGGCGATGAGCGCGGAAAAAACCACCACAATCACTGCTTTTCGAAACGAATCTTTATCTTCCATCACGTTCATCCATCATCTTTATAATATCCGTTAAACCAAAAAGTTGGGCATATTTCCTTGCCGACATCCCAAGGGCATCCTTAACCTCGACATCGGCACCTGCACCTATTAAGATACTTGCCGCCTCTATGTGCTTTTGCCCAACCGCAAGAACAAGAGCCGTTTGCCCGTTCTTGCTCTGAAAATGGTGAGAAGCCCCGACATCAAGCAGCAGGCGAAGAATTTCAAGCTGCTGATCCGCAGCCGCATCCATGAGAGCGGTATTTCCTCTATCAAGGCTCACCGCATCGATATCCGCACCGGCATCAAGCAGCAGTTCAACAACATTCCGGTGCCCGCTCCTGACGGCAAGAGAAAGGAGCGGGACCCCCTTCTTATCCCGAACATCGGGAGAGAAACCGGCCTCGAGAAAAAGCTTCAACGGAACAATCTCGCCTTCGGCGGTGACCTTGACAAGGGTTTCCTCACCCACCCCGAGGCCCATGGCAATGAGTTGACCCTTTGCATGCTCCTTCTTCTGCCTCTGTGCCCATATCCGCCTTTCACCGGAGAAATAGGCAAGTACGTCCTGAGGATTATCAGCCTTAAACACCTGGGAGGGAAGAGTGGGAAGGCCCACGGGCTCCAAGAAATAGAAAAAGAGAGGGATCTCCCGACCAAGAGAAAAACCAAGGACAAAGGCGAAGCTTTTCCGTTCGAGGTTCTCCTGCCGTAGAAGCATCAAAAGGTGAGTGGTTTCTCCGAGCACTCCAAGGAGAGTAAAATCCCAGTCACTACGATACTCGTGAAGTTCCGCATCCACACCGATGGCCTTCAATTGCCGGCAAAAATCCTCTGCTACGGCTTTATCTTCCCTAAGATGGAGCAGCAGCAGCTTCAAACATACCTCCCGATTCCGGATATACCAGTATCTATCTTATTTTTCGGCAGATAATGGGGAGAACATTACGGCCTCTCCTACTGTTCACCGACCACGGTGATTGCTATGATGGGACCATGTCAGCAAGCAATCTTCAAAAAATGGCGGCAGCGGTGCAGCATAGCTCGGTGGCGCAGATCGCAAGGCCACGACTGCTTATGCCGGAGTCGTCTGCAGCAAAGGGGCAGGCCGTTCTTTTGATCCATGGATATACAGGCGGCCCTCACGATATGGGGTATCTTGCCCAGCGATTGCAAGAGGCAGGGTATCTGGTATCTGTTCCCCGTCTTCCGGGGCACGGCACATCTCTTGAGGACTTTCTGCAAAGCGATGCTCACGATTGGCTCAGGGCCTCTCTTGATGCTTTTCTCGATCTTAAGAGTGAGGGGCTTCCCGTGCATATTGCGGGTCTCTCGATGGGTGGGGTTCTCACCGCAATTCTGGCAGCCTATCTTTCCCCGAAAAGTGCCATTCTGGCTGCACCGGCCCTTTTGACAAGCAATCCGATCCTTCCCTTAACACCTTTTCTCAAGCTGTTCATCAGGAAATGGGAGCGGAAGAGAAAGAAGCCTTATAAAGATCCGGAACTCACCCCCCTCGCCGATGAATACGGACGATTCTACACCCCCGCCACGGCGGCGGAGCTTTACAAACTGCAAAAATTCGGACGAAAGACACTTAAGAAGATTACCGTTCCCGTTTTTACCATCTCCAGCAAAAAAGACAGGGCAGTTCCCGCGAAGGTTGCCTCCTTTGTCTCTTCATCCGTAGCCTCGCAGGTTAAGGAAGAGCTGGTGCTTACGGAGAGCCCCCATGTTGTGGTAAACGACTGCGAAAAAGAACGGGTTGCCGATGCGATTATCGACTGGCTTGATCGGCAAGATTAATCATGGCCCTAAACGCCGAATGGGACTTTTTCAGCTCCCTGGAGCCTCGGGTAATCTTGCAAAGGCTCAGGCCTAATTCGGCGGCAATGGTGCGTTGTGTTTTTCCCTCGTCGAGGAGCCGAACAAGCGCCCAGCGCTTCCCAATATCATCGGCTTCCGCCGGCGTGAATATGCTCAGAAGAAAATCGCGAATAAGCGTTGGATCCTCACATGTTGCAAGGACACGGGCAAGTTCCGCCAGAGCACCTTCGGAGACACGTTCGTCGTTTTCCATTGGTACATAGTACCATCCTTGGGCTTCCTGTCAACCATCGCCTTGCATACTTGCAAGAGAGGAGGGTTCCGGAGTACCCTGGCCTACCGATGAACAACTATCATACGCACACAAAACGCTGTCAACACGCAGAGGGTTCGGTCATGGATTACGCCCTCCAGGCAAAAAAAGAAAAGAGTTCGGTGCTCGGCATGTCGGACCACACGCCTCTCCCCGATGGGCGCTGGCCACACATGCGTATGGCCCTTAGCGAGCTTGAAGAGTATATCGCGGAAATAGAAGCGGCCGCAGAAGCCCTGCCAGAATTGAGGATCCTTAAAGGAGTGGAATGCGAATGGTCCCCGGAGTACATAGGCTTTTACCAGGAAGAACTTCTAGGTAAACACTCTTTTGACTATCTGATCGGTGCCGTCCACTGGTTTCCACACCACGGAGAGTGGCTGTATATCGGGGATGCAGACACTCCGCCACGACTTGTTTCCTATGCGCGCCACATGGCGAAAACCATAGAAAGCGGTCTTTTCACCTTTATAGCCCACCCCGACGGTTTTGGACTGGGCTACAATCAGTGGGACGAAAATGCAAGGGCCTGCAGTCTCGATATTATCGCTTCCGCCGAGGCCTGTGCGCTTCCTCTTGAAATTAATGGCTATGGTCTTCGAAAGAAAAAAGTCACAAGCCCAACGGGAGCGTTACGCCGCCCCTACCCTCTCGACGAGTTCTGGCAACTTGCCTCAGGAACAAAGATTCAGGCGGTTTGTAACTCGGATGCCCACAAACCCTCCGATCTTTTCTCTTCAGTCGATCAGGCACGGGCCCTTGCCGAAGAATTTTCGGTGCCGGTCATCGATCCCTTCGAGCGGTAAAGTAGACAAGGCCGGCGGCTCCCAAAATAAGAAGAGCCCCGGTCAATGAAAACCAATCGGGAAGCTCTCTCCAGCCTATATAACCGATGAGAAGAGAGAAGATCACGCTTGAATAGTTGAAAATCGAGATATCGGCGGCCTTGCCGTAGCGATAACTTAAGGTAATGAAAAACTGTCCCCCAGCCCCGAAAAGTCCGGTTGCGACCAGGGCAACCAGGAGCGGTGGATTGGGTACCACAAAGCCGCGCATGGCCAGAGGCAGGCTGACGAGGACCGAAAGAAGCGAAAAATAGAAGATGATCACCATGGGATCTTCTCTGGCGTTGAGGGAACGCACGAGGGTATAGGCGGCGCCTGCAAAAATAGCGGAAAGGAAACCGATAAAAGCGGGAAATGCGTTTACATCGAAACCAGGTTTAATGATGAGAACAGCCCCGATCATAGCCGCGATCAGGGCGGGAATATGGATACGACGTAATCGCTCATGTAAGAAAATGGCTGCAAAAAAAGTAACAAAAAAGGGTGAGGTCTTATTTAATAGGTTGGCATCGGCGAGAGGCAGCTTGCCAAGGGCATAGAAGGTACAGACCACGCCGATATAACCTAAAAGGGCACGTAAAAACAACTTCGTTCGATCCTCTGCCTCTCCCCAGGGGGATATGCGCCTGGAGGCAAGGGATACAACGGCTATGAAGAGAATAATGAGATTACGAAACAGTACCTTCTCAAAGACAGGAACACCTTGGGCATATTTAACGGCCGCCCCCATCAGGGCGAAGGAGGCTGCCGAGGCTGTCATCAAAGCAGCCCCCAAAAGAGGACGATTTTCTCTCTTGTCGGAACTCATCGTTCTACACGCTCCCTCACCCTCTTGCGGACCTGGCTTACGAGCATCCCGGCGAGCATTAATGTCGCACCGAAAAGTTCCCGGGAACTGAGGCGCTCGGAAAGAAGCAGGGCGCCCCCCAAGGCCGCAAAAAGACTCTCCATACAGAGAATGATGGCGGCATGGGTGGGATGGGCCTTTCTCTGGGCAACAATCTGGAGCGAATAGGCAACGCCGACAGACATAATGCCACCGTAAGCAATGGAAGGAAGAGCTCCTGCAAAGGATGCGGAATCGATGCGTTCCCCGGAGAACAGAGCCGCCACAAGGCTGAGCAGGGCACAGACGAGATATTGGCCAATCGAAAGAAAAAGAGGATCAAAGCGGACAGAGATCCGTGAAAGATAAAGCACATGGGATGCGAAAAAGAAGGCGGAGATCATCACCAGCAGATCCCCGAAAGCGATCGAAAACCTTCCATGTACGCTTAAAAAATAGAGACCGGATAGAGCCAGAATCGCCCCCGTCCATCCTCGTTTCCCGCTATGAAGGCCGAAGAGCCCTCCCAGCAAGGGAACCAGAACAACATAAAAACCGGTAATAAAACCTGCTTTCCCCGCCGAGGTATACACAATTCCCATTTGCTGGAGGGCCGATCCGCCAAAAAGGAAAAGGCCCGCGAGGAGAACATCAACCCATTTCCCCTGCCGAAGCTGACGATGTATCCGGTTTCCATGGGCGGAACATAGGAAAAGCGGGAAAAGAGAAAGTGCACCGAGAAGAAAGCGGAGGGCGTTGTACGTATGGGGACCGATAAAGGCCATTCCGCTCCGCTGAGCAACAAAGGCAAAGCCCCAGATGGCCGCTGTGGTCAACAAAAGAAGATCATTTTTCATTGGTTTAAGCTATACATTCAAAGAAAAAACTGCAATCCGTTCTCAGACCCTTTCAAGAGGAAAGGAAAACCGGACTCCGCCGCCAGGCCCCGGAAGGATCTCCGCATCTCCGTCTATCTGTCGGGCCAGGCTCTCCACCAGCGAGAGTCCTATTCCTTCGCTGTCGTTGAGAGGATTTCCAAATCTGACATCCGGAGAAAAACCCTTTCCATTATCGGCAACAAAGCAGAGAGCACGTCCTGCCGAGATGGTGACGGTAACCGTGAATTCGAGCAATTGTTCAACGGGAATTTCGGCATATTTCAGGCTGTTGGTAAAGAGCTCCGCAATGATAAGACCTAAAGGGATCAACCGTTCAATCGAATAGAAAAGGGAGCTTTCGATCTCCTCGTTGACCGCAATGCGTCTGTGACCGCTTTCGGAAGCGGCAAGCTCCTGCAGAAGTGCATGGAGGTAATCACATAGCTTGATGTACTTAAGGTCGCCTCCCATGTAGAGTTTCTCGTGGACAAGCAGAATGGAGGAAATCTTCCGTTGAATTTTTGCAAGGATCTCTTCGGTTTCCCGATCCTTTGTTTTTGCATATTGCAGATTCACAAGGCTATTGACCAGGGCAAGATTATTTTTCACTCGATGATGAAGCTCTCGAAGCAATACCTCACGTTGCTGAAGGGCATCGTACAATTGTCGGTAAAGCGTGCTGTTCTTTAGTGCGAGAGAAACCGCCGCCGCAAAGGGCTTCAGATGCTCGGCGTCCTCAGTCGTATACATATTGGGAAGCTCATGTTCGAGTGCAATCTCCCCGACCACCTTTTCACCATCCAAAAGCGGAAGATAGATGACCGATCTGATGTAGGCCGTGGCGGGAAAGACGGTCCAGCCGGAATAGGTATGAGCATCGCCGATCACGACGGGCTCGCCGGTTTCGATGGTTTGTTGTATGACAGGATAGTACAGGGGGTCTATTTCATGGTTCATGACAAACTCAAAGGCGCCACGCTCCTTGTGACCGAGGGATCGTTCGGCCTTGAGAATATGATCGTGAAATAGTTTTACACTTCCGCTGGTAAAATCGACAATCCGTCGAACCTGTTCAAGAACAAGGTCCAAAAGCCTATCCCGATCAACCTCCCCGGTAACGACCATGGTGATCTCCTGGATCGTTTCGGAGAGAAAACGACGCTTTTCCGCCGCTCGTTCCCTCTGTTTTCGATCCGTAATATCAACCATGGAGACAAGGGCACGGCTGGTAGATGCTTCCGCACAGAAGAACGATACGGAGATAAGCAAATGAACAGGCTTGCCTCCAAACGTCAGATTGATCGTTTCTCCTTCGACGGTCTCTTTTTTTCGATAGACGGCTATAAGCTCTTCCTGCAGGAATCGGGAGGTTTCTTTGCTTAAAATCCGTCCAAGGGAACCGAGAAATTGATCTTTACTTTCCGCCTCGAAAAGCTTGAGGGCCGCAGGATTTACATCCACGATTCGGACCTTGGACATGAGCTCCCGTGCCATTTTCGGATGCTCATTCAGATAGGCCGATAGCTGTGTATCACTGTGAACAGGCAGGAACTGAAGTGCTTCGATAACCTCACCGAAATCCTCTTCCAGAATAGCAATGGCGGAATTGTGAAATAATACGTTGTAACGTTCATTAAAAACCTTGTTTTCCACGTATTAAGTATAAACGATAAAGTCGATTCTCCACCAGAGAAGAAGCGGCTTTACTCGCCCATAGTAGAGTAAAATCTTGCTAAACACATACTAATAGATAGCCTCATCATTGACGATGAGGGGCTCTTGCCTTACTGTAACGGTAACGTAACTGGAAAGAGAAACACCGGAGGTTCATGATGCGTAGAGTCATACTATCGTGTATTATGCTTCTTTTGACCCTAACGGCCTGGAGCGAGGTAACGATACGTCACGCCCTTTCCATTCGAGGTACCCCGAAATACGGCCCCGATTTCCAATATTTCGACTATGTACGGCCCGATGCTCCTCAGGGGGGGACCTTACGACGGTATAACATCGGAACCTACGATAACTTTCACCGTTACGCCCTTCGCGGCGTGCCCGACCCTGCTAGTACAGCACTCTACGATACCCTCATGACCTATAGCGATGATGAGGTCGAGAGCGTCTATCCTCTGATTGCTGAAAAGCTCGAATACCCCGACGACTTCAGTTGGGTGATCTTCCATATCGATCCCAGGGCACGATTCCAGGATGGCGAGCCCATTACCGCCGAGGATATTCGCTATAGTTTTACCACCTTCATGGAAAAGGGGGTTCCCCAGTTTCGTTCATACTTTAAACCGGTCAGGGAGGTGGAGGTACTCGACCGCCTGCGGATAAAGTTCACCCTTGAAAAGGGGGACCGGGAGATGGTCCTTTCCCTTGCAAGCCTGACCATTATCCCGAGACAGTGGTGGAAGGACCACGATTTCTCGGAGCCGCAGACAGAGGTTCCCTTAGGCTCTGGGGCCTATACCATCTCGGATTACAAGATCGGCCAGTATATCGTCTACAAGCGGCTGGAGGATTACTGGGCGAGGGATCTGCCGGTAAACCGGGGAAGAGACAACTTCGACTACATCCGCTACGACTACTATCGGGACAGTAATGTTGCCTTCGAGGCCTTCAAGGCGGGAGAGTACGACCTGCGATTCGAAAATACCAGTAAAACTTGGGCGACCCTCTATACCGGTTCAGCCTTCGACAGGGGCTACATTAAAAAGGAGACCATCGAACACCAGCTGCCTGCCAACATGCAGGCCCTTGTTTTTAATATCCAGCGGCCGATCTTTTCCGACCCGAAGGTACGGCGGGCCATCGGTTATCTCTTCGATTTCGAATGGATGAACAAGAACCTCTTCTACGGCCAGTACGCCCGTACCCGCAGTTTTTTCCAGCACACCGAATACGAGGCAAAGGGGCTGCCCTCTCCCGAGGAAAAGAAGATCCTCGAGCCGATCAGGGATCAGATTCCTCCGGAACTCTTTACCCAACCCTACGATCCTCCAAAAACCGACGGATCGGGCAACATCAGGGGTCAGATGCGTTCCGCCCTCGCCCTTTTTAAAGAGGCGGGCTGGGAGGTACGAAACAGGAAGCTGGTCAATGCCGCAACGGGAAAAGCCATGGAGTTTGAACTCCTTTTGGCGGATGCATCATTAGAACGAGTCGCCCTTGCATTCCAGAAAAACCTCGAGCGGGTGGGCATCACCATGAATATCAGGGTAGTCGACGTCAGCCAGTTTACCAACCGTCTGAGGGAACGGGATTTCGATATGATAAGCAGCGTGTACCGGGCAAGGCGATATCCCGACAGCAGCTTACTGTTTCCGTGGCACAGCGCATATCTCGACTCCACCTATAACACCGCAGGTGTAAGCGACCCCGCCGTGGACTACCTGATCGAGGGGATCATCCGAAATCAGGAAAACGGCCAACAGCTGATCTATTGGGGCAGGGCTCTGGATCGGGTTCTAAGCTGGAACTTCTATCTGGTCCCGGAATGGCATAACTCGGCATATTGGATTTCCTACTGGAATAAATTTTCCCGACCGCCCATGCTGCCCAAATATAGTACGGGTGTCGACTGTTGGTGGTACGACGAACAGAAGGCCGCTATGTTGCCGGAGGAACATCGATAAGCAATGGGCTCCTACATCCTTCGGCGGGTGCTTTTAATCATCCCCACCCTCATCGCCATCATCACGCTCAATTTTTTTATTGTCCAGATCGCCCCGGGCGGGCCAGTGGATCAGGCCCTTGCCTCCATGCACGGGATAGGAGATACCAACATGGCAATGGAGCGTATCGCGGGAAGCAGCGGAGGGGACCAGGCGCAGGGCCAAGGCGGCAGCCGGGAAGAAAGCTACCGCGGAGCAAGGGGCCTTGACCCGGAGGTGGTGGCGGAGATCGAAAAGCGATTCGGCTTCGATAAGCCCCTGCATGTGCGCTACTTCTCCATGCTTCGCCGCTATCTGGTCTTCGACTTCGGAGAAAGCCTCTTCAAGGGCAAGGGAGTCGTAGAACTGATCATCGAACGCATGCCGGTTTCCCTGAGCCTCGGGCTCTGGAGCACCCTCATCATCTATCTGGTATCCATCCCCCTGGGGATTGCCAAGGCCGTGAGAAACGGCAGTCGCTTCGACAGTTGGACCAGCACGGCGATCGTTCTCGGCAACGCCATTCCCACGTTTCTCTTTGCCATCGTACTCATCATCTTTTTTGCAGGGGGAAGCTATCTCAAATGGTTTCCCCTGAGGGGGCTGGTGTCCGACAACTTCGATCAGCTCTCGGCAGCGGGAAAGATCTTCGATTATTTCCATCACATTACCCTGCCCATCCTCGCCATGGTGATAGGCGGTTTTGCCACCCTTACCCTTCTGACGAAAAACAGTTTTCTCGACGAGATTGGCAAGCAGTACGTGGTAACCGCCAGGGCAAAAGGCTGTACCGAGAAACGAGTACTTTTTCGTCACGTCTTCCGAAATGCCATGCTGTTGATCATCGCAAGCTTTCCCTCGGCATTCATCGGAATGTTTTTTACCGGGAGCCTCCTGATCGAGGTGATTTTCAGTCTCAATGGATTGGGACTCCTCGGTTTCGAGGCCACCATGCAGCGGGACTATCCCGTGATGTTCGGGACCCTTTACATGTTCACCCTCTTGGGACTGGTGCTTAATCTGATCAGCGATATCACGTACACCATTGTCGATCCCAGAATCGACTTCGAATCGAGGAAGCAGTGATGATGAGCGAGATGCAGGTACAGCGAATTCACAGCTTCAAGGCAAACAAGCGGGGACTCTGGTCCCTGCGTATCTTTCTCATACTCTTTGTTCTCTCGCTCTTTGCAGAGTTTATTGCCAACGATAAGCCCCTTCTGATCTGGTACGACGGACGGCTCTTTTTCCCCTTGACCCACGAATATCCGGAAACGGCCTTCGGCGGCGAGTTCGAACTGGAAGCCGATTACAAGGACCCTTTCGTCGCCGACCTGATCGAGGAAGCGGGCTGGATGCTCTGGCCGCCGGTCAGGTACAGCTACGATACCATCAACTATGCCCTTCCCAGTCCGGCGCCGAGCCCTCCGACCCGGGAGAATATCCTCGGCACCGACGATAAGGGACGGGATGTGCTGGCCAGGCTCATCTACGGCTTTCGGATATCGGTCCTGTTCGGCCTAGCCCTCACCATCACCTCATCTATCATCGGGATTACGGTCGGGGCTCTCATGGGTTATCACGGCGGAAAACTCGACATCCTCGGCCAGCGATTCATCGAGGTGTGGTCCGGGATGCCGACCCTCTTTCTCCTCATCATTCTTTCAAGCGTGGTGGAGCCGAACTTCTGGTGGCTTCTTTTGATCACCCTCCTTTTCGGCTGGATGAACCTCGTGGGAGTGGTCCGCGCGGAATTCTTACGGGGCAGGAACCTCGAATACGTCGAGGCGGCCCGGGCCTTGGGGGTAAAGGACCGGCACATCATGTTCCGCCATATCCTTCCCAATGCGATGGTGGCAACCCTCACCTTTCTCCCCTTCATTCTCAGTGGAGCGATCACCACCCTCACCAGCCTCGACTTTCTCGGCTTCGGGCTGCCTGTGGGAAGCCCCTCCCTCGGTGAGCTTCTGGCTCAAGGAAAGGCAAACCTTCAGGCACCTTGGCTCGGCATCTCCGCCTTTGTTGTTCTCGCTCTGATTCTGGCGCTGCTGGTCTTCGTTGGCGAAGCGGTACGCGACGCCTTTGATCCGAGGAGGAACCTGTGACTTCGCTGCTACGCATAGAAAACGTACGGATCGGCTTTCGCCGGAAAGAGCGGCTTAGGCAGGTGGTCCATGGCATCGATCTTCGGCTCGGAGAACATGAGAGCCTCGCTATCGTCGGAGAAAGCGGATCGGGAAAAACGGTTACGGCAGCATCCATCCTTCGTCTTTTGGGGCCTTCGGCCGAATACCCTTCCGGAAAGATCTATTTCAGGGAGCAGGAGCTGCTCCGCGCACCGGAACGGACACTGCTGGGAGTCAGGGGAAAAGAGATCGGCATGATTTTCCAGGAACCGATGTCGAGCCTCAATCCCCTCCAGAATATCGGTAGGCAGGTTGCCGAAAGCCTCTTCCTCCACGGGGGGACCGACAGCAAGCAAAACCGCATAAGGGTTGTTGAAATGCTCCGCCGTGTCGGCCTCAGGAATGCGGAAACGCGACTTGGGGCCTTTCCCCATCAGCTTTCGGGGGGAGAGCGGCAGCGAGTGATGATCGCCATGGCCATTGTCAACAGGCCCAGGCTTTTGATTGCCGATGAGCCGACAACAGCCCTGGATGTGACGATCCAGGCCCAGATCCTCGACCTGCTCCTTGATCTGAAGCGGGAGCTTGGAATGGCAATGATTTTCATCACACACGACCTCTCCATCGTCGGAAGGATTGCCGACAGGGTCGTGGTTATGAAAGAGGGAAAGATCGTCGAAGAGGCGGAAACCAAGAAGCTTTTCGCCTCCCCCACCCATCCCTATACCAGACTCCTCATCGAATCAGAACCAGCGGCAGCCCCTCCAAAACGGAACACGGCCCCCGACGAGAGGCTTTTGGAAATCAGGAATCTTAAGGTCCACTTTCCCGTGAAGCGGGGAATCCTCAAAAGAACCGTCGATTATATCAAGGCGGTGGACGGCGTCTCTCTTTCGATTCCCCGAGGCGGCAGCTTCGGGCTGGTGGGAGAAAGCGGCTCGGGAAAGACCAGCCTGGGAAGAGCCCTTTTGCGCCTTATTCCCAGCAGCGGAGAGATATTCCTGAAGGGAGAGCCGCTCCACGACCTCAAAGGCGATGAACTTCGCCCCCTTCGCAGATGGATGCAGCCGGTCTTTCAGGACCCCTTCGGAACCCTCTCTCCCAGAATGTGCGTAACCGATATTGTCGGAGAGGGTTTACGTGTCCATGAAAAGCTGAGCATCCCGGAACGACAAGAACGAGTTGCCTCCGCCCTGGAAGAGGTGGGGCTCGATCCAGGAATCGGGGAGCGATATCCCCACGAATTTTCCGGAGGACAACGGCAGCGCATCGCCCTTGCCAGAGCCCTTGTTCTCAAGCCCGATCTCTTGGTGCTTGATGAACCAACATCAAGCCTCGACAGGTCCATTCAGTTTCAGGTTATTGAATTGCTTTTGAATATCCAGGCCGAACATGGACTTACCTATCTCTTCATCAGCCACGACCTCAAGGTGGTACGGGCCCTTTGTCGTTCTCTCGGCGTCATGAAGCAGGGAGTCCTTGTCGAGCAGGGAGATGCCGAACAGGTCATGAAAGAACCACAACAGGAGTACACCAGAAGATTACTTGAAACGGCTTTTATGCTTGACCAGGAAAGAAGAGCCACATAGTATAAGATGCCGGAGCCAAAAAGGTGAAAGAAATCCCTGCAAACGAATTATTTCTTAAGCATTACGACATTCTCCAGGAAACGGGGATACTCCAACAACTCAACGCCCAGCAGCATCGTATCCACGAATTGGAGGAGCTTCTGTCGAATGCGGTCGAGATTTTCAATCAGCGAAGCCCGGACGAATTGGTTCATTTCCTTATCTCCTGCATCGTTGATAAATTTATTCCTTCCCATCTCGTCTTTTTTTTCAAGAATCATAAAAATGATGATCCGATCACAACCCTTTGTTTCGAGCAGTTACGGCCTGTAAAACCGAAGGTTGTTCTCAAAACGCTGGACGACTATCGCCACTTTTTCTCACGCTATCCCAACCCTATTGATTTCCATCTTTTTGAATACACCGTGGAACAGAAAGCGATAGCAAATCGCTTAAAGATCCTCGACCCGGCAATTATCGTGCCCCTCATTGGCATGGATGGACTTTTCGGTTTAATCGTCATTGGCAGAAAAGTTTTGGGAGAAGAGTATAGTCCCGAAGAGATGATCCTTTTGGACAAGCTGATGAAGTTTGCCTCCATCAGTCTCCAGAATAAAATCTATTATACCAGTTCGGTAACCGATTATAAAACACGGCTTTTCAACCATGCCTATTTCATGCGGCGTCTGCAGGAGGAGATTGCCAAGGTGAAGCGTTACGCCAGCGCCTTTTCCATACTTGCCATCGATGTCGATCATTTCAAGGTGATCAATGATAAGCATGGTCATTTGGCAGGCGATAAAGCACTTTTTGCCCTTGCAAGAACGCTGGAGCGCACCTTGAGAGAAGAGGATGTCCTCTCCCGTTTCGGGGGAGAAGAGTTTTTCGTCCTTCTGACCGACAACAGCCTCACGCGGGCAATCCAGGTTTCCGAAAGAATACGATCGGAGGTGGAGAAGATGAGGGTCGAGTACGAAGATTTCATCCTGAAGCTGACAATCAGCATTGGGGTCAACCATGTCAACGCCGGCCGCCTTGCAAGCGAAAACGAACTCATCGCGCAGGCGGATAAGGCCCTCTATACCTCGAAAAACAACGGCCGTAACCAAATAACAATCTATAATCCCGGCTTTCTTTATAAGGCCCAGCATTTGAAGTCCTAAGCGGATACTGGCGCAAATGCTTTCTTTTTGCTAGAATAGCCGGAAATACTTGATAGAACTATGAAGGAGAACATGCAATGGCTGATGCGGAAAAATCGTCCCTCAATTTCATTGAACGAATCATCGAAGATGATTTTGCCAGAGGGAAGCATTCTCAAGTCGTAACCCGTTTTCCGCCGGAGCCGAACGGCTACTTACATATCGGACATGCAAAGTCCATTTGTCTCAATTTTGGGCTTGCCAAGAAATATGGCGGACGTTGCCATCTTCGTTTTGACGATACCAATCCGGAAAAAGAATCTCTGGAATATATCGAGTCGATCAAGCGCGATGTACAGTGGTTGGGATTTTCCTGGGGAGCACATGAGTATTATGCCTCGGACTATTTTGAAGAGCTGTATAAACGCGCGGTACGGCTTATCAAGGCGGGGAAAGCCTACGTGGACGATCTCAGCCCCGAACAGATGCGTGAATATCGGGGTACCCTAACGAAACCGGGAAAAGAGAGTCCGAACAGAACACGCAGCATCGAAGAGAACCTCGATCTTTTCGAGCGGATGCGAAAGGGAGAATTCCCCGACGGAAGTATGCTGCTGCGGGCAAAGATCGACATGGCAAGCGGCAATATGAATATGCGTGATCCGGCACTGTACAGAATCCGAAGGATCAACCATCACCGGACAGGTGATGCGTGGTGTATCTACCCTATGTACGACTTCACCCATCCCCTTTCCGACGCTATCGAGGGCATCACCCATTCGATCTGTACCCTGGAGTTTGAAGATCACCGCCCTCTCTACGATTGGTCCGTTGAAGAGACGGAGATGGAATGCCATCCCCGGCAGATAGAATTTGCTCGCCTGAACCTCACGTATACGGTAATGAGTAAGCGAATTCTCCTTCAGTTGGTAACAGAAGGGCATGTATCGGGCTGGGACGATCCCAGGATGCCGACCATTAGCGGGCTTCGACGACGAGGCTACACGCCTGAGGCAATCCGTCAATTTGCCGATATCATCGGGGTTGCCAAGGTAAACAGCACCGTTGATATGGCCCTTCTCGAACACTGCCTGCGTGAGGATCTGAATCTGCGAGCGCTGAGGGTGATGGTGGTTCTTGATCCGGTCAAGGTTGTCATAGACAACTATCCCGAAGGAAAAGAGGAGCTGCTCGAAGCGGAAAACAATCCCGAGGACCCCGACGGAGGAATGCGCATGGTTCCCTTTTCCAGAGAGGTTTACATCGAAAGGGAAGACTTCATGGAAGATCCTCCGAAGAAGTTTTTCCGCCTTGCTCCCGGCAGGGAGATACGGCTTAAGCACGCCTACTACATTACCTGTGTTTCGGTTGAGAAAAACGAAGCGGGAGAGATTACGACCATCCACTGCAGCTACGATCCCGAAAGCAGGGGGGGAGGTACTCCCGACGGACGGAGGGTCAAGGGGACAAGCCATTGGGTCAGCGTTTCCCATGCAAAGGAGCTTGAGGTTCGTCTTTACGACAACCTTTTTACTTCGCCGGAGCCTGGTTCCCGCACCGGTAACTTTCTCGACGATCTGAATCCCGACTCCCTTTCCACCATCAAGGCGATGGCGGAACCCTCTCTAATCGATGCCGAACCGGAAGCGCACTATCAGTTTTTGAGGAAGGGCTACTTCACCGTGGACCCAAAGGAGAGTAAAAAGGGAGCTCCGGTTTTCAACCGAACGGTCACTCTCAGGGATAGTTGGGCAAAGCTTCAGAAAAAGATAGAGGCTTAAGGAGGATGCCGGTGAACAGGGAGGAGATATTCTACGATCCTCATTGTCACGCAATGAACCTTGCCCATCCAAACCTCCTGATGTTTATTCAGGAGTTCAGGAAGAATTTCACCGATGAGGTAATCAACGATATTTTTTCGCCGAATTACCTCATCGATTCACAGGTTCGCCACCCTGTTCACAATGCTCAGAACATGCTTGCGGTGATGGAGCATGATATTGCAGGCATTTTTAAGCTCATGGAGGACGACCTTTCCGGTCACTTTCTTAAAGAGAGAGATAAAACAGATGAGGAAGGAAGACGACCTCTCATCGAACACGGGGTACTGAAGTTCCGAAAACGGGAATATCGTCAGCTGGTACTCACTCCCCTGGTTATGGACTTTTCAAACAAGCGAAGAGTGGAAGGCGACCTTTACTATTCGCGTCCCCCCGAGCGTCCCTTGTGGCAATACGTCAGGGATACCCTGGAAGGAATCAAACGCTACCACAAGGAGCGCCCCGACGGCATACTGAGGATTTATCCCTTCCTCGGTATCAATACCAGAAACTATTCGCTTCGGGAGCTCGAAGAACTCTTGAAAAAGTACTTTTCGGTGTACAGTTCCTCATTCACCTTCCGAACAGAAACGACGAGGCTCATAAGTAGTTTTATGGGCCTCATGGAGGGGGTTGGCAGCAATGTATTCTCAGGCATCAAGGTCTACCCTCCCCTCGGCTTTGATCCGTGGCCCACGGAGGAGCCCGAAGAACTGGAAAAGGTAAAACTTCTTTTCAGATTTTGTCAAAAGCGAAAGATTCCAATCACGACCCACTGCGATGATCAGGGATATCGCACCATCCCGGTAAAGGTGGCGTGGCGCAACAGCTCCCCCCGGCGCTGGGCATCGGCGTTGGAGGCCTTCCCGGAGCTCAAAATCAACTTCGGCCACTACGGCTACCAGTACAATAAGAAGTGGGGAACCATCAGAAAGCTCGACTGGTTAAAAGAGATCTTCGCTCTTATGGATCGTTACGATCACGTTTATGCCGACTTCAGTTTCGACGGCACGAGGGCGGAGTATTACCCCTTTCTTCAGCAGCACCTTCTTGCGCTGCCCCCCCGTTTGAGGACAAAGGCACTTGCACGAACAATGTTCGGAACAGATTTCATGGTAAACCTTTCCAAGGTGAGAAGCTATCTCGATTACTATCTTACCTTCGAGGCCTCGTCCTTCTCAGACGAGGAGGTTCATCTCTTTTCTTCGACGAATCCGAGGCAGTTTCTCTTTACCGAGGATGGGCCCCTGGATCGTGTGAAGAATTTTTTCGGACAACGGTAACGGTTTTCCGTTTCAAAAGCCAGCAGCGGTGTGGTTTTCTCGCGTCGAAATCGGGCGGCAGGGTCTCCCGGGTAATCTCCAAACTTTCCGATCCCATAATCCTGCCTGGATCAAAGTGGAACTCTTTCTTGGTCGTACAAAAGAGTAGTCTGCCCCCATCGTTCAACAGTTTCATGGCAGCCGCTACAAACCAAACATAATCACGCTGAAGGTCGAAGGTCCCATCGGTTTTTCTGCTGTTGCTGAAAAGCGGGGGATCGAGAATAACCAGGTCGAATCCGGAACGCTCTTTATCGGCCTCCATGAGATATTTTCGCACATCTTCGGCTATAAAACGGTGCTGGTCACCAATAAAACCGTTCACCCGCAGATTCTTTTCCGCCCAAGCAAGATAGGAAGAGGAAAGATCGACGGTAACCGTTTCGAGAGCCCCTCCTGCCGCTGCGGCTACACTGAAGGCTCCGGTGTACCCAAAAAGGTTGAGAACCCGAAGCCCAAAGCTCTCCTCGGCCACCATCTTCCGTGTTAGGCGATGGTCCATGAAGAGCCCGGTATCTACGTAGTCGGTGAGGTTTACCAGAAAGGTCAGTCCGTTTTCCGTCACCGGGAAGAGTTCACCCGTATTGTCCAGCTTCTCGTATTGCGTGCGTCCGTGGAGCCTCGGGCGAAATTTGTAAAACACGTCATGAGGATCGACGTAAAGCGAAGAGGCAACCATAGCCTCCAGTTCGTTTCTTTTCAGTCCCGCAGGAACGTGTTTTGCAGTACCCTCATATTCGGTAATCAAAATACGCCTGTCATACAAGTCGATGGTATAGGGATAGAGGGCATCGTTCCTGTCGTAGACCCGGAAGCAGTTGGTTCTGTCGCCGGCAAAAAGCCTGCGGAAGCGCTGGTGCCGCTCCTTCAATATGGTGGAAAAAGATTTCATTCCCCCCACTCTACCCATGATGCCGCCGATATGCAAGAAGCTCCACGATCGGCTATTCTTGTAGTATATTAAAAAAACACTATCAACGAAGGAGGATACTATGAGCAATAAGGTCTCTTGTGAATGGAAGGGGGGAATGGCTTTTGAGGCAGATGTAACCGGACACACAATCGTTATGGACGCAGACGCTTCTTCAGGCGGAAATGACACGGGATCGAGGCCGAAGCCTCTCCTCCTTGCAGCCCTCGGAGGTTGTTCGGGAATGGATGTCGTATCGATCCTGAAAAAAATGCAGGAACCTCTTACATGGTTCAATATGGAAATCGAAGGCCAGGCGGCAGAAGAACATCCTCGCTACTACACAGAGGTAACAATCGTCTATCAGTTTAAGAAGGGTGACGGACTTGATGAGGCGAAGGTAGAAAAAGCGGTCCGTCTGAGCCAGGAGCGGTATTGCGGGGTAAGTGCCCAGCTTTCCAAGGGAGCACAGGTAAACTGGCGAATAGAATACCTGGAATAACGCTTTCCTCTTGTCTTTTTCAGCATGCTATGGGAAACTGTTTCTCATGAACGACGACACAGACAAAGTGCTCAGAGAACTTGAAGAGCAGAACGGTGGTAAAATTCGCTATAAAACCTATGCCCTGTTTCTTGGCAAAAACGGGGGAGGAGAACGGGACTTAGGCGGCCTGCTCTATGGAATCGAAGACCGTCTGATTTTTGAAGATTTTGAACGGCAGCCGAACATGCTTCTGGCATTGTTTAATTCCAAGAAAGAGGAATATACAAAATATAAGGTGGAATTTTCCTCTTCGGATATCACGGGATTCAGGGCCGTTGTGCTGGGACAGGTGAAGGCCGTCGTCAATGGGCGGATTTCACCTGAACGTGTGGCGGAATCGACAGGTCTGCGCAAGATGTTAGGACGAAGTGCCGTTGAAATTTGCCTAGAGGACGGTAGGGCCTTCTATTTTGAGCTTTTCGATATCAAGGGATTTACCCAGCATATGAAGGAGCTTGTATGAAAGCGTTTAAAGCCTACGACATAAGAGGGGTTTGGAACGAAGATTTTAATGCCGAGGATGTCTATAAGATAGGTTTTCACCTGCCCGGCCTTCTGGGTGCCGACAAGATCCTGGTCGGTCGAGATGTTCGCGTATCCAGCGAAACAATCTTCGAGGCCCTCTGTCGCGGCATAAACGACGCAGGAGCGGATGTTTGTGATGCGGGTCTTGCAACCACACCAATGGTCTATTGGGGAACAGCCCGTTTCGGTTACAATGCCTCCGTTCAGATCACTGCAAGCCACAATCCGGCACGATATAACGGGCTTAAGGTCTCCAAAAGCGGAGCGCTTCCGGTAGGTTACGATACCGGCCTCTCGGAACTTGAAAAGATGCTCGATGATCCCATCACCCCGGTAAAAAAACGGGGTTCGGTAGAGAGCGTGGATATACGCAGCCCCTACATAGCCTATATGAAGGCGTCGGTCCCAGACCTTTCAGGGATCAAACTATCGGTGGATTGCTCGAACGGCATGGCATCCATCCTGGTACACGAATTGCTGGGAGAGAGCCCCCGCTACCTTTTCGATACCCTGGATGGCTCCTTTCCCAACCACGAGCCCAATCCCCTCGAAGAAAAGAATGTAGAGGCATTGAAACAGGCCGTTAGAGCAAACAGCAGCGACGTGGGGATCATCTACGACGGTGATGCCGACAGGGTGATGTTCGTAGACGAAAAGGGGCAGTTTGTCCCTCCCGACCTCATTATCGCCCTCATGGGTCACCATTTTCTCAAAACAGAAAAGGGCAATGTGCTCATGGATATCCGCACCAGCAAATCCGTCTACGAGTATATCGAAAAACTCGGAGGCAAGGCCCACATGTGGAAGGTAGGCCACGCCTTTGCCAAGCTGAAGATGCGGGAGCTAAAAGCCATCTACGGGGGTGAGCTGGCCGGGCACTACTACATTCGGGACTTCTATAACTGCGACAGCGGTATGCTTGCCAGCCTGATTGTCCTCGATGTCCTCGCCGAGGCAAAAAAGCGGGGGCGCACCTTTTCCCAGTTGATCGATGATATTCGCAGCTATGCCAACTCCGGAGAGATAAACTTCCGGATCGAAAAAAAGCAGGAGGCGATGGATGCCCTCAAAGAGTACTTTGAGGGGAAAGAAAAACCGACAGCCTTTTTTGATTTCGACGGATACCGGATCGAATTCGCCGACTGGTGGTTTAATGTACGCCCCTCCAACACCGAACCCTATCTACGGCTCGTCGTCGAAGCAAAAACCGATGAGCTTCTTTCGGCAAAGTTGGAATCGATCACGTCGCTTCTTTCCGACTTTACCTGACATACCATGGAAAAACGGGCAATGAGAAGGGGCGACAAGGCAGTAACAGAGAGGGCCCAACTGTGGGCCGTTCTTGACAAAGCGGAGGTTCTGACCCTCTGTTTCAACGATGAGGGGAGTCCCTACGGGGTTCCGCTATCCTTTGGGACAGGCGAAGACGCCCTCTTTATCCACTGCGCCAGGGCGGGAAGAAAGTGGGACCTCTTGAACCAGGCGAAACCTATCTTCTTTCTTGCCTGGTGCGACGCAGCGTTGAAAAAGGGCGAGGAGGCTTGCAGCTATTCGATGCGCTATCGTTCGATAATGGGGACCGCCCTTCCCGTGCTTCTTGAGGATCCCGACGAAAAACGAGAAGGGCTCAATAGGATCATGCACAAATACACGGGCAGGAGCGATTTCGCCTTTCCCGATAAGAGACTCGAAGCTACCGGGGTTTTCCGCCTGGAGATCACATCCATGACAGGGAAGGCCTCGGGTTACTAAGAGCTGCAGATTTCACTTTTCCCTCTCGTGTGATTACCTTATAAGGATGAAAGATAAGCCGAAACCAATCGAATTGGATCTGCAAGGTGCAAGCTGCGCCAGTTGTATCTTTGCCATAGAGCATGAGGGGCGTAAGCTAAAGGGAGTAAAAGATATCAAGGTGGATAGTCTGCGCTCCAAGATTGTGATCGACCTCGATGAAAAAGAAAATGACGATCAGACAGAAATCACCGACAGGGTGATCAAAATCGTCAGAACCATCGGCTATGATGCCCAGCACCCTCAAACTTGAGCTTTTTTCCATTCCGGTGTATAACCGTGGCAGCTTAGAATAAATCAAGGAGAACCAGTCATGAAAATAGCACTCCCTGCCTCCGAAAGCGGAGAGATAGAGTCGCACTTCGGACACTGTTCCGGCTTTGTTGTCTTCACCATCGAAAATGGTGCCATTGCTTCGGAAGAGAGAGTCATCCCACCTCCGGGATGCGGATGCAAAAGTACCATCATTCCCGATCTTGTACATGCAGGAGTGACGATTATGATCGCGGGAAACATGGGTCCGGGGGCGGCGATGCTGATCGGCGATAACGGCATCGATCTCTACCGAGGCGCAGAGGGGAATGCACGAGAGGCTGTAGAGGCTTTTCTTGCGGGAAGGCTTTCGGATCACGATGTGGGATGTGGCGATCACGGTCATGACCACGAGTGTTCTCATCATTGAGCCGGTAAATCGTAAGGGATGATGAAACTTCTTCCCCTCTTTGTTTCCATGGCGACAGGCGCGCTTTGTGCCGCCCTTGTCGCCCGCTTTGTCCCCGCTTTTAGGGTAAAGGGGAAAGAGTCATTCTCTGCAGCCGGTTCCATCTTCCTGGATGCCCTTCTTGCTGGCCTGGTTGTATGGAAGCTGAGTCCTCTGTTCCTTCATGCTCGCTATTTCGCCCTTCATCCCGGCGCCCTGCTTTTTGCCCCGGGGGGCGGTATCGGCATAGTGGCCGGATCGGGTGCGGCATTACTCGTATCACTCTTTAGGCTCGTTTACCGGGGAAAGCATGCCATTGCGTTTGAGATGAGAAAAAAAGTGGCATTTCTGCTTCTTGTTTGGTATCTTGCAGCGGCTCTTACCGCCCTTGCCTACCAAGCGGCTGCGCACCACGGCTTTTTACCAGCGGAAACCGATGTCGGGTCATCGGTTATCTCCGCTTCCGAATACCAAGCCTTCGACGGGAATAGGTATCCCCTTTTTGAGGAAAACAGTGTCACGGTTGTCAACTTCTGGGCAAGTTGGTGTGGCCCCTGTAAAGGGGAGTTGCCGGAGATGATCTCCTTCTATGAAAAAACGCTATCTGCAGAGTCCGGCGGCCGAATTCGATTTTTGACCGTCAACCTGACCGCAACCGAAAAAAGTCACAGTCAGGTTGCCTCCTTTATTGTCAAGGAACAACTTCCCTTTCCCGTGATCGAGGATATCGACGGAAGGCTCTCGACAGCCTTCGCAGTATCATCTATCCCAAGCACCATCATTATGGCCCCCGACGGTAGAATCATTACAGAGCTGAAGGGAGTTCAGTCGGCGGCGTCCCTCGAGAGAGAGGCCCGATCAGCCCTGAACAAAGTGGAGGAATAGCGATGTTACACGACAAGAAAACAGAAGCAGAGGCAAGACGAGTCATGGAGGGATTTTGCAGGGTCTGCCGATACTGTGACGGCAGAAGCTGTGCCGGTGAGGTCCCTGGTATGGGAGGGACAGGAACAGGCTCTTCCTTCTTTGCCAATGTCAAAGCCCTTGAAGCCGTCCGTTTGAACATGCGGACGATCCACGGCGTACGTGATCCCAATACCGCCTGTACCTTCCTCTCCCACTCCCTTGCGTTTCCTGCAATGGCGGCCCCTCTCGGCGGTGTCGCTTTCAACATGAGTAAAAAGAGCAACGAAGCAAGCTATATCAATGCCGTTGTCACGGGATGCAGGGACGCTGGTACAATTGCCGGTACGGGCGACGGGGAGGAGGAGATTATTCACCACGAAGCGTGCCGTGCCATAGCAGGAGCCGGAGGATACGGAATTCCCTTTATCAAGCCCTGGGAGGGGAAAGAGATAGTAAAAAAGGCCGAGGAAGCAAGAAAGGCAGGGGCCCGGCAGATCGGTATCGATATCGATGCTTCGGGGCTGATAACCCTCAAGTTAATGGGTAAGCCGGTCTTTCCCCGCAAAAGGGAAGAGCTTGCCTCACTCATCAAAGAGATAGATATGCCGGTTATTCTTAAAGGGATCATGACCGCAGATGAGGCTAAGGCTGCCGTGGATGCCGGAGCTTGTGCAATCGTGGTATCGAACCACGGCGGGAGGGTCCTTGATGCAACGCCCGGTACGGCAGAGGTGCTGCCGAAGATAGCCGAGGTTGTAAAGGGAAGGATTCCTCTTCTTGTGGACGGAGGGATCAGAAGCGGTATCGATCTCTTCAAAATGCTTGCCCTCGGCGCCGATTTTGCCCTGATCGGAAGGCCCGTTGCAGTCGCGGCGCTGGGAGGCGGCAGAGCGGCTGTCCGGACACTGATGGAAACACTGCAACAGGAACTCTATCGTACCATGGTGATGACCGGTTGCGCTTCGCTTTCCGAAATCGACAGGAGCTCTCTCGCATGATCCCCGATTCACCGAAGATCACCCTCCTTGCATTCGTCGTCATCGCGGGAGCACTTCTCTTTGCCTTCTTACGCACATCCAAGCGGGGCACAAGAAATGGGGGGGCAACGAAAGCGGAACTTGAGCTTTTCGGCAGCTTATCGGCCGAAGCAACCACACTCCTCAACGAATCGGCATTACGTTGGGCCCGGCAGGGGCATAACCGGCAGAATACGGGGGAAAAGGAAGGGGAAGCATTTCCTTCAATTGCCTACTCTCCACTCCTGTGGCGAGATGACAAGCATATGCAGGAATTACTCGGCCGCCTTCACTCAGAGCTGAAGGAAGCCTTTCTGCACCTCCCGATTGCACTTGGAAACCGTTTCAAGGAGATCGAACCCCTTTTCGACAAGAAAGAGCTGCTCGATGAGGAGCATCACAACTTTGTCGATTTTCTGATCATCCTTCGCACAATCGGGAAACCCATGACATAAAATGCTTTACTTCCTCCTCTCCTTGTAGCATCTTTAAAAAAGATCAACTTCAAAAGGAGAGCGAACAGTGTTTGATCAGATTACGTTTCAGAGGGTTGAAGGGAAAAAGAATAAGCACCACATTACCTTTCTCGGGCTTTCGACCTGCGGCTTCTGTAAGCGCGGCATCGCATTTTTGAACGACAACGGTTTCGAATATGAATATATATATGTCGACAAGATCGATCCGAAAACGAAAAAAGCGATTGTCGAAGAGTTCCGCGACAAGTTCGATACCCGACTCCATTACCCTACCATTATCATCGACGACGAACATTATGAGATGGGATTTGTTCGTCCGGCATGGGAAAAACGATTGGAGGTATAAAGATGAACAAAGAGAGGGTCCTTCGGTTCATCGATAATGCCGCAGCACATAACGGCTGGAAGGTGGTCGCTGATAAGCAGCTTCTATCGGATCTTGCCGACGGGCTGCTTGCCAATTATGAGCGCTTTGGCTATATGCAGTGTCCATGCAGAGACAGCTGGGGTGAACGCGAGAAGGACAGAGACATCATCTGTCCCTGTAATTATGCGGCCGCGGATATAACGGAATTCGGTCACTGCTATTGCGCACTCTTTCAAAGTCAGAAGTTTTTCGATTCAGGAGAGGAACCTATCGGTATTCCGGAGCGCCGGCCCGATGATAAATTTCCATACTAAGATGCCACACATCTCAGCCGGAGCATCACCGAAAGAGCGCACGGAAGATCTGCTCGAAAAAGCCGGCCTTCTCAACCGACGCTGCGGCACGAACGGGATAAGAAGCGAGAAGCCGATCGCCTGCCGTGAGATAGAGATGTCCTAGTTCTTCTCCCTTTCTCACGGGTGCAGCAACCGCAGCCTCGGCCTCAAAAAAGCAGTGAAGCTCTCCCAGCTCCTCGGTGAAAAGCAGTTGAGCATCGGGCAGAGGCACGGCCACCTCGACGGAGCGCTCCTTTCCTCCGATAACGGAGAAGGGAGGTAACTTGGGTAAGTCGGGGATGATTACGGTAAAACGATAAAATCCATATGAAAGAAGATTTGTGCCGTCTATGACCCGATAGAGGTCGCCGTCGCGGCTATTCTCTCCGGGACCACCCATCAACACAGCAATGAGGCGTCGTCCCCTGGTCTCGGCAGTCAGAGCAACATTGTAGCCCGACTCATCGATATAGCCGGTCTTAAGGCCGTCGACCCAGGGATGACGACCCACAAGGCTGTTATGATTCGGCTGGGTGACGCTGCCATATACCGCTTTCACGCCGTTCTCGTTCTCGGTTTTCGGATAGCTGAAGCTTGTCAGACTATGCAGCTCCTTCAAACTTTCAGGATGTGTATCCACATAAAAGCGGGCGAAGCGGGCGAAGTCCAGAGCCGTGGCACGATTATGCTCGCTATAACCGGAGCTGTCTTCAAAAAAGATGGAAGAAAAGCCGAGGCGTCTCATCTCGTCGTTCATCATGGCGACATATGCCGGAGTGGAACCGGCAATCAAATCTGCTACAAGCACAGCGGCATCATTTCCACTTGGCAAGGCAAGGCCCCGCATAAGATCGATCAGCCGGACGCTCTGCCCCGCTTGAAGAAACATGAGCGAGGATCTTGGAGGCGCCGAACGAAAATCGGCAAAATCGGGAACAATGATCTCTTGATCGATGGAAAGACGCCCCTCCTCAATCTCTCGATAGATGAGATGGAGGGAAACCAGTTTCGTCATTGAAGCGGGAGGAATCACCTCATCACCATGCTTCACAAAGAGAAGGGTACCGGTCTCATCATCGATCAGTACTGCGGACCTGCAGGAGAGTTCGGGTACGGGACCTGCGTCCATTTCCGCAAACGGCAAATCGGATGGTCCTCGATACAATCCGGAATCAAATTCTCCGGGTAAAAGACGTTCAGTGAGGCGAACCGACACGGAGAGGGGTTCGGATACGCATATCCCGGCAGAAAGCAAAAAAAACAGCCAAAAAGATACAATACGAGAACGAAAGCGCTTTGTACGATGCATACTATTTCAACCACATACAGTAAGGCCGACCCTTTTATAGGGGCCGGCCCGATATCATTGTCGGAGTTTGTTATTCTGTAACAGGATTGGAAGTCGTGGGATTGTTTGCAAGCTGATAGTCAAGCTTCTGCAATGCCTGATCGGCCTTGAACTCTGCAAAAGCCGCATCTTCGTTTCGCTCGAACTCTTTTGATACCTCTTCGAATGAGTTAACGAGACTGTCTTTGCTATAGATCATGAGAACCCATACACCACCATCATCCATGGGTGTTCTGTTTTGTGTAACAGCACCGCTTAATGTGGTATCGGTAATCTGACGGGTAATACTTTCCGCAAAATTGATGACCTGAGTGTTGTCGTCAACCCCAGCTTCCTGAGCATAGGAAATAACGGCGGCCTGGATGGTTGCTTCAAGCTGAGCAGCTATATCGGCCCTGGCATTGGCTTCGGCAACTTTAATGGCAAGGGGAAGGCTTGACTGTTTTGCATAACCAACACCATAGATCGCATCGGTAGCCGTCGGGGGGTTGAGCACATAGTCAGGAAGATTCGAATCCGCCGGTTTTGCATCGGCTACTTCGGCGTCACCGGCACAACCGATCAGAGAGGCGGCGACAAGAACCACCGCAACGACAATACCAAATTTTTTCATTTGTTCTACTCCTCTTTACAATAATAGTGATACAGAACGTTAGAAAAGGTAACTCTTGGCAGCTTATTTTTCAATAGATAACGCTTTTTTTTTGACATGCAGGCCTCAAATTCAATATAGTAGTCGCTATGGCAAGAGGAAAAGAATACGGCTATCTGCTCGACGGCCTGAATTCCGAACGAGCGGAGATGATAAAGCGTGCATTGCGGGCCATTCCGGAGATCAAGAGTATTTCCATCCGCCCTTCCCAGGGGACGATACAACTTATAGCGACCAAGGATCCCGAGACGCAGGTAAAGATTGCCTGCGAAGTGGCGGGCTGCGTATTTCGTCTCAAGCTGGGACGAGGTCAGCTCGCCTGACCCCTTCATACTGTTCCAGTCCTGACTACCCATTCCGAGGCTTCCGTGGCTGCGAACGGAAAAGGGGCTGTTCCACCACGATATCCCGGCCGTGGGAAGCACACAGACCCAAAAAGGTTTCAAGCAAGGAACTGCGAAGGGAGAGCCAGACCTCTCCTTTTGCCCCATCGAGTGCGGCATCGAGGGCCTGTCTGTGCCCATCGCCGGATAGCTCCGCAGGACCAATTTCGTCAAGAACGACGATGTCGAGGGCTAAGCTCGCAAGCACAGAAGAAAGTCCCGCTTCGACTCCCTCACGGTAGAGAAAAAAGCGACCTACTCGGCAGGCACCCGGCGCGGGTGTAAGCCCGGCAATAGGAACCAGGCTCCTGCCGGGAAGTGTCTCAAGCAGAAAGCCCGACTTTCTGCTCCCCTCTTTTTCCCACAGCGGAAGGGTAAGAAAGCCGCCGAAGCTGCATCCCAGACGCTCGGCACGATCAAGATGATGCCGCAGCAGGGTGCTCTTCCCTCCGTTGACCGGTCCGGTAATCACTCGTACCAGCGGCAGAGGAAGCGTGCTCATTCCCTGCCGCTTATGAAAGACTGAAGCACTTCATAGCCTTTCAGGGAATCGTTACAATCCACCACCACCGTCAGCTCGGTCATGGTCGAAACGATCTCGTAGACATTAATACGCTCCCAGGCAAGGCGCCTGACCGCCTGATAGACCATACCCGGCGTCTCGATAAATCCGTCTTCAAACAAAAGCGTAAGGGAAACCAAACCGGTCTTATGGCCGAGGAGTGTCTCATCAGCTAAAAATTGAGCGACCTGATCGGCATATTTATCGCTGATGACGATACTGATTTCATCATTGCCAATGGAAATATTGAGAAAATCACCTCTTCCGAGATGAACGATCGAATAAAGATCCTGGAGCCTATCCAAAAGTTCCGATCGCTTTACGACATTGAAGTCGCAGATATTCGTTTTCATTACGATCTGGCAGGAGATACCGCTCTCTGTTCCAAGCTTTGCCAGGCGGGCGACCTCTTCTCCGTAGCGACGAAGTGCCATGACCACGGCAGACTCCTTGACCGGCTTCTCCAAGCGGCTTGCGACTTGAGGCGCAAGCTCGGATGCCAAATTCCCGTAACTCAAGATCCCCCGCGCCATTGCTTCGAGTAAAAACGGGTTGCGCTCGATCAATCCCTTTACAACACTGCTGATGGTTTCCATATACCTCGCCTCTTGCAACAAAAATAACAATCTGTTATTATAAATACAATATGTTTATATATAGACATTCTATCACATTTTCTGTAGAATGTATAGAAACCGGTAAGGAGGTTCCTTATGGAACGACAATTTCGTGGTGTGTATACGGCCCTGATTACCCCTTTTACCAAAAAGGGAACTATCGATGAAGAGGCCTTTGAAAAAATCATAGAAGATCAGATTGCATCCGGCATCGACGGATTGGTGCCCTGTGGAACAACGGGCGAAAGTCCAACCCTCAGCCACATCGAACACGACCGCGTGATAGAGCTTAGCATCAAGTTCGCAAATGGAAGGGTTCCGGTTATTGCGGGAACGGGAAGCAATGCAACAAGTGAAGCGATACGCCTCTCACGCCATGCCGAAGAGGCCGGTGCCTCAGGGCTCCTCCTTGTTAACCCCTACTACAACAAGCCGACCCAGAAGGGGCTCTACCTCCACTTCAAGGCCGTGGCCGAGGTGGTCAATATTCCCTGCATTGTGTACAATATCAAGGGACGCAGCGGTGTCAATGTCGAGACGCAAACCATGTCGAAGCTTATGGAAGCAAGCAGCATGATTGCCGGTGTAAAGGAAGCATCGGGAAATCTCGATCAAATGAAGGATGTCATCGCCGAGAGAAACAGTAAGCGGAAGGATTTCAGCGTCCTTTCCGGGGACGACAATATGACCTTGCAGCTCGTCGAGGCGGGCGGAGACGGCGTAGTTTCGGTGGCAAGCAATCTGATCCCGAAAAGAATGGTGGAATTTGTTCATGCGGCCCTTGACGGCGATATGGAAAAGGCACGCAACGAAGAAGCGGCTCTCATGCCTTTCTTCCGTGCGATGTTTCTTGAAACCAACCCCATCCCCGTCAAAACAGCCATGGCCATGCAGGGTTGGTGCGAGGAGGAGTTTCGACTTCCCATGTGCAGCCTCTCCGACGACACCCATCGAGAGACATTGAAGCAGCTGCTCGAAAGACTCGAAGTTCCCAGAGGGTAAAACAGTACAGCAAGGAGTACATAGCATTATGGCACACATCAACGAGCATTATCGCAAGCTTTCGGCCGGTTATCTCTTTCCTGAGATTGCACGACGAAGTCAGGCGTTTTTGAAAAGTCACCCCGATCGCAAGCTGTTGAAGCTCGGGATCGGGAACACTACGGAGCCGATCACCCCTTCGGTCATCGAAGGGTTGCATCGGGGGGTAGAAAAGCTTGCCTCCCCGGCGACCTATACGGGTTACGGTGACGAACAGGGCCAGGAAGAATTGCGGAAGGCCTTGTGCGATTTTTATGCCGCCCGGGGGGTGAAGCTGGCAATTGATGAGTTCTTCATCAGCGACGGGGCAAAGCCGGACTCGGGGAATATTCAGTCGATCTTCGGCCTCGACAACATCGTGGCGGTCCAGGACCCGGCCTACCCCGTCTATGTCGACTCCAACGTCATCAGCGGACGGACCGGCGCCTACGATAAGGCTTCGGGGCGCTATGAGGGCATCTACTACATGCCTTGCAACAGTGAAAACGGCTTTTTTCCGGAGGTCCCCGATGCAAAAGTGGATCTCATCTACCTCTGCAGCCCCAACAATCCAACCGGAGCCGTTGCCACCAGAGAGCAGCTCGCAGCCTTTATCGACTATGCAATTAAAAACAAGGCGATCATCATCTACGATGCAAGCTATGCCGAGTACATCTCCGAGGCGGCTCTTCCGAAGTCGATCTTCGAGATCGAGGGAGCAAAGAAATGCGCCATAGAGATCAACAGTCTTTCAAAGTTCTCCGGCTTTACCGGCGTCCGTCTCGGCTGGTCGATCGTGCCGAAGGAGTTGACGGTCGAGGGTAGCGAAGCCGGAGAATTGAACTCGCTTTGGAACCGCAGACAGTGCACCTTCTTTAACGGTGCCAGTAATATCGTCCAGGAAGGGGCCCTTGCCGTTTTCTCCCCCAAGGGGATTGAGGAAAGCAATAAGCTGGTGGCCTACTACATGGAAAACGCCCGAATCATACGGGAAGGACTCCAGTCTCTCGGCCTTACCGTTTTCGGGGGAGACAACGCTCCCTATCTGTGGCTCCAAACCCCGGGAGGCATGAGCAGCTGGGACTTCTTCGATAAGCTTATCGAAGAAACCAATGTTGTCGGAACCCCCGGAAGCGGTTTTGGACCGGCCGGTGAGGGCTATTTCAGGCTGAGCGCCTTTGGCCACCGTGACGATATTATCCGTGCGGTAGAAAGCATCAAGTCGAATTTGAAGCTCTAAGAAAGCAAACAGATCAAAGAAACGAGGTACGATAGATGAGCGAAAAACGCTTTCCCTTTTCCAAAGAAGTGATAGAACGGCTTGCCGATACCCTGCCGACCCCTTTCCATCTTTACGATGAGGCGGCAATACTCGAAAATGCCCGCTACATAAAAAAGGCCTTTGCCTGGGCACCCGGTTTCAAAAACTATTTCGCCGTTAAGGCATGTCCCAATCCGACGATCCTCGACCTGCTCCATAAGGAAGGCTTCGGCACCGATTGCAGCAGCCTGCCCGAGCTCATTTTGAGTGAAAAAAGCGGCATCGCAGGCGAAGAGGTGATGTTTACCAGTAACGATACCCCAGCCGAGGAGTTTAAAGAGGCAAAACGGCTGGGAGCAATCATCAACCTCGACGATATCTCCCATATCGATTTTCTCGAAAAGGCGGCGGGGATACCTGAGCTGATCTGCTTTCGCTACAATCCCGGCGACGCACGGAGCGGCAACGTAATTATCGGTGAGCCCAAAGAAGCAAAATACGGTATTACCCGCGACCAGATTCTGGACGCTTATCGCATGGCAAAGGAGAAAGGGGCCAAGCGTTTTGGACTGCACACCATGGTGGCCAGTAATGAGCTTAATCCCGAATACTTCATCGAGACGGGAAGGATGCTTTTCGAACTCGCCGTAAAGATCAAAGAGGAGCTCGGCATCAAGCTGGAGTTCGTCAATCTCGGCGGCGGTATAGGCATCCCCTATCGCCTCGACCAGGAACCGGTGGATCTGGTGCGGGTCTCCGAGGGCATCAAGGGATGGTACGATAAGATGATCGTTCCCGCAGGCCTCGACCCCCTGAAAATCGTTATGGAGTGCGGCAGAGTGGTCACAGGACCTTACGGCTACCTCATCACTAGGGTCCGCCACATTGCGAAGAAATACAAAACCTACGTCGGGCTGGATGCTTCCATGGCAAACCTGATGCGGCCGGCCATCTATGGAGCCTACCACCACATAACCGTTTTGGGAAAAGAAAACGAGCCGCCTGCCATGGTTTGCGATGTTACCGGATCGCTTTGTGAGAATAACGATAAATTCGCCATCGACAGGAACCTGCCCGAGATCGAAGTCGGCGATCTTATTGCCATCCACGACGCAGGAGCGCACGGCTATGCCATGGGCTTCAACTACAACGGAAAACTGCGAAGCGCCGAGGTGCTTATCAAAGATCCCGAAACCGTGGAGCTCATACGACGGGCAGAAACCATGGATGACCTTTTCGCCACCCTGCGTTTTCCCGGTGCACCGGTAAAGATGTAAAGGAGAAAAAGCCACAGAGCATGGCGGCCGAGGAGCTTCAGCGCATAGACGGCAATCAGGAACTGCACCGCAAGATTCTTCCCTACTGCAGGGTAAAGCCTGGAGAGGTGTGGGAAGATCCAGAAGGCAGGCACAGGGTTGCCGTCATCGACGCCACCGACGCCCATGCCGTAGAAAACCTTTTCGCGGGGGAACGGGCCGTACTCATGGTTCAGGATCCCCCCTACAATGTCGAGGTCGGGGGAATGCAGAGTGATGCCCTCTCCCGCCTCGAGATCACCAGCTACATCGATTTTTCCCGCCGCTGGATCGAGGCCGCCCTTCCCGCTCTTGCAAAGGATGCCTATTTCTACATCTGGATCGGGGCCGATCAGAAACGCTCTTTCCAGCCCCTTCCCGAAGTGATGATGCTCATGAGAGGGTTTCCCGAGCTTGCGGCAAAGAGTTTCATCACCCTGAGAAACCAGCGGGGATACGGTACCCTCTCGAACTGGATGAGCGTCAGGCAGGAGCTGCTCTGTTACGTCAAGGGTAAGCCCGGCTTTACGGTGCAGTACACAAATCAGCCCAAGAAGGTTGCCGGCTATTATAAAAAGGTAGGGGGCGTGCGGAAAGAAAATCTTGCACGCGGCAGGTCACATACCCTGAGAGCCGGAAATGTCTGGACCGACATTCAACAGGTTTTCTATCGTATGGAAGAAAACGTTCCGGGTGCTTATGCCCAGAAGCCTCTGGCAGCCCTCCGAAGGATCATCTCATCGGGAAGCCGGAGCGGCGAGGTGGTGGCCGACTTTTTCGCCCATTCCGGTACAACCCTTCTTGCCGCCGAAATCCTGGAAAGGCGCTGCTTCACCTGCGACATCGATCCCGTTTTCGCCGAGCTGACTATCAGAAGACTGGAACGCTTTCGGCAAAAGGGTAAGACGGGCTGGCAGTGGAAAAGCCCCTTTCCCGAGATCATGTAATCACCTCACCTCGAAACCGCTCTCGGCGCTGCAGCCACCGGAGCCCGTAACCACGATACGATACTCCCCCTTTTCAGGAAAGGGAAGCAGAAAAAGCGGCAGGTTTGAGGAGCGTTGCAAGACCACCATGCCGTGGCGGTAGAGGGTCAATGCATAAGGAGGAGAGCCCAGGCCCCTCCCCTCTATCCTGACGGCTTGGGCCTCTTGAGAAAGTGAGGGGTCGGCGAAAAAGCGTGAACCGTCGGGTGGAAAGACAATCTCTCCTCCAGCTTCCCCTTCACCTGCCTCTACAAAAGCGCTGGAGAGTTTTGTCTGCGCCCATACCCTGAAAACATCGGGATAAGAGACGTGGATCTTTCCACTCTCGTCACGATGGTGCCAGGTGCAGGGATCAGGTAATCGGTCGGGCGGAAGATATTCGTAGAGTGTCGAAGGGTCATCGGCGCTTGCCGCCATACCGGAGACGGCACAAATCTTCACCCGCACGGCACCGGGAATGGGCGGATAGCCGCTATCCGGCGTGTGCAGCACATCAAGGAGTTCCGCAACGATGGATGCCGGAATACTGCTTCCGGTCTTCCCGATAACTGTTTCTCCGGTAAAATTTCCGATCCATACCCCAACGGTATACTCGGGAATCGCCCCTATCGCCCAGATATTCTGAAACTGGTTTGCCGTCCCTGTTTTAAAAAGGGAGGGAAAGGGAAGATTCATAACCGAATCGCTGCCGAAGCCGAGTACCCTGCTCCGGTTGTCCCCAAGGATATCCCTGACAACGGCCACAGCATAGCGATCACGGGATGATGAAAGGTTGATTTCCGCAGATTCCACAGATCCTAGTTCCACCGGCCGGGGACGCAAGGGAACAGGGCCGTCTGTTCGACTGAACAGGGTATACGCGCGGACCAGTTCGAAAAGTGATATCTCGGCGTTTCCCAGAGCAAGGCCGGTACCGAGACTTCCACGCTGCTCTTTAATAGAGGAGAAACCAAGATCCACCAAAAATTGGGCAAAGGCATCGACCCCGAGCCGTTCTATCAGATAGACCGCCGGGACATTGAGGCTCGAGGCAAGGGCCACCCGAAGCCGCACAGGGCCGTGGAACCTGCGATCGAAATTGAAGGGCTGATAGACCGCCGCCCCCCCAAGTTCCAAGGGAATATCGGGAAGGATCGAGTTGGGAAGAAAACCCGACCGAATGGCAAGGGTATAGAGAAAGGGTTTGAGGGTAGAGCCAGGCTGATTACACACAAGGACCCCGTCGATCTGCCCCAGGTGCTCATCATCCCAGAATTCCCTGCTGCCGACCCAAGAAATGATCTCGCCAGTGTCGTTACGAACAATCAGCCCTGCCCCATTCCCAAGCCGGTTGCGGCTATGCTTATCAAGGGTCTGGTCAATACGTTCCCTCAGCCGCATATTGAGCTCAGCATCGATGGAGGTTCTCACCCGAAGGCTTTCGCTTCGCTCGGAAGGAAGGCTATTGAAATAGTTGATGAAGTGCGGGGCCTGATTCGTCCAAACCCCGCGTCGGGCTTCCCCGGCCGCGAGCAGGAGTTCGCGGTAGGAAAAGCGGTTTTTTATGCCGGCCTCCTTGGCCGCGGCACGGGCGGCTGTCTCGGGGTGTTCCACAGGATCATAGAGGGAGGGGCTTCTGGGAATAACTGACAGAAGGGCAAACTGCGCAGGGGAAAGCTCTTCCACGGGTCGGTTGAAAAAGGTCATGCCGGCGGCAGGTACCCCTTCACAACGGAAGCCGAAGGGGATGGCATTGATCCAGAGCTCGAGAAGCTCCCCTTTCGAGAGCCGACTTTCGAGTCTGAAACTATTCCACGTCTCCCTAAGCTTACCTTCGAAGCCGCTCCAGCCGCCTCCGCTCTCTGTTTCAATAATCCTGGCCAGCTGCATCGTTATGGTGGAAGCCCCCGAAACAATTCGCCCCTCATGGAGGTTAAGCACGGCACTTCTGAGCACGGCAAGGGGATCGATACCGGGATGGAGGTAAAAGCGGCGATCTTCTGCGTCGAGGAAGGTCGATACGAGAGAATCAGGCATCTCATCCAGATCGCGGAAAATTCTCCGCATACCATTGGCCAGGGGCCGGACGTACAGTAGAGTCCCATAGCGATCAAGATACTCCCGGCTCCATTCCCGCGCACGAAAATGGTCCAGCTCCGGATAGGGCGTGAACCGCAAAACAAAAAAAAGAAGGAGAAAAAAGAGTAATCCACCTATGGGAGGCAGTACAAGAAGCATTCGAAGGCGGCCGGGCCGCCTTCGGATCTTATGAACGCTCATCAATGAAAATAAGTGTTCCACCATCCCGGCCGAAGACCTCGGGTTCGTACATACACTCTGCCTGGGCCGGAGGCGTCGGATATACCCCGGGACGGACCGCCCTGATCATGAAACTTACATCGCATGTTCCTTGAGGAAAACGGTCGAAAAAGAAGCGCCCTTCATTGAGATAGTATACCGAACGATCGGGGCTTACATTGCGTACCGTATCTTCCCCGGACGAAGGCTCGTCGTAGCCCTCATACCTGGCGGTGGTGACAAAGCCGGTATCGAGAATGACCGCGCCGGACGGAACCGGCACCCGTACCGCAAGAAAATCGTGCCGCAGCGGCGAAGAGAGGTGAACTACGACTCTATAGGTCTCCCCGGCAGTAAGACAATCTCCGGAAACGGGTCTTCCCTCCATATCGAAAAACTCCCGCAAAACACCGATTCCCATATCCATGGGAGGAGCACTCTCTGCCGGGATGCTGTAGCGCATGGCAAAACGGTAGGCAAGGGTGCCTTCTCCCGATGCCTCCACCGATAAAGGAAGACTCTTGCCGCGTTCGATACCGGAAAGGGGCTCTGTATCAAAGGAAAAGATCCTTTCTACAGGAGGATTTGCTATCGAATCAAATCGGCCCGAAAGCAGATCGTTATCGGCGATACGTACAGTTACATCGATATCTGGTGCCTTATCAAGGCCAAGTTCCCCGGAAGCCGCAATAAGCGCCCAACCATTATCAACGGTATTCGTCCATCTGGCACTGCGCCGACGCTGGATAAGAGACTCGAGGGCAAGTTCCCGAAAGCTATTCGAGGGATCGACCCGTTGAATCAGCATCAGCAGCAGCGAAAGCCGTTCGATCTCCGAGCCGTACCAGGAAGAACCGCTTTCCCAGGTTTCGGTAATATCCAGGCTTCTTGCAGAGGGACGGATGAAAGAAGAAATTCTGGTAAGGGCCGATCGTGCGCCATCCTGGTCCCCCGAGGCAAAAGAGGCAAGGCCGGAAAGTGCATAACCGGCAATGCCGATCTCATCGCCTCGCCTACGAAAGGTTTCGCTCTCCCCTCTCACGTCGTCGCCGAGAAGCGCCCTGGCATAAAGGCCCAAGACGTAGAGATAGGGCTGTTTCTTTATGGTATCCCGGGGTTTGCGCAGATAGGACAATAGTGCGTCCTCATCAAGCTCATCGGGAATCGGATAGCCTGCGTTTTTTGCAAGGGCGATGATTTGAGCAGTCCGTGCGGAAACGTAGTAATTGGCCCATCGACTGCCGCCCCAGTAGGGAATGCCCCCCTCGGAGGTCTGTACCTTTCCGATCTCCCTTAGTTGCTCTGCTATGTGGGAACGTGGAAGCGCAAGCTCCTCGAAGGAAGGAAATGCACCGGTTTCTCCAAAAAGCAGATAGGGAATCAACTTGGAGGTTCGCTGTTCGAAACAGTCATAGGGATAGTCAAGCAGATAGGAAACGGCTCCCTCGAAAAGGGCCAGCTTCGAAGCCGAGAGGGAAACGGCAAGAGAGCCCTCGGGATCAGGCATCTGATCATCTCCCCCGGGAAGACGGATCATCTCGGTGTCGATCTTGGCTTTTCCGTTTTCGGGAACAATCCGGTTTCCCGTAGCAACGCTCTCGAAAACCGCCGGCTTCTGAACCTCTACCTCTCGGACAAGTTCTTCGTTAAGCACCGGGGAAGAAACGGTAAAGCTTATCTTCCCCTTGCCTGAAACCGGAGCGGAAAAGAGAAAATTCACGAGGTTCGTCTTCCCTCCCTCGACATGTACATGCCTGCTCGTCTCTCCCTCGATACCGAGGATCGTACTCGACACGGTCACATCCATATCCACCGCCTCGGAGCCCAGATTGGAAACGATCACCCCTCCCTCCATCGTATCCCGGTGACGGAGCAATTCGGGGAGAACGGATTGCACATTGACGGGATTCTGAGCCACCAGTTCCTGCTCATTGCGGCCGAACTGGTTTTCTTTGACCCCGACGGCGGTGCAGCGGTAGGTAGTAAGGGTATCGGGAAGGGTAAAGCGAACCACCGCCTCCCCCTTCTCATCGGTAGTCACATACGGTTCAAAGACCGCAAGGGGACGAAAATCCTCACGCCGTTCCATCTTCTCATTTTCGCCTCCGCCTCCCTGCAAATCCTTCACTTCATAGGTAACAGGATCGATCAAAAGCGATCGACTATCGCCGCCGGAAACCGCAATGGGAAATTTGCGCGGATCATAAAAGAAATCAAGGGGATCGGGAACATGATAATCAATCAGATCGAGAACCCCTCGGTCCACGGCAAGAAAGGTGATCTCGGCATTGGGCACGGCATCTCCCGCCTTGTTCGTCGCCTTCAAGTGCACCACGGCCTCTTCCCCCGGGCGGTAGGAGCCCTTCTCCGACCGGATATCGATATCAAACCGTTTGGAATCGGTATCTACCATGATGGGAACGACACCGAAATAGCCCTTCGGCTTATCAAGATCCGGTTCCAGATAGGAATGATCCGGCTTCTTCGTTCTTATGGAATAACTGCTCACGGCGACATAGACTACCGGTACAAACTCTTCACTAATGGGAACACCGATGACGTTTGCCGAACCGTCGAGATGGACAATACGTTCGTCGAAAATGCCTTCCCGCTCCACGGTAATCAGATAATCACCAGCGGCAAGGGGACTTTTTACCAGTATGGTTGCGGTATCCCCCGGAGCATAGGAGGGGCGGTCGGTTTCAAGGCCGATCATCTCGGGGCTATCGAAGCCCCAACTGACAATATCAGAGCCGGTTGCATAAAAAGAAAGTTCGGTAACAGCGAGACGGTCGGCCGCATCCGATGCACTGAAACGGACCAAGAAAGAACCGCTACTTGCCGGTGTGAAGGTGACCGATCCCTTGTTTTCCCCGCCGATTGCAGGAGTCTGACGCTCTACCGGTTCTAGGACCATTTCGTAATGGGTATTGATTCGCCCAGCCACACCCTGTTGCTGGGCACGCTTCCAGCTTCTCTTAAAAAGTTCAACGTTCAGGTTTTTTACGTCGTCCCGGTAGGATCGCCCGTCGGGACGCACCAAGGCCCAGTCGAAGTCGACATCCTCGCCCTTTCGGACGAAACCCGACCATCCCTTGTGATTCATACGGCCGCCGATGTAAAAGGCAGCAGGATGAACGATCACCGATGTCCGGGCGGCGATCATCTGACCACCGGCATCATCCACCCGAGCCTCTCCCCGGTATCGCTGGGGCTGCCCGGCAATCCCCTCGGGGCTTGTTGCCTGGCGAAGCATTGCCTTTCCGTCGCTGCCCAGCACCCCTTCGGATTCCGAAAGGAAGTAGCGCCGATCATATCCGGAAGGACCGAAGCGGTAATCTTTCCACTCCTCTCCCTCGGGAGCAAACCACGCCGGTTCTTTTGTCCAGGAAGCGCTGTAGTGAGCCTCGTTGAGGGCCCCGCCGGCGAGATAATCGGCAGAAAGCTCGGCACTTACGGTATCACCCTCAAAATAGTCCCGGTCAGGTATTGAAAGCCCCACCTGAAACTTGAGCCGTTCGAACTGTGAAACCTGAAAAGGAAGACGAGTTTCACCTCCGGGCCTGGAATATTCGATCACATAACTGCCTGGTTCCAGATCGGGGGGGATGGGAACCTCACCGTAAAAACCACCGCTGGCCGTGGTGGTACCGGAGCTCTCAAAGATCTCTTTTCCCCTCCAGCGGTTCTCTTTCACCTTGAGGGTATAATCGCCCTCGTAGATAACGTAACTGCCATCCTGCAGCGTCCTGTCGATGCCGCGGAAGGTGACGACCTCTCCGGGGCGGTATAGCCCACGGTCGGTAAAGAGAAAAACCTGTGCAGAAGCCCTCTGGATACGGGCCGGCGTTGAAACGGCAAGGGGCGAGCTTCTCCAGAGATTATGGCTCCCGTTGGGTTTAAACTCGATGCGATCCCCCTGGTATTCCACCTGCAGACGGAGGAAATCGCTCCAGTCACTCTTCGGGTCCTGAAAGTAACGGGTAAACTCTCCATCCTCAAGGGAAAAGACCACGAGACCGGAATCGTCGCTCGTCCCCTCGAAAATGCGATTTTGCTGGCTCATGAGGGTGACACGGGCACCCGAAACGGCCTTACCGGAGGAAAGGCTCGTCACCCATGCGACAACCTTGTTGTAGGCATAACGAACGGTCAGGCCGAGATCCGTTACCTGAAGGGTGAGATTGCGCTGGCCCCATCGAGGCCGCTGCCCGCTTTTTTTGTCTATAGGGGAAAAATTCCATGAGAAGCCGACCCAGCCCTTGCCGTCGCTTCCCAACCAAGGTGAAAGATCGATCTCTTCAAAATGGTGAACGTTCTTTCCAACCTCGGGAAAGGGATAGGGTTCCAGTGCCGTGGCGGGCCAAAAGCTATAAGGATCGTCTATTGCACCGGCCTTCCATATCCCGTTCTCCATGTTCTGGTAATCGAAAACGATTTTGGGTGAAAACTGAGACTCAAGCATCCGCGTGCCGGTGTTGGGGAAGTTGGCAAAGCTTGCGGCCTCGGGTATCTTCACCTTCACAAGCTGCTGGCTGCCGAGACTTCTCCCATAAACATCTTTCACCGAAGCGGCGATGGTAAGCAGATATTCCGAATTATAAGCATAACCGAGCCCCGAAAGTCTGACGGTGTTCTGCCAAACGGTAATATTATCCTCAGCAACCCGTACTTCAGGCTGAAAAGAACATGCTCCCAAAAGGCTCGCCTTGTCCACGGGATGGGAAAATTCGAGAAAAAGAGGATTCGTGGCCCCTGCGTCTCCGGAAAAGGAATAGGAATGGGTGGAATGACGCAGCAACTTGAAGGGGGTTATCGTATGAAAGACGATCTCCTGTTCCGCTTTTCTCCCTATATAATCGGGACGACTTCGGGCACCCGGGCCAAGAGCAACGATGATATCGCTATCTTCGGGAAGCGTCTCGATTGCCGAAAGCACAACGAGGCTTTTCAGCTCCTCTTGTGAATAGCGTCCCGAGCTATTATCCGGCCTGGAAAAGGTGACCTGATAGTCGTATCCCTCGCTTCGAAGCTTCAGGTAGTCCGCAACCGTTTCGATTTCGACCGGGTAATTGAATCTGACAAGGATCTTACCGGCGGCATCAAGGGGAACTCCACCCCTTTTCCAAAGATAGGAATCCTCAAGGGCTCCGGCACCGGGCAAGGCGCTACGCATTGCAAGCTCTTCACTCCGAAAGGAAAAGCCGGTTTTGCCGACAAGGGCTGCACCGTGAACCGACTGAACCGATTCATTCACCGTCACTCGGTACTCCCGTTGAGGGAGGACCTTCGCCTTGGCCTGAAAGACAATCATCCGGGTACTATACCAGCGGAAGCTGCCCTCAATCTCCGGCGAGATGGAGAAAACGGAAGAGGCATCCCGGCTTTCACCTATCTTGGACAGCGGAATGACAGGATCGGAAAAGAGTATCCAGACCAGAGGCTCTTTTATCTCAGAGGGAAGTTCACCTTCGGGGCCGTAAGCCGAAAGCTTAAGAGGAGAAGGGGCTGTCTGGAAAGATGTATCTGTCGCAGTACCGAAACTCCCTTCGGAAAGCCCCCAGGCTGCTTCCTGATAATAAGCGATGGAAAGGGTATCGAGACGGCTCTTCCAGGAAGAGACCGACCGGTCGACCTCAAGGCTGGAAGTTTGTTCCGCTTCGCCGACAGCCTCACGTGAATTCTCAACAGGGGTACTATCGTTTTTCTTACAGGAAAACGGAAGCACCATCGCCGTAATAAAAACAAAAAGGGCTACAAGGCCCTTTCCCATCTTTACATATCTTACCCTTCGCTCTGCCATAGCTTCTTTTCCTCTGTCTTTCAACTGGAATATATTACTCTATGCGGCCATGTCCCCGGCGTCGCTTGCGATGCCGATCCGACTTCTTCCGTTTCCTTGGAGGTCGTACTTCCACACCACCCAACAAGGCAAATCCACGAATCTTTAAAGTGGGCCCATCTGGATAGTAGTCATATTCCATCTTGTTTTCAAAACCGCCTATGAGGGGAATTCCGGAAATATCGACATTAACCCCCTCGGGAACCACCATTTCCACACCTCCCAAGAGGCATACGATCTCGATCTCTGTCGTTCCAGGCGGAAATTTTGCATCGGTAAAATCGAGATCGACACCACCCATGAGGGCCAGAACCCTTGTGTTTCGTGCAGGAGACCATGGACCTCGACGTTCCACGCCGCTGAGTAAGGCCAGCATGGTATCGTCCCGTTTCACCCTCCCGTTATTCCAGGCAACGGATGAAGAATACTCTTGGTTTTCCTCATCCCGAAGTACGGGCAGATCCCGAATCAGGTTTCCAAGCACCTGCCGGTCGTCACTTTCGTGAGCGAGGGAGACCCTTCGCTCGAATTCATCTACCTCTATATTATTATGAGCGAAATTGAGCTTGAGCTGCTCTACGACTCGCTCTCTGAACTTCGGGAGGGGAAGCATAGGCGGATGTTCATAGGAGATATCTTCATCCATAACAACCATGAGCATACGTTGATTTGCTGCTGCGGTCAAGAACAGCACGCGGATTCCCTTAAACAGCATCAGGATGGAGATATTTGGCAATAAAAAACCAGAACACCTATTGAGGCACAATATATAGTGTGCTAACATTACAAACAGGCACTAATAACACTACATTTAGTAGCACTTTTGATGTATGGAGGTTTATGGTGCGATGTCCTCATTGTGGGGCCCTGGAGGACAGGGTTCTGGAATCTAGGCAGAATGCCGGAGGCAGTGCCATTAGGAGGCGACGGGAGTGTCTTTCCTGCGGTTATCGTTTTACAAGCTACGAACGGATCGAAGAAAAACCGATCATGGTGGTCAAACGTGACGGTAGATTAGAGCCCTATGAACCGGCAAAGCTGGAGCGTGGGATCAACATCGCCATGGAAAAGCGTCCTATTGGACAGGCTACCAGAGAAAGCCTCTTTCAGGCAATAGAGGACGAGGTAGCCTACGGTGCCAGAAATAGTCACGAAATAGCAACAAAAGAGCTTGGAGAGATTGTTCTCAGGCGGCTGTACAAGGTGGATAAGGTCGCCTATGTCAGATTCGCATCGGTTTACCGCATGTTTGACAATGTGGAAGAGTTTCTCCGGGAAATCGAACAACTAACAGAAACGGGAGGGAAAAGTGACAAGTTTGCAGAGTGAATGGGCAAAAATACGAAGCAGCAGCGAAATTCACGACGGGGGACACGCAGGTGGGCAAAAAGCACCGGTCAGGTGGATCGTCAGAAGAGACGGGGGCCTTGTTCCGTACGACAGGGAACGGATTCTATCGGCCGTTGCACGGGCAATAGAGGCCACAGGAAGGGGCGAAGAGGGATCGCTTGCCGAAGGTCTCACCCTCGCGGTGGAAGAGAAGCTTCGCAGCGGTTTCGCCGCCCGCCACCCGAACTCCGCCCCGGCGGTTGAAGAGATCCAGGACATCGTGGAAACAACCCTCATCGAGGCGGGAGAAGCAGCCGTGGCCAAGGCCTATATACTTTACCGGGCCCGCCACGAGGCAATACGCGATGCAAAGAAACTGCTTCTCGACATCGATCTTACCATGGATGGGTACCTCTCTCAGAGCGACTGGCGGGTAAATGAAAACGCAAATGTCAATTACTCCCTTGGGGGCCTGATTCTCCATAATTCGGGTACCATCACGGCAAACTACTGGCTTAAAAATGTCTATCCGGCCGAGATTGCCGAGGCCCATCGTAATGCAGACTTCCACATCCACGACCTCTCGATGTTCAGCGGTTACTGTGCAGGATGGTCGCTCCGGGAATTGATCATCAAGGGACTCGGCGGCGTTGCAGGAAAAATATCCAGCAAACCGGCCCGCCATCTTTCGACCCTGGTGCAGCAGATGGTCAACTTTCTCGGGGTCATGCAGAACGAATGGGCAGGGGCCCAGGCTTTCTCGAGCTTCGATACCTACCTCGCCCCCTTTGTGAAAATCGAAAAGCTGGAAGAGGAGCAGGTCCGCCAGTCGATTCAGAGTTTCCTCTTCGGCGTCAACACCCCCAGCAGATGGGGAAGCCAGGCACCCTTTACCAATATCACCCTCGACTGGACCGTCCCCCGTGATCTCGCAGAGCGGAAAGCGATCGTGGGAGGAGAAGAACAGGAGTTCACCTACGGCGATTGTCAGAAAGAGATGGATCTTATCAATAAGGTTTTTATCGAGCTGATGCTGAAGGGGGATGCCGAGGGGCGGGGATTTCAGTACCCCATTCCAACCTACAATATCACCGAGGAGTTCCAGTGGGACGGAGAAAATGCCCGCCTGCTTTTTGAGATGACGGGCAAATACGGAACACCCTATTTCCAGAATTTTATCTCAAGCGATCTTGATCCGGGCGACGTCAGGTCGATGTGCTGCCGTCTGCAGCTCGACAAGCGGGAGCTAAGGAAACGCGGCGGCGGACTCTTCGGATCCGACGAGCTGACAGGTTCCATCGGGGTCGTGACCATCAATCTCCCGAGGATCGGATATCTCTCGGCGGGAAAGCAGGAGTTCTTTCGACGCCTCGATCATCTCATGGAATTGGCAGCCGAGAGTCTGATCATTAAGCGGAAGGTAATCGCACAGCTCTACGATACAGGGCTTTTCCCCTATACAAGAGAGTATCTCTCCGGTCTCTCGAACCATTTTTCCACTATCGGTATCTGCGGCATGAACGAGGCGCTTCTCAACTTTCTCGGCGAGGATATCACCGGCCAAGAGGGACGCTCTTTTGCCCTGGAAATACTCTCCCATATGCGGGAAAAGCTTGCCGATTTTCAGGAACGGACCGGTGATCTCTTCAACCTGGAGGCGACACCGGCCGAGAGCACCAGCTATCGCCTGGCTCTCCATGACCGCAACCACTATCCGGATATCATCACTTCGGGGGAGGACGAGCCTTTCTATACCAATTCGAGTCAGCTTCCAGTCAACTTCACCAACGATATCTTCGATGCACTCGATCACCAGGAAGCACTCCAGAGCCTCTACACCGGAGGAACCGTATTCCACGGATTCGTGGGAGAGGCGATCGACGACTGGAAAAGCTGCAGGGCCCTGGTCCGCGCCATGGCGGAAGGATACCGCATTCCCTACTATACCATCAGCCCGACCTATTCGGTCTGCCCCGATCACGGCTATCTCTCTGGGGAGCATTTTACCTGTCCCCGCTGCGGGAAGGTGGCCGAGGTCTACACCAGGATCGTCGGCTACTACCGTTCCGTTGCGAACTGGAACAAGGGCAAACGGGAGGAATACGGGAAGCGCAAGCTTTTCGAAGTGAAGGAAAGCCTTGACACGAAAAACGAGAAAAAAACCTCGGCTGGAGAGGTCGAAAAAAGGGCGGCAGCCACGGAGCAGGTGAAAGAAGGAAGCGGAAAAGCTGCGGTCAGGTGGCTCGGCTTTTTCAGAAAGGCGTGTCCCTCCTGCCCGCCGGTAAAGGAAGCTGCGGCGACCCTCCCCTTCCCGGGAGAGGCCGTGGATGTGGATAAGGAAGAGGGGCTTGCCCTCGCCGCCGATCATCAGGTCTACAGTACCCCCACGGTCATCCTTTTCGATGATAAGGGAGAGGTGGTGGCACGAGCAGGGAGCCGAGACGAACTGGAAGCGGTAATGTAGGCTATGGAGCGCTACGCTCTTTTGAAGACCAGCCTGATCGATTTTCCGGGCAGGGTTGCGGCGGTGATTTTTACCGCCGGCTGCAACCTCCGCTGTCCCTATTGCCATAATGCCGATCTTGTCATGGGGCAGATAAGCCAGGAGGAGGGAAAAAGTATTCCGGAGATCGAGGCCTTTCTTCGAAAAAGGGCCCCCCTCCTCGGGGGGGTCTGCATCAGCGGAGGAGAGCCCCTGTTATCTCCCGGGCTCTTTGACCTTGTCGCCCTTCTCGTGGCAATGGAGATGCCCTGGAAGCTGGATACAAACGGCACCCTTCCCAAACGGCTGGGCAAGCTCCTGGACCAATTTCCCGACCATTCCCCGTCTCTTGTCGCCGTAGATTTGAAAAGCTCCTTCGAAGCTTATCCACGACTGCTTGGATACAAAACAAAGGACGGGTCGGCTGCAGAAGCGGTAAAAAAAGCGATTTTCGCAAGCATAGGCGAGCTTGCCCGGCACGCCGTCCCCTGGGAGGCCAGAACCACCGTCGATCCGGCCGTCATCACCCCTCAGGAGCTCGCGACCCTTGCAAGGTCGCTTGCTCAGGAAGTTGGAGCGGGAAGGCTCGAGACACCGACCAGATGGTCGCTCCAGGCTTTCAGACCGGGCAGCTGCCTTGATCCCGACTGGAACAAGAGGCCGGCCACAGGGAAAGAGGAGATGCAGTCATACGCCGACGCCTTGAAGGCGGCGGAGCTCCCGACGGAAATCATCATACGGGGATGACTAGACAAGCTATCCTGTGATAGAGTTCCTCACGGAGTACACAGGATGAAAACATTGGTATTGTATGGTTCTGCGCGTAAAAAGGGAATAACGCGATCAATGCTGGATATTCTTCTCGCGGAGATGGGGGACTCGGCGGGAACGGTTGAGGAGATCGATTGCTATAGGACCGATGTGGCTCCCTGTATCGATTGCCGCTATTGCTGGAAAAAACGTGGCTGCTCGATTAAGGACGAGATGCAGGAGATATATCCGAAGATGGATGCGGCTGACAATATCATTGTTGCTTCCCCCGTCTATTTTCACTCCATCCCCGGTAAAATGAAGGTTTTGATAGACCGTTTCCAGGTATTCTGGGCCAGTGAGGTACGCAAGGACAAACCTTTACACTCCACAAAACGGGGAGCCGCCCTTTTTGTCGGGGGAGCCCCGGCCTTCGAGCATCAATTTCTCGGCGCAGAACTGGTGATAGGCGGCCTCTTTAAAGACTATTCCACCCAAAATCTCGGATATGTTACCTTTGCAAACAGCGACAGAGAAAGGGTGAGCGACAGCCCCGAAACATTAGCGCAGTTGAAGGAACTGGCGGAACGTTTTCGCATCTAAAACGAAAAAGCGATCAATTGCCGAGAAGGAATTGGTCGAATTGAGTTTCCATCTTTTGCGGCAGCATAATCTCCTGGATACACTCTAAGGCGTAGTCGTCGGTCATGCCTGCAACATAGTCGACGGCCAAATTTCGAAATCCGCCATCCTCCCCTTCGTAGAAAGAACGCATTTTACACACATAATCCCCGAACCGTACCGCAAGCAGATTTTTCTCCCTTCGGTATTGCGTCTCATCGAAACGGTAACGATCGAAAAGGTCCTCCAGATAATCGAAGAGCGAACGAAGGATACGGTCGAAATAGCGGTGATAATCGGAAAGCAGGGGATTTCGGTAGATGTTCCGATAGTTAAACTCCGTAAGCACCTTCATCGCATGGTATTTTTCATCGGAAAAAGCAATGGCACCATTCTTGCGGCTGGTATCGATCAGATCGTTGACCAGGGTATTGATGATAACGCCATTTTCCGCTCCGAGGCTTGTGACGATTTCTTCGGGAACGTCCCCGCGCTTCACGATCTTCAGCTGAAGGGCATCTTCCAGGTCCCGTCCCAAATAGGCAATCTTATCTGCCATGCGAACGACTGCTCCCTCCCAGGTCGAGGGAAGGTGGTTGCGACCGGTCAGGGAACCAAGGTCCTTAATCTCCTGGACAGGGATGATGGACTGCTCGAACTTTTCCCCGCAGTGGCTTACGATACCGTCCCGTACCGCATAGGTGAGGTTGAGCCCCTTCCCGTAGCCGATAAGATGATCGACAACCCGCAGGCTGTAGAGCTCGTGCACAAAGCCCCCTGAATCTTTCCTAATATCGGCCATGATGTGTTCACCCACATGACCAAAGGGAGTATGACCAAGATCATGGCCGAGACCGATGGCCCAGGCGAGATCGGCATCAAGGTCGAGCCCCCTGCATACCGCAGCAGCTATGGATGCGACATGCATGACATGCTCGATGCGGGTACAGATATGGTCGTTTTTCGGACTGAAAAAGACCTGTGTCTTGTGCTTCAAGCGACGAAAGGGGTTGCAGTGAATAATAGCCGTGGTGTCACGAAAATAACGGCCGCGGATATCCTCGATTCGGGGTTGTTGCCGTTGCTGGAGTAACTCATCAGGTAAGCTGTTCTCAAAACGATAAGGGGTAGGTTCCATCTCTATTGTTCCTCCGCCTTTCGGAAAAAAAGGAGTAGGACTCGATAGAGAGCCTCAAGATCCTCGAAGGATGCGCACTCTCTGATCGAATGCATCGCCAACATGGGAATCCCCACATCCACGGTATTGATGGAAAGTGCTGCCGACAAGATAGAACCGACTGTACTTCCCGATTTCATATCCGAACGACCGATAAGCCGCTGATAAGAAATCCCTGCTTCATTGCAAAGCGATATGAAGATTCCGGCACTCTCGGCGTTTGTGGCATAACGGTACAGGGCATTCATTTTTACCACAGGACCGCCTCCGATTCTCGGAGCAAAGTCAGGATCATGTTTCGAGGAAAAATTGGGATGAACGGCATGCGCTCCGTCGGCAGAAACAAGAAAGGAACGGGCAAGGGTTCGCTGGAACTCCTCCTCCCCCCCGCCGGAGACGGCAACGATCCGTCTAAGCAGATTGATAGGTAAGGCCGAATCCGCTCCGGAATCTATGGTACTTCCCACCTCTTCGGCATCGGAAAAGAGAACCATTGTCCAACCGGCTCCCAAGGCCGAAGCATCAAGGAAGGCGGAGAGGGCGGCATAGCAGGAAGCAAGGTTATCGATTCTCTCCGAAACCATTACCCCTCCAAGTTCCGAAGGAGCAATATGGTCGTGAAGGAAAAGATCCGCCGCAAGAATATCATCCCCCGGAAGACCGGAGTGCTTGCTCACCAGTTCCCGGAGAGAAGCGATCCCGGGAAAAAGAGCTTGAAGCTCATCCTGAACTTGATACGCATAACCATCATTTACCTTCGGGTTCAGATGAATGGCAAGATTCGGGATAATTGCAACCGGTTCGTCGGTCGTGAAAAGACGATTGGAATCGGCAGAGACAACAAGTCCGGAGCAGGAAAGCTCCCGATCAAGCCAGGAAGAGACGATGGCGCCTCCGTAGAGCTCCACGGGAACTCTGAGAAAAGGGCTGGTTCTCGTGCCCGATTCAAATTTAAGCTTCAGGGAAGGACTATCGGTATGGGCGGCACAGAGGGCGATGCCCGTTTCCCAGGGAGGAAGCTTGCCCGGACGAAACGCCGCAAAAAGCCCCCGTTTCTGGAGATGATAAATCTTTCCTGCCTCAAGGCTCCAGGGCTCTTCCGGCCGTAAAGCAACGGCTCCCTTCCCGGCAACAATGTCGGTAGAGGCTGCGGCGGCGTGCAGAGAAGTAGGAGATTTTTTTATATAATGAAAAAAAGATTTGGAACTAAACATATCTTCACTATAGCTTTCCCCGGCTTGATTCGTCAATTTGTTTGATCTTTCGATGAAAAGTATTTATGATGAGTGAAGTATTGGAGATATTGAAATTGTGTAACCGGAGTTATCGGCACCATGCGAAATGAAAAAATACTGATTGTAGAAGATGAGAGGATCATCGCCCTTGATCTCCAGCGTCGTCTGGAACGATTTGGTTATCCAGAACCTATTCTTGCGGCAACCGGGGATGAGGCTCTGAGGAGAGTAGAAGAGCACCATCCCGACATCATCTTGATGGATATCATGCTTTCCGGGGGAATCGACGGAGTCGATGCGGCAAAGGTCGTCAAGGAACGTTTTGGAATCCCGGTCATCTTTCTTACCGCCTACTCCGATGAAAAAACCCTTTCCAGGGCAAAGGAAGCAGAGCCCTTCGGATATATTCTTAAGCCCTTTAAAGAAAAAGAATTATATACAACCATCGATATTGCGCTGTACAAGTTTAATGTCGATCAGGCCCTCAAAAGGCAGGAGCATTGGCTCTCCGCCATCCTCCACAGCATTGAAGACGGAATCATTGCAACCGGGAAGGACGGGAAAATCCAGTTTATGAATCCCGTCGCGGAAAATATCACGGGCTGGAAAGAAAACGAGGCAACAGAGAGAACCCTCGGTATGGTATTTCAGCTCTACTATGGTCCGGACGAAACCGCGGTTTCCTTTCCGAACCTGCTTACCGATGGAGAAGAAAGCCCCTTTGTCTTTAAAAACTGCCTTCTCAAGAATCGGGCAGGAGCAACGATTCATACAGAAGGCAGCCTTGCAGCCATT